>JANRIM010000049.1:0-35202 GCA_033764865.1 Hyphomonadaceae bacterium
GCCCCGCCGCGCCGCTCGATGGCCACCACTTCCTGGCTCACGGCGTTCTTCGCCACCCGGGCGGTGTTGTGGAGGGTGCGGAAGATGAGGTCGGTGGCGCGCTCGTCGTTGGCGACCATCTGCTGCTTGAAGGCGTCGTGGATCGGGGCCTCCTTCGTCGCGCAGAAGCGCGTGCCCATGTTTATGCCGTCGGCGCCCAGCGCAAGCGCGGCCACCAGGCCTCGCGCGTCGCCGAATCCGCCGGACGCCAGCATCGGGATCTTCACCTTGTCCGCCGCGGCGGGAATCAGGATCAGGCCAGGGATGTCGTCTTCGCCGGGATGGCCGGCGCATTCGAAGCCGTCGATGGAGATGGCGTCCACGCCCATGCGCTCGGCGGACAGGGCATGGCGGACGGCGGTGCATTTGTGGATGATCTTGACGCCGTGCTTCTTGAAGTCGTCCACGTGCTCCTGCGGCTTGTAGCCCGCGGTTTCCACGATCTTGATCCCGCCCTCGATGATCGCGGCGCGATACTCGGCGTAGGGCGGCGGCTTGATGGCCGGCAGGATGGTCAGGTTCACGCCGAAGGGCTTGTCCGTCATCGATCGGCAGCGGACGATTTCCTTGGCGAGGGCCTCCGGCGTCGGCTGCGTGAGCGCGGTGAGGAAACCGAGGGCGCCGGCGTTGGCGACGGCGGAAACCAGCTCCGCGGTGCCCACCCATTGCATGCCGCCCTGGGCGATGGGGTGCTGGACGCCGAACATCTCTGTGAAGCGGGTCTTGATCATCCGGCGTCCTCTCGATTTTTCGAGGATACTGCCGGTCGCCTGCTCCCATGTCGATATGACGGTAGCGTCAACTTGGCGGTCGACCGCATGGCCCCGGGGGCGCCGAGGGCGGCCGGACTATGGCCGCGACCGGACCGGCAGTAGCACGCTGCAGAGGTCGATGTGGCCCGCCGGCTGCTTGTACCAGGCGTCGCGCCGGTTTCGCCGCGCTTCCACAAGGGCGGCGAAGCTCGCGCTGTCGGTGCGCAGCGCCTCCAGTTTGCCCGCCGGGCCCCCGTCCGCCAGATCGGCCGCCACCCGCACCTCGGCGATGCGCGTCCGCTCCCGCGGCGTCTCGTAGAACCCCAAGGGCCCGCCGCCGCGGGGAAGGGCGGCGAGATGCTCCATGCCCTGCACCACCCGGCCCACCAGCGTGATGTTGCGGTCGAGCTGGCGCGGCGCGTGCCCGATCACGACGTAGAGCTCGGCGCCGCTCGCGCTGTCTGGGTCGTCGCCGCGGCCCGCGCCGACCATGGCGTAACAGTGCGCCAGCCACGTGTTGCGCCGGTCCCGGGCCACCGGAAATCCACTCGAATGGCCCACCTCGCGCGCATAGCCGTCGCGATCCTTGAGTCGGGTGAACGGGAGGGTTTTGTCCCGTGGGCGGGTCCATTCCGCTGGAATCGTGGGCTGGGCGGCCCCCAGTGGGCGGCGGCTGTCGGTATCGGCCTCGGGGTCGCCCCACTGGGTCACGAAGTTGTCCTGCACGCGGACGATGGCGAGGCCGTCGAAGTACTTCTGGCGGGCGAGCGTCAGGATATTGGCCGTAGTGCGCGGGGCGTACGCGGGCGCCAGTTCGATGATCGCCGTCTTGCCGGCGCCGAAAGTCATCACCAGCGTGTGGTCAAGGTCCAGCGGTCGCCAGTCCGCGGTCGGCGCAGCGGCGACGATCTCCGCGGATGTGCGCGCGACGGGCCTCTCCCGCGCGGTCGCCGCACCGCACACCGCAAGCGCCGCCAGCGCGAAAACCAGGACCGGCCTCATGTGTGTCTCCCCGAAGCGGAAAGACCCTACCCGTCGCACTCCGCATGACGCAACGTCGCCGCTCGACGCCGGCGGGCGGAGGCGTCTATCGTTGCCCATGCCCGTGTTTCGCTCCGCCTTCGTCGCCGCCTCGGAATACGCCGTCCGCAACCGGGCGCAGGCGGAGGCCGCGCTCGAAGGGGTTCGCACGCTGGAGGCGCGCACACGGGCCGCCTCAGCGAAGGCGGGGCCCCGGTTCGCCCGGCGCGGACAGCTGCTGCCGCGCGAACGGCTGGGCCTGCTGCTTGATCCGGGGGCTCCCTTCCTCGAACTGTCGACGCTTGCGGGCTATCTCTTCGACAAGCCCGATCCGGCCGCAAGCGTCCCGGGTGGGGGCTTCATCATCGGCATCGGGTACGTCGGCGGCCTGCGCGCGCTCGTGGTGGCTGACGACAGCGGCATCGACGCAGGCGCGCTCCAGCCCTTCGGCCTGGAGAAAATCCAGCGGGCGCAGGACATCGCCTACGCCAATCGTCTGCCGTTCATCCACCTCATCGAAAGTGCAGGGGCCAACCTGCTGCAGTACCGTGTGGAAGATTTCGTGCGCGGCGGGCGCAACTTCTACAACCTGTGCCGTCACTCCGCGGCCGGCCTGCCCGTCCTTGCGGTCACGCACGGCTCCTCCACCGCTGGCGGGGCCTACATGACCGGGCTCTCCGACGTCGTGGTCATGGTGCGCGGTCGCGCGAAGGCCTTCCTAGCCGGCCCACCGCTGCTCAAGGCCGCGACAGGTGAAATCGCGACCGACGAAGACCTCGGCGGCGCCGACATGCATGGCCATGTGTCGGGTCTCGCCGAACACATCGCCGAGGATGACGCCCACGCCATCGCGCTCATGCGCGAGCATTGCGCCAAGATGGCATGGTCGCGTGACCTCGATATCCTGCCAGACGGGCCGCCGCCGCTCTATGACGCTGACGATCTCCTCGCCATCATGCCGGCCGACGGCAAGAAACCGGTGGACATGCGCGAGGTCGCCGCCCGGCTGGTGGACGGGTCCGATTTCCTGGAGTTCAAGGCCGCCTACGGCGCCGGCACGCTGTGCCTCGACGCCCAGCTCATGGGCATGCCCATCGGCATCATCACCAACAACGCCCCGATCGATCCCGAAGGCGCCGCCAAGGCGACCCAGTTCATCCAGATCTGCGCGCAGACGCGGAAGCCGATCGTCTACCTGCAGAACACCACGGGCTACATCGTCGGCACGGCCGCGGAACGCGCGGGCATGATCAAGCATGGGTCGAAGATGATCCAGGCCGTCGCCAACGCCGGGGTGCCGCAAGTCACCGTGGTTTGCGGCGCCTCCTTCGGCGCGGGCAACTACGGCATGTGCGGCTTCGGGTTCGGTCCGGATTTCTCCTTCTCCTGGCCCACGGCCCGGATCGCGGTGATGGGGGCGGAGCAGGCTGCCACCACGATGGCCATTGTCATGGAGGAGGGCGCCAAGGCCCGCGGTCAAACGCCGGACGCCGACGAGATCGCCCGCCTCCACGCCGCCGTGGTGGAGACGTTCGAGCGTCAGCAGGCCGCCATCCACCACTCCGCCCGCGTCCTCGATGACGGCGTCATCGATCCGCGGGATACGCGCCGTGTGCTGGCGTTTTGCCTGTCCGTCGCGCTCGCCGCCCGCCGGCGCGCGCCCAATCCGTTGTCGTTCGGAGTCGCCCGCCCATGAACTGGACCGAGGACCATCTCGCCCTCAGACGAACCATCGATCGCTTCGTCGATCAGGAGATCAATCCCTACGTGGACGCCTGGGAGGAGGCGCGCGCTTTCCCGGCCCATGAACTCTTCCTCAAGCTGGGCCGTCTGGGCCTGCTTGGCCTCACCAAGCCCGAAGCCTACGGCGGCGCGGGACTCGATTACTCGTACGGCGTGATGATGGCCGAAGCGATGGGGCGCATCCGTTGCGGCGGCGTCCCCATGGCCATCGGCGTACAGACGGACATGGCCACGCCCGCGCTTGCGCGGTTCGGGTCCGACAAGTTGCGTGAGGAATTTCTGGCCCCGGCCGTCGCCGGCGAATACGTCGCGGCCATCGGCGTCAGCGAACCCGGCGCCGGGTCCGACGTCGCCGCCATCCGCACCCACGCCCGCAAGGACGGCGGGGACTACGTCATCAATGGCGCAAAGCTCTGGATCACCAACGGCGCGCAAGCAGACTGGATCTGCCTCCTGGCCAACACCGGCGACGGACCGGCGCACAAGAACAAGTCGCTCATCATCGTGCCCATGAAGACCAAGGGCGTCACGGTGGCGCGCACGATTCACAAGATCGGCATGAATGCGTCCGACACCGCCCAGATCCATTTCGACGATGTGCGCGTGCCGCAGGCCAATCGCGTCGGCGAGGAGGGGCAGGGGTTCACTTACCAGATGATGCAGTTCCAGGAGGAACGGCTGTTTGGCGCCGCCAACAGCATCGCCCCGCTCGAAACCGTCATCGACGCCACGATCGCCTACACGCGAGAGCGCAAGATTTTCGGCCGTTCCGTTCTCGACAACCAGGTAGTCCACTTCACGCTTGCCGAGCTCAAAACGGAAGTGGAGGCGCTGCGCGCACTCACCTATCGCGCCACTGCGCTCTACGTTGACGGCGGCGACGTGACGGAGCTCGCCTCTATGGCCAAGCTGAAGGCCGGACGTCTGACGCGTGAAGTCGCAGACAAATGCCTGCAGTACTGGGGCGGCATGGGCTTTACGTGGGACAACCCGGTCTCGCGCCTCTATCGCGACGGTCGCCTGCTTTCCATCGGCGGCGGCGCCGACGAAGTGATGCTGGGCATCATCGCCAAGAAGATGGGCACGCTGCCGAAGCGTGAGCAATGACGGTCGCGCGTCCGTTTTCCTCGCTGCTGATCGCCAACCGTGGCGAGATCGTCGTGCGCATCGCGCATACGGCGCGTGAAATGGGGCTGCGCACTGTCGCGGTGCACTCCGCCGCCGACAGGGGCGCGGTGCACGCCGCGGCCTGCGACAGCGCCGTGGACATCGGCGGTGCGGCGCCTGGCGAGTCCTACCTTGTGGTGGAGAAAATCCTCGCGGCGGCACGGGCGTCCTGCGCGGAGGCGATTCATCCAGGCTACGGGTTCCTGTCGGAAAATGCGGCGTTCGCCGATGCGGTGGAGGCGGCTGGACTGGTCTGGATCGGCCCGCCCGCCTCCGCGATCCGCGCCATGGGCGACAAGGCGGCCGCCCGCAAGCGCGCCGCTGGCTGGGGCGCGCCCGTGCTCGCCGGCTACGATAACGAGGACCAGACGGAGGCCGCACTCACCGCGGCGGCGAAGCGGATCGGCTATCCGGTGATGATCAAGGCTTCCGCCGGCGGCGGCGGCCGGGGCATGCGGCGCGTGGAAAAGGCGCGGGACTTCGCCGAAGCCGTCCGCAGCGCGGCGGCCGAGGCGCTGAAGGCGTTCGGCGACGGTCGCCTAGTGTTGGAGCGCGCCGTGGACGACGCGCGTCACATCGAAATTCAGGTGCTGGCTGACGCGCATGGCGCGGTGGTGCATCTGGGGGAACGGGATTGCTCCATCCAGCGTCGTCACCAGAAGATCATCGAGGAGGCGCCTAGCCCCGCGGTCGATGAGGCGCTGCGTCAGCGGATGGGCGCCGTCGCCGTGCAGATCGCCCGGGAGATCGGCTATGTCGGCGCGGGCACCGTCGAGTTTCTGCTTGATGCGGACAAAGCCTTCACGTTCATGGAGATGAACACACGGCTCCAGGTGGAGCATCCCGTCACGGAGCTGGTGACGGGCGTCGACCTTGTGGAGCAGCAGCTGCGCGTGGCGATGGGAGAGCCGCTGGACATCACGCAGGACGACGTCTGGATTTCCGGCCATGCAGTCGAGGCGCGCCTGTGTGCGGAGGCGCCGGGCGAGGATTTCATGCCACGCACAGGCGCGCTCGCCGCCTGGTCGCCGGCGCCTTTCGTGCGGACCGATCATGCGCTTGCGGTCGGCTCAGTGGTTGGGCCGCACTACGATTCGATGCTCGCCAAGATCATCGCCCATGGCCGCACGCGGGCCGAAGCCGTCGATACGCTGGCGCGCGCGCTGGAAAGCACCCAGGCATTGGGCGTCGAAACCAATCGCGCTTTCCTTGCCCGCGTCGCGCGCTCGGCGGCGTTCCGTGGCGGCGACGACGTCACCACCGCCTTCATAGCGCGCCACTTTCCCGACAACGCCGCCCGCGCACTCGATCCTGAGACGCCGGTGTGGGCGATCGCCGGGTGGCTATCGGCCGTGGCGACGCCCGCGCGTGAATGGGCGCCCCCGGCGTGGCGCGACTGGTCGAACGCCGCTCCGGTCCCGCTGCGATGGCGGCTCAGGTACGGCGAGCGGATAGGGGAAGGGCGCGTGTTCGCGCGCGGCTGCGTGGCGCGTGTGGTCGTGGACGATCGAGACGTCGAGATCGTCGGCGCTCCGGGCGCGCAAGGGGTCGTGTTCGACGTCATGGTCGACGGTGCGCCTCAAAGAGTGGCCTACGCGTGGAGCGAGGGCATGCTTTGGGTCTCGCTCGGCGGCGATCATGCCTTCGAGGATTTGCGCCTGGCGCCGCCGGCGCGGGACTTGAAGGCGCAGGCCGGGGCCGTGGCTGCGCGGATGAATGGGAAGATCGTCGCCGTGCTTGTGGAGGTCGGCGCCCGCGTGGCGGCGGGGACGCCTCTGGTGACGCTAGAGGCTATGAAGATGGAGCATGTCATGGTGGCGCTGGCGGACGCACGTGTGGCGGCTGTGCACGTGACGGCTGGAGAGCAGGTGGCCCCTGGTCGGGTGTTGGTCGATCTGGCGCCAGACACGTGATCGGGCGGGAGACGACGTCATGAGCGAAAAAATCGTCCGCATAGGCGGCGCGTCCGCCTTCTGGGGGGACTCCGGCGTCGCCGCTCCCCAACTCGTCCGCCGCGGGCAGGTGGACTATCTCATGTTCGACTATCTCGCCGAGGTCACGCTCTCGATCATGGTCAACGCCCGTCGGCGGGATCCGACGAAGGGCTACGCCGGGGACTTCGTCACCGTGGCGATGGCGCAGGTTCTGCGGGAGGTGAAGCAGAAGGGCATCCGGGTCGTCGCCAACGCAGGCGGGATGAATCCATCTGCCTGCGTCGCAGCCCTCAAAGCCCTCGCTGCGGAGCAGGGCGTGGACGTGCGCATCGCCCACGTGGAGGGCGACGATCTCCTTCCCCAGCGTGAGATGTTGCGGGATGTGAGGGAGATGTTTTCCGGCGCCGCTGCGCCGGAATCCATCGTGTCCATGAACGCTTACCTTGGCGCGGTCCCGATCGCTGCGGCGTTGAGGGCCGGGGCCGATATCGTCGTCACCGGTCGATGCGCGGATTCCGCCATGGCGCTAGGCCCGCTCATCCATGAGTTCGGGTGGGCGCTCGACGATTGGGACCGTTTGGCTGCCGGCACATTGGTCGGCCACATCCTGGAATGCGGCGCGCAGGCCACAGGTGGGCTGCATACGGACTGGGAGAAGGTCGAGCGTTGGGAGGACATCGGATACCCGATCGCCGAGTGCCTTGCCGACGGATCGTTCGTGGTGACCAAGCCGCCTGGGACGGGCGGCCTTGTCACGCCCGCCACTGTGGGTGAGCAGCTTCTCTACGAAATCGGCGATCCAGCCGCCTACATCGTCCCGGACGTGGTGTGCGATTTTCGCGATGTGCGCATCACGCAGCAGGGACCGGATCGGGTTCACGTCACCGGCGCCCGGGGCCGGCCCGCCACGCGCACGTACAAGGTCTCCGCCACCTACATGGATGGGTGGCGCGCTTTCGGCAACCTCACGATCGTCGGTATCGACGCAGCGAAAAAGGCGGAGCGGACCGCCGAAGCCATTCTCGCGCGCACACGGGCCATGTTCCGCGATCACAACTTCGGCGACTACGCGGAGACCTCCATCGAAATCCTCGGCGCGGAGCAGCAATACGGGCCCCATTCTCGGGTCCGGGCTGCACGCGAGGTGGTGATGAAGCTCGGCGTGAAGCATGCCGACCGCGCAGCGCTCGAGCTGTTCGCGCGCGAAATCTCGCCCGCTGGCACGTCGTGGTCACCGGGCACGACGGGCAACTTCGGCGGCGGCAGGCCCGATCCGGCGCCCGTGGTGCGTCTGTTTTCCTTCCTGATCGACAAGGGCGTGACGGCGCCCGTCGTGCACATGGACGGGGAGATCACGCCTGTCGATGTTCCCCGCGGCGTCGCGGATTTGCCTGCGCCGCATGCGCTTGACGTGGCCTCACCGGTGCCGGTGGAGCCCGGGGCGCTCACGGTGTCGCGCCGGCTCATCGAACTTGTCTGGGCCCGCAGCGGCGACAAGGGAGACAGCGCCAACATCGGGGTCATCGCCCGCGATCCGGCGCTGTTGCCCATTCTGCGCCGCGAGCTGACTGCGGAGCGCGTCAAGGCCTACTTCGCCCATCTGGTGGAAGGCGAGGTGGTGCGCTACGACCTGCCGGGATTCCACGCGATGAACTTTCTCATGACGAAGGCTCTGGGCGGCGGCGGCGCGGCGAGCCTGCGCAACGATCCACTCGCCAAGGGCTTTGCGCAGATGCTGCTCGATCTTGAGATCGAGGCGCCGTCGAGTCTCGCGATCTGACGATCAAGGAGTGTGCCGCATGCTGGTCTATGGCAGTTCGATTTCCCCGTTCGTCCGCAAAGTGCTCGTCTATGGCGCAGAGAAGGGGCTCGCGCTCGATCTGAAGCAGGTGGGCCTGGGCGCGCGGGATCCCGAATTTCTCGAGGCAAGCCCGTTCGGCAAGATTCCCGGCTTCCGCGACGGCGACTTCACCGTCTCCGACTCCACCGCCATCGTCACCTACCTCGAAGCCAAACACCCCGAGCCACCGCTCATTCCCATCGAGGCGAAGGCGCGCGCGCGAACGATCTGGTACGACGAGTTCGCCGACACCATCCTTACGGCCGCTGGCGGGGCCATCTTCTTCAACAGGGTCGTCGCACCCCGCTTCCTCGGACGCGAGGGCGATGAGGCGGCGGCGGCGAAGGCGGAAGCCGAGCAGCTTCCCCCGGCGTTCGACTACATCGAACGCGTGTTGCCTGCGTCGGGACATCTCGTGGAGGACCGTCTGACGCTCGCCGACATCGCGGTGGCGAGCCCCTTCGTCAATCTCGCCCACACCGGCATTGCGCCCAACGCGGCGACGCATCCGAAGCTTGCGGCGTTCGTCGCAGCGATGCACGCCCGGCAAAGCTTTGCGACCTGGATCGAGAAGGAGCGGCGCCTCTTCCCGGCGTGACGGTTCAGCCCGGCGCGATCATCTGTTCAGGGCGCACCACCGCGTCGAATTCCGCCTCCGTCACGTAGCCGCCGCCCACGGCTTCCTGCTTGAGCGTCGTGCCGTTCTTGTGCGCGGTCTTGGCGATCTTGGCGGCGTTGTCGTAGCCGATGCTGGGGGCCAGCGCGGTGACGAGCATGAGGCTCCTTTCCATCGCGGCCCGGATGTTGTCCTCGCGCGCCTCGATGCCTGTGACGCAATTGTCGGCGAAGCTGACGGCGGCGTCGCCGATCAGGCGGGCGGACTGGATGAAGTTGTAGATCACCACCGGCTTGAACACGTTGAGCTCGAAATGCCCCTGGCTCGCCGCAAAGCCGATCGTGGCCTGGTTGCCAAGCACTTGCGCGCATACCATCGTCAGCGCCTCTGACTGGGTCGGGTTCACCTTGCCCGGCATGATGGACGACCCGGGCTCGTTCTCCGGCAGCGACAGTTCGCCAAGGCCGGAGCGGGGGCCCGAACCGAGGAACCGGATGTCATTGGCGATCTTGAACAGATCCATCGCCACCGCGTTCAGCGCGCCATGCGCGTACGCCAGCGCGCCGTGGCTCGCCAGCGCCTCGAACTTGTTTGGCGCCGTGATGAACGGAAGCCCGGTGATGCGCGCGACATTGTCCGCGAACGTCTCCGCGAAGCCCACGGGCGCGTTGAGGCCCGTGCCGACCGCCGTGCCGCCCTGCGCCAGCTCGAAGAGATCGACCATCGATTCCTCGATCCGGCGGATGCCGTTCTCCACTGCGTGGGCGTAACCGGAGAACTCCTGGCCCAGCGTCAGCGGCGTGGCGTCCTGCGTGTGGGTGCGCCCGATCTTGATGATGTGGGCGAACGCGGCTTCCTTGGCGGAGAGCGCCGCAGAGAGCTTCGTCAGGCCGGGCAACGTCTCGCGCACGAGAAACTCGGCGGCGGCAATGTGCATGGCGGTCGGGAACACGTCGTTGGACGACTGGCTCATGTTGACGTGGTCGTTCGGGTGCACGGGCTTCTTGGAGCCCATGGCGCCACCCAGCATCTCGATGGCGCGGTTTGCGATCACTTCGTTGGCGTTCATGTTGGTCTGGGTGCCTGAGCCCGTCTGCCAGACGCTCAGCGGGAAGTGGGCGTTAAGCTTGCCGTCGATCACTTCCTGCGCTGCTGCGACGATGGCGGCGCCAAGATCTCCGTCCAGCTTGCCAAGCGCCATGTTCGCCTCCGCGGCCGCGCGCTTGACGACGCCGAGCGCGCGGACGAGCGGCTTGGGCATCTTTTCTTCGCCGATCCTGAAGTTGCCGAGCGATCGCTGCGCCTGCGCGCCCCAGTAGCGATCGGCGGGGACGTCGATGGGGCCGAACGTGTCGGTTTCGGTGCGCGTGGTCATGGGCCGCTCCCGGTGGCGAACTGCCGCGAGCGGTTAGCCCGATGCGCGAGCGGGCGCAATGCGGCCCCTCAAACCCTGGCGCCGAGCAGGTTCCAGGCATGGAGCGCCACGGCGAGCGCCACGAGGGCGCCCAGCGTGGCGAGGATCCGCGCGCGACGCCAGATGGACCAGTCAGCCCTGCGCCACGCGATCGCCACGGAGATCGTCGCGAGGGCTGTGATCACGGCGGACGTCAAGGCGGAGAGCGCGCCGAGGCGGAGCACGCCCGGCCAGTGGGCGAAGACTGTCCATTCATCGCCGGCCGCACGGCCGAAGTACGCCCCGTAGAAGCCGAGTGTGAGTAGCCAACCGGCGCCGGCGAGCGGCATCAGCAAGCCCGCCAGCCGCGCCGCCGCGCTGGACTGCACGGGGCCGATCAAACGGGCGACGCCTGAAGCCCCCGCCGCCATCGCGCCGAGAATGCCGAGCAGCAGCACGGCGAAGAAGCCCTGGGGTGCGGCGAAGCGGCTGACGCGCGTGGCGCGATTGACCCCGCCGGCGTGGATGTATCGGACGATCCGTCCGCCGCGTTCTTCGAATGCGGCGATTTCGCCGGAGTCCTCGACCCGGAAGCGATGCACGCGGACGCCGGGCGCGCGCTCCACACTGTCGATGGGGGCGAGCCGGGTGGCGTAGCCGCCGCCGGCGAAGATCAACGTCTCCGAGTCCGGCGCGACGGCCACCTCCACGGCGCATCGGACGAGGCAAAACGCTTTCTCGATGGTGGTGTAGCCGCGCCGGTCGGCGATGTAGACGCCGGCGAACCGTCTCAGGGCGTCGCGAGAAAGGGATGCGGCCGCAGGCCGTACGGCCGCCGGGTTTCGCCCGCCGATCCGGTCGGCCACGTGGCCCGGAAGGAGGTCGCGCAGCGCGCCGCCCGTCGCAGAATTGGTCGCCACGAACACGCCGAGCCCGAGATCGGGATACAGCGCGAGTTCGGAATGGAAGCGCAGCGTATCGCCACCATGTCCCCACTGGCGCCATCCGCCCTTCGAGTGCGCCTGCAGCATGCCGAAAGCCACGCCGTTCACGCCCGGCGCGTTGGCGAACAGCGGCGTAGGTCGCGCAAACAGCGCCACCGTCTCCGGGCGCAGCACGCCCGCGCCGCCCGCCGTCAGGGCGATCATGTAGCGCGCCATGTCCGCCGGTGTGGCGGACGCGGACCCGGCCGGCGCAAACTGCACGACGTGTTCGAACGGCTGAGGCGTGTGGGTCCCCCCGATCCAGGCGAAGCCGGTGGAGACATCGCCGGCCAGCGCCGGCGACATCGGCGAAGGCAGCCCCTTGAACTGCACGAGGCCCGGGGCATACGGCTCCCGGAACGTGGTGTTCTGCAGACCGAGCGGCGTGAGGATGCGCTGCTCCACATAGTCCTCGAATGGCGTGTCGGCGATGTGCGCCACCAGCGCACCGGCCAGCGCCACGCCGTAGTTGGAGTAAACGCTCGCCACGCCGGGCGCGCGGACGCGCGCGGGTCGGTATCGCACGAGCGCATCAACGAGCGGCACGGCCCGCTCGGGGTCTGCAATGAAGAGGTGGCCCGCCACGAGGTCCTCGAAGCCGGCGCTGTGGGTGAGAAGGTGGCGCACGAGGACGGGCTGCGCAAAGCGCGGCGCATCGGGAATGCGCAACGCCGGCGGCAGGTAGTCGTTGGCGGGTTTGTCGAGGTCGATGCGGCCCGCCTCGACCTGCTGCATCAGCGCGATCCACGTGAAGGTCTTGGAGATCGAGGCGATGCGGAAGAGGGTCCGGGCGGGATCGACGGGGCGTCCCGCCGCATCCGCCTGGCCATAGCCCTTCAGCAACAGCACCTGGCCGTCGCGCACCACGGCGACGCCCACGCCGGCGATCTTGTGGGTCTCCATGGCCGCCGCCACGAGGCCGTCCACGTAGGGTTCGAGGTCGGAGGGGACGGCGCTCGGCGTCATGTCCCCCGGCAGCGCGGCAGGCGGCGCGACCGTCGGCGCCTGCGCTCGGGCGGGCATGGCGTACCCCATGGCCCCCAAGGCGACCAAGGCAGCGCCCAGCAGGCGTCCCGCCCAGCGGTTCATATGGCACTCCCCGAGCGGCCCAACCCCTTCGGCCGTGGTCCCGCTTAGCAAATGGCGCCGTGGCCGTCGATTGGCCGCCCGTGTCTGGGGCGCTGGTCGGGGGCGGGGCTCCAGCCGCGGCGAGGCCCGGCCTGGCCGTTCTGTTTCGTCTTGCGCGCCGTCCGCGGACAGGGTCTCTCCGGTCGCAAAGAAGACAGAAGGGGAAACGTCATGAAGGATTTCGCGGGCAAGATCGCGGTGGTCACCGGCGGCGGCACAGGGATGGGGCGTGAGCTGGTGCGCCAACTGGTGGCGGAAGGTTGCAACGTCGCCATGTGCGACGTCTCGGCGAAGACCATGGCCGAGACGAAGGCCTTGTGCGCCGCCGACGGCCCCCCTCAGGGCACCAGGGTGTCCGCCCACGTCGCCGACGTCTCGATGGAGGATCAGCTCCTGCGCTTCCGCGACGAGGTGGCCCGGGAGATGGACACCGACAAGATCCACCTGCTGTTCAACAATGCCGGCGTCGGCGGCGGCGGCTCGCTGTTCACCGACCCGCGCGAGAGCTGGGAGCGCACGTTCAACATCTGCTGGGGCGGGGTGTATCTCGGGGTGCGCACCTTCCTGCCGATGCTGGTGAAGGCGAGCGAGGCGCACATCGTCAACACGTCGAGCGTGAATGGCTTCTACGCCTCCATCGGCAACAACACGCCGCACACGGCCTACAGCGCCGCGAAATTCGCAGTGAAGGGCTTCACCGAGGCGCTGATGACGGACCTGAAGGTCAACGCTCCGCACGTGAAGTGCTCGGTGGTGATGCCCGGCCACATCGGCACCGACATCGTCGCCAATTCGCGCAAGGTGATCCAGGGCACCGACAGCGACGAGTTTTCCGCAGACGACTTCAAGTTCTTCCGCGCCCGCGTCAGGGCGCAGGGGATGGACGACACCCAGATCAGCGACGAGATGCTCGCCCAGCTCGGCAAGGCGATGGCCGATGGCTTCCGCGACAACGCGCCGATGACGGCGGCGCAGGCCTCCAAGGTGATCCTCGATGGCGTGAAGGCTGGCCACTGGCGCATTCTCGTGGGCGAGGACGCGCACAGGCTCGACGAATTCGTCCGCAAGGACCCGGCCGGCGCGTACGATGTGGACTTCTTCACGCTGTTTCCCAGTGCATCGGGGGCGACGGCCTGAGGCGCGCGCGTTGACCGGGCCCGTCTGGCAAGGTCGCGGCAAGGTCCGCGCGCGATGGCGCTCGCGCGATGAGCTGGAAATCGCCGTCGACGAGATCACCACGCAGGCGCGCACCTACAAGCCGCTGGTGTATGAGTTCTTCCGCAAGGAGTTTCACGTCCGTCCCCGTTGGGGAGACTTCGAGGTCGACATCCGCCTTGAGCACGCCGGTGAGGCCCCTGCGCTCGATCTCGACAACCTGGCCAAGGCTCTGCTGGACGCCATCAAGGGCTTCGTCTTCTTCGACGACATGCAGATCGCGCGCCTGCTGGTGGAGCGGATCGGCGCGGAGCGGGACCGGATTTTCGTGGTGGTGCGGTCGCGCGGCCAGGTCTGAGACGAGCGGAGCCGCGCTATTTGAAGTTCTTGAACGGCGTCGGCATCGCCGTGCCGGTGGCCTTGGCCAAGAGCGTTTCGTCGCCGTCCCAGAGTTCGCCCTCCGTGAACGCGATCGTTCGGCCCCATTTCACGACGCGACCCACCGCCCGCAGCTTTCGACCGTCGGCGAGGGCAGGGCGCAGGAAGCTTGTCTTCATCTCCAGCGTCGGCGCCACATGCGTCATGCCGGACGAAACGAGACACGCCACGCTCATGACGTCGTCCAGCATCGCGCAAAGATAGCCGCCCTGCACCTGGCGCATGGGGTTGGCGAAATCAGGCTTGGCGTCGAACAGGGCCTCCACGCGACGATCCGCCTGCGACAGGGCGATCAATGTGAAGCCGAGGAGCCGACTGCCCCTGGGTTGGTTGACGGACTCTTGAAAGCGGGCCAGCAGCACCGCGTCCGCTACGGGTGGCGCTTCGCCGGTCACGGCGCGCCGGCGCTCATTTCTTGCGGAATGCGTCGAGGCTGACGACCGAGGCCTGCGCCGCGGGTGCGCGGGTCTCACGCTCCTCGCCGACGGCGGCCTGCGTGACGGCGCGGGTCTCTTCAGGCGCCGAGGGTACGGGTTCGGCCGTCTGCTGGTCAAACTGCAGGCCGAAGCGCACGGAGGGATCGTAGAAGCGCGTCAGCGCGAGGAAAGGAATGACGATCGGGCTGGGCTGGCCGCCGAATTTCAGGATCACGCGGAAGCGATCCGGGAACACCTCGAGGTCCCAGAACTGGTGTTCCAGGACGATCGTCATCTCGTCGGGATAGCGCGCGGAGAGATGCTCGGGGATCACGACGCCCGGCGCATGCGTCCTGAAGGTGATGTAGAAGTGGTGCTTGCCGGGAAGCGCACGCTGGGCCGCCGCACGCGAGAGCGCGGCGCGGACGACGCCGCGCATCGCATCCTGCGTCAGACTTTCGTATCCGATCAGGTCTTCGGCCACGCCGCCCCTCCTTGGCTCAGAAGCCGTTCGCACACTTAACGCCGCCCACGCGCCAGTCAACGCCTGTTCCACCTCACGCGAGTGCGCAAGCGCTCGGCTGCACACGACGCGAATTGCCGAGGGTCTGCGGGGCGTGACGCGCGCGATGCGCGAAGGCGCGCAGGCGCGCGCGATGCGCGACGCGCCAGCGGCGCCTTCTCCTGTCGGGCGCATGGCGTTATCGTCCGGCATGGCGCGCAACCGGCTCACCATCGACGACGCCGCTTCCATTGCGATGGCACTGCCTGGCGTCGTGGAAGGCGTCTCCTACGGCACGCGTGCATGGAGGGCGGGGCGCAAGCCCCTGATGCGCGAAAAGGAGCGTATGGCGGGCGTGCTCGTCATCGGCGTGGACAGTCTCGATGAACGGGATTTCCTGATCGAGAGCGACCCTGCCGCGTTCTTCATCACCGACCACTATCGCGGCTATCCGATGGTCCTCGTCCGGCTCGACGCCATCGGACGCAAGGCGCTCGCCGCGCTGATCGAACGGGCTTGGCGCCGGGTCGCGACAAAGAAACTGCAGGCGCTCTACGACGCCTGATCCGTCGGGCCGAGCAGGCGGGCCCATGGCAGGCGCTCCTCGGGGAAGTGATCACTGGCTGGCGCAAGGCCCGCCGGCGCGTCGAAGGCGCAGATGGTGAGGTGCGTCTCGCCCGCCCAGCGCTCGCCGCGGAACGCCACGGGGCTCCCGCACACGCCGCAGAAATAGCGCGCCACGCCCGGTGAGGAGGGGTAGCTGCGCAGCGATTCCCCCGTCAGCGTCACTTGCGCATCCAGAAAGCCCGCCCACGCCACTGACGGCGCCGATGAGGCGCGCCGACATGTCTCGCAATGGCAGTTGGAGAGGAAGCGCGGCGCGCCGCGGGTCTCGAAACGGACCCCGCCGCACAGACACCGTCCGGTGAGAATGTCTTCGGCCACGCGACGCTCCGGAGAAGTCCCCGGCTTCTGTTGCCAGGCGCCGGGGGGCCCCGCCTCACGATGCTACTCGTGAGGGCTTAAGATCGGAATTACCCAGACCGCTTACGCAGCCAGAGCGAATTCCTCAGCAGTGTTGTCGTTGGCAACTATTGCTGTACGGCCTGTAACGGGACCACCCGGGCAAAAGCATCGTCCTTCAACGTCCGTCGATCCTATTTCGGCCCCGCTCGCCATCCAACGACTGGGTGGGTCACTGGTGGAGCCGCCGGGAATCGCACCCGGGTCCGATCCGCCTATCTCCGCGCGTTTATCGCCATAGTCCGGATTGCTCCGGACCCGACGAATATAGAGCGGATCGCGGGAGGAGGGAAGGTTGGCGCGGTCGAGGCCGCGACCACGGCCTGTCGCCAAGCGGGCGCATCCGGCACACTCCCGGCGGGAATCGTGGAGTGAACGGCCATGGATGACGCACCCGAGCGCAGTGTCTGGAAGCCCTTGTTCGCGGAATTCATCGGGACTGCGGCTCTCGTCTTGCTGGGCTGTGGGGCGGCGGTTCTCGCTGGCGACAGCGTGGGCCAGCTTGGGATCGCCTTCGCGTTCGGGCTGGCGGTGGTGGCGATGGCCTACGGCGTGGGGCAGGTGTCCGGCTGCCATATCAACCCCGCCATCTCCTTCGGCGCCTACGTCGCCGGGCGGATGCAGCGCGCCGAGATGTTCCGGTACTGGGGGGCGCAGAGCGGGGGGGCGTTTGCGGGCGCGTGCCTGTTGCTGCTGATCGCCTCCGGACGCAGCAGCTACGCCATCGGGCTCGACGGCCTTGGCCAGAACGGATGGGGAGAGGGCTATCTTGGCGAGTATGGCGTGGTCGCCGCCTTCACCTGGGAGGTGGTGGCGACCTTCCTGTTCGTCGTGGTGGTGCTTGGCGCCACGCAAGCCGGCGCGCCAACCGCGGCGGCTGGGCTCGCCATCGGGCTGACGCTGGCTGTCATCCATATCGTGGGCATCCGCATCACGGGCGTTTCGGTCAACCCGGCCCGCAGCCTCGGTCCGGCGCTTGTGGTCCAGGGCCAGGCGCTGGCGCAGCTCTGGCTCTTCATCGTGGCGCCGCTCATCGGAGCAGGGGCCGCAGGCTGGCTTTTCAGGACGCGGCGCCTATCCCCATGAGGTGGCGCGCGATCGTTGCGGGCGGCGTGAGCGTCGCCGCTCTGGGCTGGCTGTGGACCGGGGCCACGCCGCCGCTCGGCGGACCGCCAGCCACCCGTGCGGACTGCGTCGACGTCCGGCTATGGAGCAATGACTGGCACACGAGTTTTTCGCTGGAGGCCAGCCTGCTCGACGCCGATCATCCACTGCGCCGCCTTTATCCCGACGCCCGCCACCTGCTCGTCGGTTGGGGCGATGACGCCTTCTACCGCTCCGACGGGACGGATATGGGGCTGGGTCTGCGGGCGTTGGCGCCGGGCGGGTCGTCGGTCGTTCATGTGATCGCCGCCGAGACGCCCGTGGAGACAGTCTTTCCGCCGGCGGAGATCCTTACGGTCGGCGTATCGCGCGCCGGCGCTCGACGACTGGGCGACGCGTTGGCGGAGTCGCTGCAGCGGGATCCCGCAGGCGACGCCATTCCTGTGGCGCCAGGCCAGCATGGCCAGATGAGCCGCTTTCTCGCCGGCCGAGGCGATTTTCACCTGTTCAACGTCTGTAATCACTGGACGGCGCGCACGCTGCGACGCGCCGGCGTCGACGTGAACGCCGCGTGGGCGTATCGCGGGGACTGGCTGCTGAGGCAGGTGTCGCGTCGGGCGCCATCCTGCGCAGCCCTTCAGGCGGCGGGTCCGTGACGAAATCCGCCACTGCCGTGGGAGCGCCGATGCGTCGCCTGTTTCTCGGACTGCTCGCCCTCGGCCTTGCGGCGTGCGTTCAGCCCCCGCCGCCTGGCGCTGACCCGGTGGGGTTGGTGGAGGCGATTTACGCGCCCTATCGCAAGGCGGAGGCGGGCGCGTCGCCCACAGCGGCCTTGCCGTACACCCGCGATCTCGCAGCGCGGATCGAGGCGGAGCGGGCGGCGGTGGCGGGCGGCGCCAAGGCCGCCATCGATTTCGATCCCGTGGTCGCCGGCGACGCCTACAGCCTCCGCGGTCTCGACGTGGCGCTGGCGGCGGCCCCGGCGGGCGACACCGCCGTCGTGGTCGCGTCGTTCCGGACCTTCAATCTGCCGCGATCCGTCCGCTACGATCTGCGCAGGGAGGATGGGCTCTGGCGGGTGGACAACATCAGCGGGGCCGAGGGCGAGGGATGGAATCTCCGGGTGCTGCTTGACCAAGCCGCCGCCACTCGCGCCGGGAGGACCGTTCCTGAAGCGCAACGTTAGCGGCAGGTGGCCCAAAGGCGACAGCGCGCACGAGTCACTTCATAGGAGGGTGCGATGAGCCTCGCGGCAGACATATTCACACCATCGCCGACGCATGCCGATGTTCAATACTTGGCATTGCTGGCGGACGTCTTGGAGAACGGCGACGATCGCAACGACCGCACGGGAACGGGCGCGCGAAGTCTTTTCGGCCGTCAGCTGCGCTTTGACCTGTCGGAAGGGTTTCCGCTCCTGACGACGAAAAAGCTGTTCACGAAAGCCATCGTCGCCGAGCTGATCTGGTTCCTGCGCGGCGAGACGAACGTCGCGTGGCTGCAGGCGCAGGGCGTGACGATCTGGGATGAATGGGCCGACGCCAACGGCGATCTCGGACCTGTGTACGGCAAGCAGTGGCGTTCATGGGCCGCGCCCGACGGGCGGACGATCGACCAGATCGCAGGCGTCGTCGAAAGCCTCAAGACGATGCCGTACTCCCGCCGCCACGTCGTGAGCGCGTGGAATCCCGCCGACGTAGACCAGATGGCTTTGCCGCCATGCCATTGCCTGTTCCAGTTTTACGTGGCCGACGGCAAGCTCTCGTGCCAACTGTACCAGCGCTCCGCGGACATTTTTCTTGGCGTGCCTTTCAACATCGCCAGTTATGCACTGCTTACTCACATGATCGCGCGGGTCGTGGGGCTGGCGCCGGGGGACTTCGTCCACACGTTCGGAGACGTCCATCTCTACGCCAATCACCGCGATCAGGCGCGGGAGCAACTGGGCAGGACGCCGCTCCGTTTACCGTTTGTTAAGCTGGCGGAAGCGAAGCGTGATCTATTCGCCTTCCTGCCGGAAGACGTAGTGTTCGAAGGGTACCGGGCGCACCCAGCCATCAAAGCGCCGATCGCCGTTTGAAAGTCTGAAGGTCGAAGCCTATGAACATGCTTCCCCGCCTTGTCCTTCCCGCCGTGGCGACGTTGGGGGTGATGTACCCCGCATCGTTCCTCGTCGGGATGTGGAAGTCGGCCGAGAACGGCGATCTTGAAGCGCCAGGCGCGTGGATCACGGGCGGAGAGCTCTCGTCCGGCTGGCGCTACGAGGTGTATGAGCGCCACTTCCCGAAGACCTATCGCATCGACATGGCCGCGGCCGATCAGGGCTTCGGCTCCCTGTGCATTCTCGAAGTGCGCGACGGCCCCCAGCCCGTCAGCGCCTCCGCGGGCCCCGGCACGCTGATCTACGTCACGCTTGAAAAGCCGCTGCCCGGCTTCGCCACCTCGCGGGTCTCCATTGACCTGTCGGAGGCCATGCGCGCGCGCTGCGCGGGCGTGGTGGCCAACGGGGAGCTCTACGCCGGCGGCGCGGCGGGGCCGCTCAACCAGGCCGCCATGATCACGCCGGACAACACCGCCCAACAGACCCGCGCGCCCGCCAACACCGGGGCCATGCTCGACGGTCCGCTCACGCCGGTGTCGCTGGAGCCGACCGCGGCCATGGGGATGTGACCGGTCGGGAGCCTGTCGCCGTCGCCTTCGTGGTGGCTGCCGCGCGGGGCGGCGTCATTGGCGCGAACGGGGCGATCCCCTGGCGCCTCAAGACCGACATGCAGCACTTCCGGGCCGTCACCATGGGCAAGCCGGTGGTGATGGGTCGAAAGACGTGGGAGTCGCTCAAGGGGCCCCTGAAGGGCCGCGACAACATCGTGCTCACCCGCGACAGCCGGTTCCGCGCGCCCGGGGCGTGGAGTTTCCCGGCGCTCGACGCCGCACTCGCCTGCGCCCGCGCGCGCGCCGCCGCCCGCGGCGCGGATGAGGTCTGCATCATCGGCGGGGCGGAGATCTATGCTCTGGCGTTGCCGCTGGCCGACCGGGTGCACCTGACCGACGTGGACGCCGACGTCCCGGGCGACGCCTTCATGCCGGCGCTTGGCCCGGACTGGCGGGAGGTGTCCGCCCGCGCCGTCGCGGCAGGACCGGACGATCAGCACCCCATGCGGTTCCGCGTGCTTGAGCGGGCTGCGCCTGCCTGACGCTGGCGTGTTCCCTTTCGTCACCCTCGCCGTCGCGGCGTCAACTGCGGTACGCTGCCTCCAAAGACGACCGGGGAGAAACGCCATGGACTTCGAAGTGATCGCCGAGGGCCTTGGGTTTCCCGAGGGGCCCATCGCCATGCCGGACGGATCGGTGATCCTCGTGGAAATCCAGCGCGGCACGGTCTCGCGCTGCTGGAACGGCAAGACGGAAGTGATCGCCACGCCGGGCGGGGGCCCCAACGGGCTCGCGTTCGGTCCCGACGGCGCGCTGTACCTCTGCAACAACGGCGGGTTCGAGTGGCACGACGCCGGCGGCCTCACGATCCCCGGCTACGCAGCGAAGGACTACTCCGGCGGCCGCATCGAGCGCATCGATCTCAGCACCGGCAAGGTCGAGCGGCTTTACGACACCGTCAACGGCGAGAAGCTTTCGGGGCCGAACGACATCGTCTTCGATCGTGCGGGCAACATGTGGTTCACCGATCTCGGCAAGAGCTACCACCGAACGCTCGACCGCGGCGGGATCTATCGCGCCCGGCCGGACGGGTCGCAGATCGAGGAAATCGCCTACGGGGGCACCGGGTTCAACGGCATCGGCCTCTCGCCCGACGAGCGCACGGTCTACGCCGCAGAGACGGACACGGGAAAACTGTGGGCCTGGGACCTCGACGCCGCGGGTGCGGTCGCTCCGCTGCCGCCGGGTTTCGTCGGCCGTCATGTGTTCACGTATCCGGGCCACGTCTATTTCGACAGTCTGGCCGTGGAGGCCGACGGGCGCGTGTGCGTGGCCACGATCCTGCACGGCGGGATCACGGCCATTGAGCCTGGCGGCCAGTGGGCCCACCACCCGTTCCCCGATCTCATCGTCACCAACATCTGCTTCGGCGGCGCCGACATGCGCGACGCCTACGTGACGCTCTCATCCAGCCGCAAGCTCGTGAAAACCCGCTGGCCCCGTCCGGGGCTCACATTGAATTTCGCGCAGTCCTGAGGGCAAGGCCATGCGAGGAGGGGTCATGTCGATCAAGGTTCACCATCTCAACGAAAGCCGCTCCCAGCGGATCCTCTGGATGCTGGAGGAGTTGGCGCTTGCTTACGAAATCGTGCCGTATCAGCGCGATCCCGTGACGCGGCTGGCGCCGGACTCGCTCAAGGCCATCCATCCGCTCGGCAAGTCTCCGGTTATCGAGGACAACGGCCGCGTCATCGCGGAATCCGGCGCCATCCTCGACTACCTCGCGCGCTGGCACGGCAGCGGCAATTTCGCCGTCCGCCCGGACTCAGAGGATTGGCCGCAGTACCTGCACTGGATGCACTACGCGGAGGGCTCCGCCATGCTTCCGCTGATGCTGCAGCTGTACACCATGCGGCTGGGGGAGGCGGCGGCGCCGCTGATGCCGCGGATCGAGAGCGAGATCGCCAATCACATCGGCTACATCGACCAGTCGGTGCGGGGCCGGGAGTTCATCGTCGGCGCCGCGTTCACGGCCGCGGACGTGCAGATGTCGTTCCCGCTGGAAGTGGCGCGCGCGTTCGGCAAGCTCACCGCGTATCCGGACGCCAACGCCTACCTTGACCGCCTGCACGCGCGACCCGCCTACAAGCGCGGGATGGACCGTGGGGGGCCGTACTCGATGGGCTGGTGAGGGAAAGACGACTGCCGCGTCCGTCGGCCCGGCTCAGTCCGGAATCCGCTCCAGCTCCAGCTGCTCGCTCACCTTCCAACGCCGGCGCACCACGTCGGCGCGGTCGCCGCGCACCAGCACCTCGGGAACGAGCGGACGGGCGTTGTACGTTGAGGCCATGGCGGCCCCGTAGGCGCCCGCGCTCATGAACGCCACCAGATCGTCCGCCGCCAGCGGCGGCAACGCGCGTGCGCGGGTGAAGGTGTCTCCGGTTTCGCAGACGGGGCCGACCACATCCACCGGGCTGCGCTCGCCGCCGTGAGGATCGCGCACGGGCCAGATGTCGTGGAAGGCGTCGTACATGGCCGGGCGCAGCAGATCGTTCATCGCAGCATCCAGCACGAGGATGGGCCGTTCGGGCCGCTCCTGCACGCGGATGACGCGGCTCACAAGCACCCCGGCATTGCCGGCGATGAGCCGTCCGGGCTCGAACGCGAGCGTTGCTGGATCGCCGGCGAACACCCGCGTCACCATGGCGGCGTAGTCAGTCGGCGAGGGGGGCGGCGGCTCGTTGAAGTAGGGAATGCCCAGGCCGCCGCCGAGATCCAGACGCTCCACCGCCAGGCCCTGTCCGCGCGCCTCTTCCGCCAGCGTGCGCAGCACGACGAACGCATCCTCCAGCGGCTTGAGATCACGGATCTGGCTGCCGATATGGACGGCGAAACCCTTCGCGTCGATCAGGGGATGGGCGTGCGCGCGGGCATAGAGGGCCCGGGCGTCGGCCATGCTCACGCCGAACTTCGCCTGCGACTTTCCGGTGGAGATCTTGTCGTGCCCGCCCGCGCCGACGTCGGGATTGATGCGGATGGCGATGGCGGCGCGGCGTGCGTGCAGATCGCAGACGCGGCCCACCATCGCGAGCTCGGCGACGGATTCGATGTTGATCTGGTGCACGCCCAGCGAGATGGCATAGGCGAGTTCGGCCTCTGTCTTGCCCACGCCGGAAAACACGATCCGCTCCGGCGGAACACCCGCCGCCAGCGCACGCTGGATTTCGCCGGCGGAGACCGTGTCCGCGCCCGCGCCCAGGCGCGCCAGGGTCGCGATCACGGCGATGTTGCCATTGGCCTTCACCGCATACGCCACCAGCGGATCGCGCGGCGCGAAGGCTTCCTTGAAAACGCGATAGTGCCGTTCCAGCGTTGCACTGGAGTACACGTAAACGGGCGTGCCGATGTCCGCCGCCACGCGGGAGAGCGCCACGTCCTCGCACCAGAGTTCGCCGTCGCGATAGTGGAAGTGGTTCATGGTCTGTCACCCTCTCCCGCGGACGGGAGAGAGGGGGCTGTGCGCGTCATTGCTTCGGCGTGGCGGGCGGTGTGGCCGGCGGCTGCGCCGGGTCGGGCCGGGACGTGGGGGACGTCTGCACGCGCACGGGCGCGGGATTTTGCTTGGCCTTTTCTTCCTCGGCCTGCTTCGCTTTCTCGGCGGCGTCGGCCTTGGCGCGCAAGTCGGCCTCATAGGCGCGGCGGGCCTCGCCCCATGCCGGCGGCGGCTTCTCAAGCCCAGCCTTCAGGCCGCACGAGGTCAACGCCACGAGGCTCAGGACAGCGGCGAGGGTGCGCAGGGGTCTCATTCTTCCGTCTCCAGCTCGAGGCTCTCGCGCGCCAGCCGTTCGCGCCAGAGCGCGGCCTGTTCGCGGACGCGGACCGGCGCCGTCCCGCCCGTGCTAACACGGCTCGCCACCGATTGCTCCACCGTCAGCAGCGCGCGGGCCGCCTCCGTGATCCGTGGGTCGACGGCCTGAAAATCCGCCAGCGGCAGGTCCGACAGCTGCGTCACGCCCATAGCCTCGGCCCGCTTCACCACGGCTCCGGTGATGTGGTGGGCTTCCCGGAAGGGCGTCCTCAACTCCCTCACCAGCCAGTCGGCGAGGTCGGTGGCGGTGGAGTAACCACGGGTGGCGGCTTCGCGCATGGCCTCTCGGTGGAACGACATCGTGCCGATCATGCCGGTCATGGCGCGGCTGCACAGGTCGAAGGCGTCGAACGCCTCGAAGGTGATCGCCTTGTCGTCCTGGAGGTCCTTGGCGTAGGCCAGCGGCAGTTTCTGCAGGATGCCGTTCAGCGTGCCGAACGCGCCGGTTATGCGGGCGGCCTTGGCCCGGACGAGCTCGGCGGCGTCGGGATTTCGCTTTTGCGGCATGATCGACGAGCCGGTGGACCAGGCGTCGGACAGGCGCGCGAACCCGAACTGCGGGCTGGTCCACAGGACGATCTCCTCCGCCAGCCGCGACAGGTGCGTTCCCGCGATCGAGAGTGCGGCCAGCGCCTGCAACGCAAAGTCACGCGAGGCCACAGCGTCGAGGGAGTTGGCGGCGGGCCCGTCGAACCCGAGGGCCTCGGCGGTCATGTGGCGGTCGATGGGAAAGCCCGTGCCGGCAAGCGCCGCCGCTCCCAGCGGGCACCCTTCCCCCGCCGCCCCCGCCGCGCCGGACAGGCGCATGAAGTCCCGCTCGAACATCTCCACGTAGGCGAGCAGGTGGTGGCCGAGCGTGATGGGCTGGGCGGTCTGCAGATGGGTGAAGCCGGGCATGACCCAGTCCGCATGGTCGCCGGCGCGGGCCACCAGCGCGGCCTGGAGGGCGCGCACGCCGTCGGCGGCGGCGTCGCAGGCCGCCATGGTCCAGAGCTTGAAGTCCGTGGCCACCTGGTCGTTGCGCGAGCGCGCCGTGTGCAGGCGCTTGCCGGCGTCGCCGATGCGATCCGTCAGCCGCGCCTCGATGTTGAGGTGGATGTCCTCCAGATCCGTGGAGAAGGGGAACGCGCCCGCGGCGATCTCCGCGGCGATCTGATCCAGCCCGGCCTGTATCCTGCCGGCGTCATCGGCCGTAATGATCCCCCGGGCGGCGAGCATCGCGGCGTGGGCCTTGGAGCCGGCGATGTCCTGGCGCCAGAGCCGGCGGTCCACGTCGATGGAGGCGTTGATCGCCTGCATGACTTCGGACGGCTTGGCGCCGAAGCGTCCGCCCCACATCTGCTGGCCGTCGGCGGAACTGGGGGCCGCTTCGGGTGGATCGGTATCGGGACTGGACATGCTGGGCGAAGGATCGGATCCAGGCGACGTGAAGCCGCGCTCGTGGGCGTTGAAGATCGGGATCGGGCTGGCCGTTCTGGGCTTTGCCGGGTTCCTGTATGCGGTTTTCGGCGCGGTGTCCAAGCCGGATGCCTCCGGCTACAAGCGCTTCGCCACGGGCGCGATGCGCGCGCTGCAGATCGACGCCGACGCCCCGCCGCAGTCGACGCGACCGTTCCAGACCGTCGACGGCTTCAACACCACGCTGGCCGCCTTCCGAGGCGATGTGCTGGTGGTCAACCTCTGGGCCACGTGGTGCGCGCCATGCGTTGAGGAAATGCCCACGCTGGGCGCAGTCCAGCGGCACTACGACGGCCGGGACCTGAAGGTCGTGCCCATCAGCCTCGACCAGCCGCGCCATCGTGCGCGCGCCGTGGAGGACCTCAAGCGCCTGTCCGCGGGGAGCCTCACATTCTACCACGATCCCACCGCCGCCATCGCCTACGACAGCGGCGCGGGCGCGGGCATGCCCATGACCATCGTCTACGCCAAGGATGGCCGCGAGATCGGCCGTCTCGCGGGCGCGGCCGACTGGAACAGCGCGGAGGCCAGGGCGCTGTTCGACGCCGCGCTGGCGGAATAGTACTTCGGGGGAGGAGCCCCCGCGCCTAGTTCGAGAAGGCGTTGGTGGTTGTGTCGTCGGGCGCGGCCTCCTGGGCGATCACGCCCCACGCCTCCGGCCGGGCGGCCACATCCACCACCAGGGCGGAGACGAACGCCGCGGCCGTGATCGTGCCCGCCACCGCCAGCGGCGTTACGGCGCGCTCCCAGTCCCGCACGCTCCGGATCGGCTCCAGAGGGCGCACGCCCAACCGCTCCAGCAGTGGCCGGCGTCGGCGGCGCACCGGCGCGTCGGGCCGAAGCGTCCGCAGGGCGCGGAACACGGAGAGCTGTGCGGCGATGCGCGCCGCTGGATCGGCGGTCGCCTGGGCGGCGGCCCAGGCGGCCAGTCGCCAGAACCCGGCGATCTCCATCTGGCCGCGCGCCGGCGTCACGAACAGCCACGGTCGCGACGCGCGCAATGGCCACAGATCGTCCACCGGCAGCACCGTCAACGGTCGCACGAAGGCGGCCCGGGCCGTGTGGTCCGGCGGAAGCGCGGCGATGGTGCGCGAGTGCAGCAGCAGCCGGGCGTCCGCGGCGGACGAGGGCGCGGGGGCGTGGGTGTCGGTGATGGGGCGGCGCAGGACGGTCACGCCCGCGTCGCCCAGGCCGCGGGCGGCCAGATCGGCGGCGCGGCTCTCGCGCTCATGGAAGCACAGCTCAACGCACCGCATGTCCAACTCCGCTTCCCTCGACGGCGTAGCGGTGCGGGGGAACGCACGGAAGCGACGGAGTGATTAAGTTTGCGACATGGCGGCAAGCGCCGCATTGAACCGTTCGGCGACGCGGTCCTGACCCCGATCCCCGCCGTGCGCGAGATGGAGGCGTCCGCCAAGCCGGAAGAACAGGTGCAGGGCGTAGTGCGTGTTGTCGTTTTCCTTGTCGTGCGTCACCACGCCCTCGGCGTGGGTGAAGTCCGAAAACTTGTGCCGGCGCGTGGTCATGAAAAACAGAAGGGTGCGGACGCGTTCGCGCACCTCGCGTCGGTCGAAGTCGATCTCGATCAGTCGTGTGCGCCACGCCGCCGCAACCGTCGCCGCCGTTGCGATCGTGAACCAGAGGAAGAACTGCCGAACGGCTACGGGGTGCTGGTCGAGGGCCGTCCAGAGCGCAAGCGTGTAGACGGCGCTGGTGACGGCGAGGATCCCCGCCATGGCCACGACGAAGACCCAGACCAGCGCTGGAGCCGCAGCGACCCGGATGAGCCGGGCTTCCGGATCGGAAAGGCTCATCGATCCGCCCCCGGGACGCGTTTTCCGGCGTCACCCTCGACATGACCCAAGGGCCGCCTCCTGCATCGCCCTGCCGAGATTAGCCGGGCAGGCGACTCTCCGGAAGCGCAGACGGCGCGAAGCTCCACACGGCGGCGACGCCCGGCCGCAGGCGCTGCCGCCCACGTCACGTTGACGGGCGCGCCGGCCCGCATCATGGTCCGCGGGTTTTCCGCGCCCGGTCGCAGGGTGCGCCCGTTGAAAGCGCCATACCGATGAAGGTGACCGGCCCATGAAAGTGCTCGTGCCCGTCAAGCGGGTGCTCGACTACAACTTGAAGGTCAAGGTTAAGTCCGACCAGTCGGGCGTGGACCTGTCCAACCTCAAGATGTCGATGAACCCCTTCTGCGAGATCGCGGTGGAGGAGGCCGTGCGGCTGAAGGAGAAGGGCGCCGTGACTGAGATCGTCGCCGTGTCCATCGGCCCGGAGCAGGCGCAGGAAACCATCCGCACGGCGCTCGCCATGGGCGCAGACCGCGGGATCCTGGTGAAGACCGACGGCGACGTGGAGCCGCTCGCGGTGGCCAAGATCCTGAAGGGGATCGTGGAGGCCGAGAGCCCGCAACTCGTCATCCTCGGCAAGCAGGCCATCGACGACGACGCCAACCAGACGGGCCAGATGCTCGCGGCGCTCCTGGGCTGGCCTCAGGGGACGTTCGCGTTCAAGGTCGATGTGGCGGCCGACAAAATCACCGTGACCCGGGAAGTGGACGGCGGCCTGCAGACCGTGGCGCTTCAGCTTCCCGCCATCGTGACGACGGATCTGCGCCTGAACGAACCGCGCTACGCGTCGCTCCCCAACATCATGAAAGCCAAGAAGAAGCCGATCGACGTCAAGGCCGCCGGCGACTACGGCGTCGACACCGCGTCGCGCCTGAAGGTGCTGAAGGTGACGGAGCCGCCGAAGCGCCAGGGCGGCGTGAAGGTCAAGACCGTGGCCGAGCTGGTCGACAAACTGAAGAACGAAGCGGGAGTGCTCTGAAATGGCCGTTCTGGTGGTGGCGGCGCACGATGGCGCGTCGGTGAAGGAATCCACTGGCAAGGTGGTCGCCGCGGCGCAGAAGATCGGCGGCGACATTGACGTGCTGGTGGCCGGCGAGAACGCCGGCGGCGCGGCGGCCGCGGCCGGCGCCATCGCAGGCGTGCGGAAGGTGCTGCACGCCGACGGCCAGGCCCTGGGCAAGCAGCTTGCGGAAGCCATGGAGGCGCTGATCGTTCCGCTCGCGGAGGGCTACGACGCGATCCTCTTCGCCGCCGACACCACTGGCAAGAACATCGCGCCCCGCGTGGCCGCGAAGCTCGACGTGATGCAGGTTTCCGGCGTCATCGAGGTGCTCGGCCCCAAGAGTTTCGTCCGCCCGATCTACGCCGGCAATGCATTGACGACCGTGGAGAGCGGCGATCCCAAGATCGTCGCCACTATCCAGCCCACCGCCTTCAAGTCGGCGGGAGAGGGCGGTTCGGCGCCGGTGGAGGCCATCGCGGCCCCGGCCGCGCCGACGTCCTCGGCGTTCGTCAGCGAGGAGATCGCGAAATCCGACCGGCCCGAGCTCGCCGGCGCCAAGCGGGTGGTTTCCGGGGGGCGGGCGCTCGGATCGGACGACAAGTTCAAGGCCGTGATCGAGCCTCTGGCGGACAAGCTCGGCGCCGCCGTCGGCGCCTCGCGCGCGGCGGTGGACGCAGGCTACGCCCCCAACGACTACCAGGTCGGCCAGACCGGCAAGGTGGTGGCGCCGGAGCTCTACATCGCCATCGGCATTTCGGGCGCCATCCAGCACCTCGCCGGCATGAAGGACAGCAAGGTCATCGTCGCCATCAACAAGGACGAGGAAGCCCCGATTTTCCAGGTGGCTGACTATGGCCTCGTGGGCGATCTGTTCGCCCTGGTGCCGGAGCTTCAGACGGAACTGGGCAAAGTCGGCCTCTAGCTGCGCGGGTGACGTTGCGGCAGGCTCCGCAGCGGCCGCTCCCCTGTCCGTTCATCATGACATCCTGTTTCGCGACTGCGCCGCGGCCGCGAAGATATGCTGCACCGCACCATTACGTGTGGTACACAGGCTGACTGAGCGGGGCGTCATCGCCCTTTACTTTTGTCCTGGAACGGCAGCCTTTGACCGGAATGACTGAACTACGCACCATCGGCATCATCGGCGCGGGGCAGATGGGCAATGGCATCGCCCACGTCTGCGCGCTGGCCGGCTACGACGTCCTGCTGAATGATCTTGATGACGCCCGCCTCGACGCGGCGCTGGCCACGATCAAGGCCAACCTCTCCCGCCAGGCGCTGCGCGGCCATATTTCCGACGAGCAGAGCGACGCCGCCCTCGCCCGCATCCGGCGCGCCCGGACCCTGTCGACGTTCGAGGGCGTGGACTTCGCCATCGAGACCGTGGCGGAGCGGGAAGACGTCAAGCACAAAATCTTCGCCGACCTGCAGCCGGTGCTGAAGCCCACGGCGCTGCTGGCGTCCAACACCTCCTCGATCTCCATCACGCGGCTTGCCGCGCGCACGGCGTTCCCCGACCGCTTCATCGGCGTCCACTTCATGAACCCGGTGCCGGTGATGAAGCTGGTGGAACTCATCCGCGGCCTCGCCACCTCGCAGGAGACGTATGAGACGTCGGTCAAGTTTGTCGAAAGCCTCGGCAAGACGATCGCCAACGCGGAGGATTTTCCCGCGTTCATCGTGAACCGCGTTCTGGTGCCGATGATCAACGAGGCGGTCTATACGCTGTACGAAGGCGTTGGCTCGGTGGAAGCGATCGACAAGGCCATGCGGCTCGGCGCGAACCACCCCATGGGGCCGCTGGAACTGGCCGACTTCATCGGCCTCGACACCTGCCTGTCCATCATGCAGGTGCTGAACGAAGGATTGGCCGACACCAAGTACCGTCCCTGTCCGCTGCTCGTGAAGTATGTTGAGGCGGGCTGGCTTGGCCGGAAGACCCAACGCGGTTTTTACGACTACCGCGGCGAAACGCCGGTGCCGACCCGGTAAACCGCGCAACGGACGACCGCACCAGGCGCGCCCATCGTCGGCGCCAAACCTGCACCTGATGGGGGAAAGTGTCCCGGAGCGGTCCAATGACCTTGTCAGTCGAGCAGGATTTCCAGCCGCGCGTAAAGGTGCGCCGGCGGCGCTCGGTCCTGCGGCTGCGCCAGCCCGAACTGGCGTCCGCCCCCACCGCGCTGGGCCTTCTCTACGCGACAGGCCTGATGGGGATGCTGATGGCCTACACCGGCCTCGCCGGCGCCGAGGCCACCACCGCCGGCGCGCTTTCGGCGCCAGCAGGCGCAGCCTCCGTCATGACGGCGCTTGCCCTGGGTCCGCGGCTGCACCGCTACCGGGAACGCAGCCAGACCAATCTGGTGCTCCGCATCGGCTGCCTCTGGGCATTCTTTGGCGCAGCCTGGCCGTTGCTGCAGATCGCGCCGTCCATCGCCCACGGCGACATCGCCACTCTCCCGCAGATGCTTGAATCGATGGCGGCCATGGGCCTTGACGTCCTGACCGGCGGTTCAGCCGGAGCGATCGGCGGGTTGATGGGCGGGGCGGCGGCGGTGGCGCTCTGCGTGGAGCGCGTGCGCTGACGCGGTTAAGGCTCCGCCCACATCCGCAGCAGATTGGACTGCGTTCGATCAAGCAACAGAAGCGTTTCGCGCGCGAGGCCCGCCTCGGCGCAGCGCGCCCGTGCGGTAGCGAGATCGAATAGCAGCTCACGCTGGGCGGGGTCGCGCACGAAACTCTGCGCCCAGCCCACGGCCGCCAGCCGCACCCCGTCGGTGACCGGCGCCACCCAGTGCACGGTCCCCGCGGAATAGATCACCGCATCGCCGGCGGCCAGTCGGATGGCCTGGTCGCCCAGCGGGGTCGATATCGTCAGCGCGCCGCCTTGGTAGCTGGCGGGGTCGGCCAGGAAGAGCGTGAACGCCACATCGCTGCGGAACGGCGGCTCACCCATCAGCGCATCGTCCGTGTGCGGGCCGTAGGTCTCGCCGCTGCTGTACCGGGAGAACAGCAGCCGGGACATGCGTCGGGGGCGCACCGCCAGATCGAACAGCGGGTGGCGGCGGAGCGCATCCGTCACGAACCGCCCCAGGGACTGAACGTCCGGATCGTCGCCGACGGCCTGCTGGTTCTGTTTGACTGCGCGCGCGGCGCGTCCCGCGGTGGCGCGTCCGTCCTGCCAAGGGGCGGCGTCGAGCCCCCGCACGACGCGTGCGACATCCTCCGCCGCCAGCACACCCTCCAGCAGGATCATCATGATCGGGCGCTCCAGTTGCAATTCATTTGCATGAACCAATCATTGGGGTAGGTACGATGGGATACGCGAGCGGCCAAGGACCACACCATGATCGAACTGAAGGCGAAACTCTGGCGCGGCGTCGGGCTCGCTGTGGCGGTCGCGGCTGCAGGCCTGGCGGCCTGTTCGCCCGGCGGCGAGGGGGGCGAGGGCGGCGGTGAAGCGGGAGAAGGGGCGGCGGTCACAGGCGAGGCGGGAGAAACCGCCGGCGGTGAGTCCGGCGGCGAAGGCGGCGGCGAGGCAGGTGGCGAGGGCGGTGAAGCCGGCGCCGCCGCAGCGTATGCGGGGCTCGCCCCCGCGCTGCGCACGCAAGTGCGCCTTCAGCATCTGAAAGGCTTCCTGCTGGTGGCGCAGAAGGAGATCGAGGCCGGCAATCTTCCGGAGGCGGGCGCGCTGGTGGGCCAAGGGGTTCTGGAGGTCCATGCCCCGGCGCCGAGTGACTTCGGCGGTCTCGACATCGCGTCCGCGAACGCCGCGAGCGCAGCGCTGTTCGACGCCAAGCCGGAGGGGCGTGCGGCGCTCACTCGCGCCATCGCCGACATCACCGCCAGGCAGGATGCGGGCGACGTGGAGGTGGTGCGCCGGATGCTGTCGATCGCCGGAGGCCTCTATGCGCTCGTGCTGGTGGATGGCGGGGTGGACCCCATCGAGTACCAGCATAGCCTGGGCGCGGCTCTCGCCGCCCGTGACGCTTTCACCCGCGTTGAGCCTGCGCTACGGGCGCGCAACGCCGTGCGCGCGCAGGAGGCGCGAGACCAGATCGACCGCCTCGTGGCGCTGTGGCCGTCAACCCAGGCGCCGGAAACGCCAGCGCCGACGGCGCAGGTGGCCGCCCAGATTTCGCGCATCGAACTGGCGCTGTCGGGTCTCTAGCGGCTGAGCGGCCTGACCGGCGTCAGCGCGTCGCGCCGGGCACCCAAAGCACATCGCCCGCCGCGCGGTTCGCCCAGCGTGCGGCCACGAACAGGAAGTCCGACAGGCGGTTCGCGTACCTGAGGGCCTCGGGGGAGACCCGCTCTGCGGGGTCGTCCATCAGCGCGGCGATCGCCCGCTCGGCGCGCCGCGCGGTGGCCCGCGCCACATGGAGGTGCGTGGAGAGCGCCGCGCCCGCGGGCAGGATGAACGAGGTCAGCGGCGAAAGGTCTGCGTTGAGGGCGTCGATGTCCTGCTCGAGGTGGGTCACCTGGCTGGGCAGGATGCGCAGGGCCTCGAAGGGAAGGGGTTGATCGCGTTCCGGCGTCGCAAGGTCCGCGCCGAGGTCGAACAGCTCATTCTGGATGCGGGACAGCATGGCGTCGAGCGCGGGCTCAGTCCCGGCGTAAAGGCGCGCCACGCCAAGGACGGCGTTGGTCTCGTCGACGGCGCCGTACGCTTCGACGCGGACGTTGAACTTCGCAACCTCCTCCCCGGTGGCCAGGCGGGTGCGGCCGCCGTCGCCGGCGCGGGTGTAGATCTTGTCCAGCTTGACCATTGCCGGCCCCTCTATTGCGCGAAGTGGGTCTTGGCGTAGAGCGCCCCGCACAGGATGAGGATCGCCGCAAACTGGGCCACGACCCTCAGACGCATCATCTTGTTCGACCAGGACCGGCTGACGTCTCCCCCCCGGAACATCGTGTAAATGCCCACGGCCAGGACCACGAATACCACCGCGACGGTGATGGGGATGAGGGCGGAGAAGAGGGCGTTCATGGTCGCAGAGTAGGGCGCGCCGGGGGGCGCGGCCAGAGCCGGCGGGCAGCGTCGCGCTGACGCGGGCGGGCGCCGCCGTCGATGGCGAATGGCAGACATGCACAACTAGATGAACTTGTTCGTTGAACACGTTCGCCCAAATTGATATCCCATGTCGCAACATTCCCCAAAGCCTTGCGCGGGGACGGAGCGACTCCATTGACCCAGTCCACCGACCCCGCGCCCAGCGCGGAACTGCGCCAGCTTGTGGAAGACCTGCTCGAAGTGAGCGCCGACGGCCGTCGCATGGCGGCGGATCTCGCCCGCGCCATCAAGGACATCGCCAGCGTGCAATGCGACGCCATCGACGAGCGGGCGCGGATCATCCTCGCCCGAGCCGAGGCCCTCTCTGCGGGTCGCGAGCGGTAGCGCCCGGCGCCGGCGCATCCAGCGGCGGACGCGCAGCTGGGATACACTTGTCCCATGCCCGAATCATCCGCACTGCCGCCCATCGTCCTCGTTCTCCTCGTCGCGCTGGCCGTGGCCGCGGCCTACGCCGCGTACGAATGGCGTCGCGCCGCCGACGCCAGGGGCGCCGCCGAGCGCGACCTCGCCGCCGCGAAGGCCAAGCTTGAGCAGGTGGACGTCTACCGCGCCGAGCGGGACGCCGCCGTCGCCGCGCGGGATCATGCGCTCGCGGACGCCGCCCGTCTCGCTGCGGAGCTGGCGGCGGAGAAGGGCGGCTCCGACGCCCGCGCCATCGCCGCGCGGGAGCGCGAAGAGGCCCTCATGGCCATGAAGGCGGAGGTGGAAAAGAGCTTCCTCGCCCTCGCGCAGCAGGCGCTGAGCGCGAACGAACAACGCTTCCTCACGCTCGCGAACGCCACGTTCGAGACCCACAAGACCGCCGCCGCCGGCGGCGTCAAGGAAGTGGTCGGCCCGGTCGCCGAGCAGTTCAAGCAGCTGTCGGAAACCATCGCCGCCCTCGACAAGGCGCGCACGGAGGACAAGTCGGCGCTGTTCGAGCAGATGCGCCAGGTTTCCGAGACGCTGACCCAGACCCAGACGGCCACCGGCAAGCTCGTCAACGCCCTGCGGGTGGGCCCGAAGGCGCGCGGACGCTGGGGCGAGGAAACGCTGCGCAATGTGCTCGAGCTGTCGGGCCTGTCCGCACACATCGATTTCACGCAGCAGAGCTCCCATGACGGTGAGGGCGGCAAGCTGCGTCCGGACGTGATCATCCGCCTGCCGGGCGGGCGCTGCATCGTGGTGGATTCCAAGGTGGCGTTGTCGGGTTACCTCGATGCGATGGAGGCCACCGACGACGTCGCGCGCGACGCCTTCCTGAAGAAGCACGCCCACGAGATGCGTCAGCACATGCGCCAGCTGGCCTCCAAGGAGTACGCCAAGGCCGTGCCGGAGACGGCCGATTTCGTGGTGATGTTCGTGCCGGGCGACAACTTCCTCTCCGCCGCGTTCGAACACGATCCAGATCTCATGCGCGAATCCTTCGACGAGCGCGTGATCATCGTGGGGCCGTCGTCGTTGCTGGCGCTGGCGAAGTCCATTTCCTACGGCTGGCGCCAGGAGGAAGTGGCCAAGAACGCCGAGCACATCGCCAAGCTGGGCGCCGAAATCTACGGACGGCTCGACACCGTGGCCGACAAGCTCGGCAAGCTCGGGAACGCGATGAAGGGCTCGGTGAACGCCTACAACGATCTCGTCGGCAGCGTGGAGCGGCGCGTGCTGCCCGCCGCGCGGCGCTTCCGGGAGTTCGGCATCGGCGCTGGCGATCCGGAGATCGCCGTGGTGGAGCCCATCGACGCCGCGCCGCGGCAGCTCACCCTCGAGATCGACGACGCCGCCGCCGCGAAGACCAAGAAGCGCTCCGTGTAAAGCAAGGGCGCCCGCGCTCCGCACACACTCCGGCGTCCGCATGCGCGTTGAGCGCTGCGGGGTCGCTTCACGCGGCCCTCCTGTGGAGGGCCTTGATGTCGCGCCCTCCATGCGGAGGGCGGGGGGACGCGGCCTTGCCGCGCGGGCCGTCCTGCGACGGCAATGGGGTGGGACAATCACGGCCCGGCCGCGTCCCCGACGGACGTTTTCCGCTCAGCCGCCGGGCCGGGAGTCTTGCTTCCCAAGGCCG
>JANRIM010000053.1:0-2062 GCA_033764865.1 Hyphomonadaceae bacterium
TGAACCGAGGATCCAGACCGGCACATCAAGGCCCGCCCCCGGCACGGCCTGCACACGCTGGCCCGGCTCGACGGGATCGAAGTAGCTGATCAGCTCCAGCACGTCGCGCGGGAAGCGGTCCACATCGCCCGCGAGCGTGCGGCGCAGGGCCATAGCGGTGGGCTGGTCCGTGCCCGGCGCGCGGCCGACGCCGAGGTCGATGCGGCCGGGATGGAGCGCGGCCAGCGTGCCGAACTGCTCGGCGATGACGAGAGGAGCGTGGTTGGGCAGCATGATCCCGCCGGCGCCGACGCGGATCGTGGACGTGGCGGCCGCCACGTGGGCGATGGCCACGGCCGTGGCCGCGCTGGCGACGCCGGGCATGTTGTGGTGCTCCGCCAGCCAGAAGCGCGCGTAACCCAGCCGCTCGGCATGCACCGCGAGATCGCGCGAGTTCATCAACGCCTGGCGGGCGTCCCCGCCCTCCACGATGGGCGACAGATCGAGGACGGAGAACGGGATCATGCCCTCAATATAGCCATGGCGGCCCACGGAACAAAGCGGCGCGCCCTGCGCGCGCCGGTCACGCCTTGAGGCGGTATCCCGTCCTGAAGATCCACCAGACCGCCGCGGCGCAGGCGGCGAAGAACGCCAGCGTGCCCGCAAGGCTCACCCACACGCCCTCCCCGCCGTAGAACGCCCAGCGGAAGCCGCTGACGAGATAGTACACCGGGTTCATCTGCGTGATCGTCTGCCAGACGGGCGGCAGCATATCGATGGAATAGAAGCTGCCGCCGAGGAACGTGAGCGGCGTGACGATGAGCAGCGGCACGAACTGCAGCTTCTCGAAGCTGTCGGCCCAGATGCCGATGACGAAGCCGAACAGCGAGAACGTCACCGCCGTCAGCACCAGGAACCCCGCCATCGCCAGCGGATGCAGCACGTCGAGGGGCACGAACAGGCGCGCGGTGGCCAGGATGATGAGGCCGATGATCACGGACTTGGTGGCGGCCGCGCCCACGAACCCGATCACGATCTCCAGCGCGGAGATGGGCGCCGACAGCAGCTCATAGATCGTGCCGGAGAACTTCGGGAAGTAGATGCCGAAGGATGCGTTGCCGATGCTCTCCGTCAGGAGCGAGAGCATGATGAGGCCGGGCACGATGAAGGCGCCGTACGGCACCCCGTTCACCTCCGCCATGCGCCCACCCATGGCCGAGCCGAACACCACGAAGTAGAGCGACGTCGTCAGAACGGGCGACAGGATGCTCTGGAACACCGTGCGCCACGTGCGCGCCATCTCGAATTGGTAGATCGCGCGGATCGCATGCCAGTTCATCGGGCGCCCCTCACCAGATCCACGAAGATTTCCTCCAGCGATTTCTGGCTGGTGTTCAGGTCCTTGAAGGCGATGCCCGCATCCGCCAGCGCCCGCAGCAGCCCGGTGATCCGCGACTGCTCATGCGCTGTGGCGAAGGAGTAGACGAGCGCATGTCCGCCGTCCGTCAGGTCCAGGCCATAGTCCGCCAGAACCTCGGGCACGGCGTCCAGCCTGTCCTGCAGAACGAGCGTGAGCTGGCGCTTGCCAAGCTTGGCCATCAACGCGGATTTCTCCTCCACAAGCACCAACTCGCCGTTGGCGATCACGCCGATCCTGTCGGCCATCTCCTCGGCTTCCTCGATGTAGTGCGTGGTGAGGATGATCGTGACGCCGTTCTCCCGCAGGCCGCGCACCACGTCCCACATGTCGCGCCGCAACTCCACGTCCACGCCCGCGGTCGGTTCGTCGAGGAACAGGATTTCCGGTTCATGGCTCAACGCCTTGGCGATCATCACCCGCCGTTTCATGCCGCCCGACAGCGTCATGATCTTGGCGTCCTTCTTGTCCCACAGCGACAGCGCGCGCAGCACCGCCTCGATGTGCGCGGGATTGCGCGGCTTTCCGAACAAACCACGCGAATAGGTGACCGTGGCCCACACCGTTTCGAAGGCGTCCGTGTGCAGCTCCTGCGGCACGAGCCCGATCTTGGTGCGCGCGGCGCGAAAGTCCTTCACGACGTCATGGCCGTCGGCATGCACCGTG
>JANRIM010000055.1:0-11325 GCA_033764865.1 Hyphomonadaceae bacterium
TTCCGCCGCGAGAGCGGCGAGCTGAAGGATCTCTCCTTCGACAGCATCTCGGGGGCGGGCCCCAACGGGGCGCTGCCGCACTACCGCGTGAACACCAAGACCAACCGCAAGCTGAAGCGCGGTTCGCTGTTCCTCATCGACAGCGGCGGCCAGTACCTCGACGGCACCACCGACGTCACGCGCACCGTGGCCATCGGGCGGCCGACGCCGGAAATGAAGGACCGCTTCACCCGCGTGCTGAAGGGCCACATCGCGCTGTCGCGCGTGCGTTTTCCCGCCGGCACGACGGGCTCCGCGCTCGACGCGCTGGCGCGGCTGTCGCTGTGGGAGGCGGGCTTCGACTACGACCACGGCACCGGCCACGGCGTGGGCTCCTACCTCGGCGTGCACGAGGGCCCGCACCGCATCTCCAAGCTGCCCAACCACGTGGCGCTGGAGCCGGGGATGATCGTCTCCAACGAGCCGGGCTACTACAAGGAAGGCCACTACGGCATCCGCACGGAAAACCTGCAGGTGGTGACGCCGCCTGCGCCCGTTCCCGGCGGGGAGCGCGAGATGCTGGGCTTCGAGACGCTGACGCTGGCGCCGATCGACAGGACGCTGATCGACAAGAAGCTGCTCACGCGCGAGGAGCGCGCGTGGTTCGACGCCTACCACGCCCGCGTGCGCGCGGTGATCGGGCCGCAGCTGTCCGGCCCCGCCCAGGCGTGGCTGGACGAGGCGACGGCGAAACTCTGAGCGCCCCCCCCCAAAAAAAAGAGCCCGGCTTACGCCGGGCCCCTTCCTCATGGGCGGCGGGGCCGCGCTACTTCTTTTCCTCCGCCGGCGCGGGCGCGGGCGCAGCGCCGCCGAGCGGCGGGGTGTCGGGCCCGGGGGCGGCGGCGGGATTGAGCGGCGGGAGGCGCGCGGGCACCGGCTGGGGCGCGTTGGACACATGGCTCGCCGCGATCAGCCACTGGCCGTCGGCCTGCTTCTGCCACACGTCGGTGAAGCGCTGGAGAATCCACGTGGGCCGGCCGTTGCGTTGGAAGTCCATTGTCACGAGGCCGGAGACCACCACGCTGTCGGCGTCGAGGATCTGCGTCTCCATGGAGTTGATGGTGTAGGCGGGCGCGGTCTTGAACCACTCCGCAAGGCCCGCCGCCGCGGTGGCGGGATCGTACTTGTCGATGGCGTTCTGCGTGGGATGGATGGCCACGGCGCCGGGCACGTAGAGCGCGGCCATGGCGGCGGCGTCCTTCGCCTTCATGGCGGCGTCGAGCTTGGCGTAGAGCGCATCCACGTCCGCCTGCGTCGGCAGCGCCGCGGGGGCAGGCGCCGCAGCGACCGGCGCTTCGGCCGTGGGCGCGCCGGGCGGCGTGCAGGCGGCCAGCATGAGCGCCGCGCCGGCGGCGATGAGCAGTGTCGTCTTCATCGGTTTTCCTCCGTTTGGCGGCGCGCACGCGCCGTTCCTTGCGAGCCTAGCGTTCGACGCAGAGCGCGATGCCCATGCCGCCGCCGATGCACAGCGTGGCCAGGCCCTTCTTCGCGTCGCGGCGCTTCATCTCGTAGAGCAGCGTGGTGAGGATGCGCGCGCCGGACGCCCCGATCGGGTGGCCGATGGCGATGGCGCCGCCGTTGACGTTCACGATGGCGGGGTCCCAGCCCATGTCCTTGTTGACCGCGAGCGCCTGCGCCGCGAACGCCTCGTTGGACTCCACGAGGTCGAGATCCTTTACCTGCCAGCCGGCCTTGGCGAGCGCCGCCTTCGACGCCGGGATCGGCCCCGTGCCCATCACGCTGGGATCGACCCCGCACGACGCCCACGACGCGATCCGCGCCAGCGGCGTGATCCCGCGCTTGTTGGCCTCCTCCTCCGTCATCATCACCAGCGCCGCCGCGCCGTCGTTGATCCCAGAGGCATTCGCGGCGGTGACCGAGCCGTCCTTCTTGAAGGCGGGCTTCAGCTTGGCGGCGGCCTCGATGGTGGCGTCGGCGCGGATGTATTCGTCGCGGTCCACCGTCACGTCGCCCTTGCGGGTGGCGTAGGTGACGCGCGCGATCTCATCGACGAACTTGCCGGCCTTCTGGGCGGCGGCGGCCTTGGCCTGGGAGTTGGTGGCGAATTCGTCCTGCGCCTCGCGCGTGATCTGCCACTTCTCGGCGACGTTCTCCGCCGTGATGCCCATGTGGTAGCCGTAGAACACGTCCGTGAGGCCGTCGCGGATCATGGTGTCCGCCAGCTCCAGCGGGCCCATCTTCTGGCCGGCGCGCAGGTACTGGCAGTGCGGGGAGAGCGTCATGTTCTCCTGGCCGCCGGCCACCACAATGGCGGCGTCCCCCGCCATGATCTGCTGGTAGCCCACCACCACCGCGCGCAGGCCCGAGCCGCACACCTGGTTCAGCGACCAGGCGGGGCTCCCGTCCGGCACGCCCGCGGCGCGGCTGGCCTGGCGGGCGGGGTTCATGCCCTGGTTGGCGGTGAGCACCTGGCCCAGCACCACCTCAGAGACGGCGCCGGCCTCCACGCCCGCGCGCTGCAGCGCCGCGGTGATCGCCGCCTTGCCCAGATCGTGCGCCGGCACGCTGGCGAAGGCGCCGTTGAACGAGCCGACCGGCGTGCGCGCGGCCGAGGCGATGACGATGCTCATGGACTGAAACTCCTCGCGGAACCGGTTCCTCGCGCCTTACTGCTACAGCCGTCAGGCGAAGGGAAGCCGGTTGGCCGGCGGGCGCGGGGCGACGATCTTTGCCGCGATGCAGCAGAGCGACCTTGCTTTGCCCGACGCAAAGGGTGATTTTATTCCCTCCCCTTCAGCCCGCGCCCCCGCGCGGAGGAGCGCACGCCGTGGCCGACGCAAAACCTGCCCAGGACCTCCCCGACGCAGCGCACGCTGCGACTGCGCCATCGGACATGGCGGTGATTATCAAGAAGTACGCCAACCGCCGCCTCTACAACACGGCGTCCAGCTCCTACGTCACGCTGGATCACCTGAGCGAGATGGTGCGCGCCGGCATCGACTTCACCGTGCAGGACGCCAAGACCGGCGACGACATCACCCGCAGCGTGCTGGCCCAGATCATCTTCGAGGAAGAGAGCAAACAGGGCCAGAACCTGCTGCCCGTCCAGTTCCTGCGCCGCCTGATCCGGTTCTACGGGGACAGCATGCAGGGCTTCCTGCCGGCCTACCTGGAAATGAGCATGGAGAAGTTCACCTCCGCCCAGGACCAGTGGCGCGACCAGATCACCAAGGCGTGGGCCGGCAAGAGCCCCATCGGCGCCTTCGAGGAACAGGCGCGCGCCAACATGGCGATGTTCGAGCAGGCCATGCGCCTTTGGGCCCCGTTCGCGGCCCAGACGCCCCCGCCGGCGCCCCCGCCCACGCCGGAAGCCGAGGCTGACATCGGCGACCTCAAGCGCCAGATGGAAGTGATGCAGCGCCAGCTCGACCAACTGAGCGGCAAGCGGAAGCCCTAGGATTTCTCCCGAGTATTTTCCTCCCCCGCCCAGCGGGGGAAGAACAATGAAGCCGATGGCAAGGCGCGTCGGTTAACGCCCGTCAACCCTTGGCGCCCCGGTTGCATAGGCAATCCTCATGGACCTGCGCCTGCTGACCGGCCCCGACGACGCCCGACCCGCCCCCCCGCGGCGCTTCGGCCGGCGCGCCGGCGACCGCGCGGGCAAGGCCCCGGTCTACGCCGCCCCCTTCGTGGCGCAGGTGGCGGGCCTCTCCCTGCCGAAGGGCGCCGCCGAGGGCGGCTACCGCGACACAGCCCCTACGGCCCCCACCGGCCTCGTCACCGACGCGAAGGTCTAGCACCCATGTGGCCGATCGCCCGCCTTATCGACTTCGCCATCGCGTTCACGCTGACGACTTTCCTCGGCTAAGGCTCCCTCGGCTGAGGCGGACAGCCGCCTTCATGTTTGCGCCCCCGCGCGCTAAGCCCGTGCGCACGGGAGATGACCATGCATTTCGAGCTCGCCGAGGACCATCGCATGCTGGCGGACCTGGTCGCCCGCTTCGTGGCCGACCATCTCCTGCCGCTGGAGCCCGCGGTGCTGGCCCGCGACATCGCGGGGCAGGACGTCGAGCTGCTCCCGCAGGAGCGCGCGCGGCTCGACAAGGTGGCGCTCGACATGGGCCTCTGGGGCCTAGACGCGCCGGTGGAGATGGGCGGGGCGGACCTCCCATGGGTGGCGCTGGTGGCGGTCAACGAGCAGATGGGGCGCACCATCGTGCCCTACACGCTGCGCCCGGACAGCCCGAACCTGCGCATGCTGATGGCCACCTGCAACGACGCCCAGCGCGAGCAGTACCTCGCGCCCTACGCGCGCGGGGAAACCATCTCCGCCATCGCCATCTCCGAGCCGGGCGCGGGCTCCGACCCCGCCGGCATGATCACCCGCGCCGAGCGCGACGGCGACGGCTGGGTGCTGAACGGCCGCAAGATCTGGACGACGCGCGCGGCAGTGGCGGACTTCACCATCGTCATGGCCGTCACCGACAAGGAGAAACGCGCCCGCGGCGGCATGAGCGCCTTCCTAGTGGACAAAGGGACGCCGGGCTTCAACGTGCTGCGCAAGATTCCCATGCTGGGCGGCGAGACGACCTACGAGGTGGCGCTGGAGGACTGCCGCGTGGGCGCCGACAAGCTGCTGGGAACGGAGGGCCAGGGCTTTGCGCCCATGCAGATCCGCCTCAACACGCGCCGTCTGCAGATGGCGTGCTGGGGCATCGGCCTCGCGCAGCGCGCGCTGGACATGATGGTGGAGTACGCCCCGCAACGCAGCACGTTCGGGGCGCCGCTGTCGGAGCGGCAGACGGTGCAGAACTGGGTGGCGGAGGCCGCGACCAAGATCCACGCCGGCCGGCTGATGGCGTACGAGGCCGCCTGGCGCATCGACCAGGGGCGAGACGCGCGCACGCAGGTGTCGATGGTCAAGGCGTTCGGCACGGAGCTTGGCTTCGAGACGGTGGACCGCGCCATGCAGCTCTACGGGGCGATGGGCATGACGCGGGAAATGCCGCTGCAGATGATGCTCATGCACGCCCGCAACATGCGAATCTACGACGGGCCCACGGAAATCCACCACTGGGTGGTGGCCCGCGACCTCCTGGGCACGCGGCGCTAGTCTTCGCCCTCGCGCGGACGGCCGTCGCCGGCGGCGCCGGAGCCGGGGCTCGATCCGAGAACGCCGTAGTGCGTCGATCGCGACCCGTCGGCGATGTCCCAGCCTTCGGCGCTCAACCCGCGCTTGAGCAGTTCACGCACCGCCGCGGCGCGGCTGGGCATGCGGCGCGCAAAGCGCCAGTCATCGAGCAGTTTGAGTTCGTCCGGCGTCAGCATGATCTGCAGACGCTCCTCGCGGTTGCGGTCCGGCATGCATGGTCTCACTACGGCGCCTGCGTCAGGGCTTTCAGGATCGACGCGACCCCCAGACAATCCGCCAAGTGAGCGTTGGTTCCCCCTTACTCAAAGTGTGGACAATGAGTAACAGGCGCCAGCAACGGCCATGGTTATGATTGAGGCAAATTGCGGCAAATACTTGGAAAAACTTCCACCATTTAACTGGCGTGCACAGATTTGTTCGGCGATACACGTCAATCCTTGCTGGAGCGCCGCCGTGCTGCACGACGCCATCGCCTATACGTCGCACGTCAACGGAGCGTCGACGCCGGCGGACGGTGCGGAAATCGATCACCGCATCGCCAACAACCTGTCGCTTATCGCAGGCCTCGTGCGGCTGCGGGCGGGCGGCGTGGAGACGGTGGCGGCGCTTTCCGGGGAGGCGGCCGCGGCCCTGCTGCGCGAGGCGGCCGCGCAGATCGACGCGGTCGCGCGGCTGCACCGGCTCCTGTCCGCCCAGCCGGGCGAGGGCCCGGTGGACATGGGCCTGTTCCTGGCGGGGCTGTGCCCGGCGCTGGAGGCAGCCGTCGGCGCCGCCGCCAACACCACCGTGACGTACGCCTGCGCCCACGGCGCCGCCGCCGCGCGCGACCGCATCCTGCCGCTGGGCATCATCGTCACCGAGGCGGTGATGAACGCCGCCAAGTACGCCCATCCCGCCGGCGTGGCGGGCACAGTGCGCATCGCGTGCGCGCACGGCGCGGACGGCGGGCTGGACCTGACCGTGGACGACGACGGCGTGGGCTTTCCGGTGGGTTTCGATCCCGCCCGGGACGGGGGCCTTGGCCTGCGGGTGATCCGGGCGCTGGCGCGCCAGATCGGGGCGGCCTGCGTGTTCACGTCCGGGGGGCTCGGGGCGCGGGTGACGCTGGCGCTGCCCGCCACGACCTGACGCCCGCCAACCTGGCGCCCGCCAACCTGAATACCGCCAGGCGGACCGCCCGGCGCCCGCCGCGCGGGCGCCTTTTTGTCCGCTACGGCTATCGCACGCACGCGGATTGCCGCGACGGGGCGAGCCCGGTACGGTCCGCCCCCACGCAAGTGGTCATGACAATCAGCGGACCGGCGACGGTCCCGACGGGGGTACCTGGATGGCGAACGGATCGAAGCCCGGCCTTCTGAACCGCATTTTTCTTCGCAAGTCTGTGGATCAGGTCCAGTCGGAGTACGAGCATGGGGAGCTGAAACGCTCGCTCGGCCCGATCAACCTGGTCCTGCTGGGCATCGGCTGCATCATCGGCGCGGGCATCTTCGTGCGCACGGGCAACGCCGCGGCGCTGCACGCGGGCCCCGCGGTCATGCTGTCCTTCGTCATCGCCGGCATCGTGTGCGCCTTCGCCGGCCTCTGCTACGCGGAGCTGGCGTCGGCGCTGCCGGTCTCGGGCTCCGCCTACACCTACAGCTACACCACCGTGGGCGAGTTCGGCGCCTGGATCATGGGCGCGCTGCTGCTGCTGGAGTATGGCCTCGCCGCCTCGGTGGTGGCGGTGGGCTGGTCCGGCTATGCGGTCAGCCTGCTGCACGATCTGGGCATCTTCATACCGGCGGAGTTCACGCAGGCGGCGGGCAAGTTCGTCGTCGACGGCGCCGCGAGCTTCCAGGTCACCGACCCCACCATCAGCCTCAACGCCGTCACCGGCACGCTGGCGGACGGGTCGCAGGTGCAGTTCCTCGCCTCCTCCAAGGCCACCATCGCCGGCGTCTACGACGCGGCGCTGGCGCAGTACGACGTGGTCACCGCCAAGGACGGCGGCTACGCCCTCTCCAACGCCGTGGACATCAAGCTCGCGCAGGACACCATCGCGATCCTCGCGGGGCCCACCGAAGTGCTCGACCCCGGCGGCGCGCTGCGCGAGCTGGCCGAGGGCACGGCCGTCACCGCGCCCGCGGGCTCCGCCGTGCAGCTGCCCTCCGGCGGCGTGGTGCCGATCCCGGCCGATCTCGTCGTCCCCTCCAGCATCAACCTGCCGGCGGTGGCGGTGGTGCTGGCGATGACGGCGCTGCTGATCGTGGGCGTGTCGGAATCGGCGGTGGTCAACAACATCATCGTCGCCATCAAGGTGGCGGTGATCGTGGCCTTCATCGCCGTGGGCGCGTTCTACGTGAACCCCGCCAACTGGCAGCCCTTCATCCCCGAGCCGACGGGCGAGCCGGGCGAGTTCGGCCTCTCCGGCGTGCTGCGCGCGGCCACCATCGTGTTCTTCGCCTACATCGGGTTCGAGGCCGTCTCCACCGCCGCGGGCGAAGCCAAGAACCCGCAGCGGGACATGCCCTTCGGCATCCTCGGATCGCTGCTGATCTGCACCATCCTCTACATGGCGACGTCCGCGGTGCTCACGGGCGTGGTGTCCTTCACCAAGCTGAACGTGGCGGCCCCGGTGGCCACCGCCGTGAACGCCTTCGGTCCGGAATGGGGCTGGCTTGCGGCGTCGATCAAGGTCGGCGCGATCGCGGGCCTGACCTCCGTGGTGCTGGTGCTGATGTTCGGCCAGACGCGCATCTTCTACACCATGAGCCGCGACGGCCTGCTGCCCAACGCGCTCGCCAACGTGCACAAGACCTTCAAGACGCCTTGGCTGAACACGATCATCGTGGGGATCGCGGTGGCGCTGGCGGCGGCGCTGTTCGACATCAACACCCTGGGCGACCTCACCTCCGTGGGCACGCTGGCGGCGTTCGCAATGGTGTGCATCTCGGTGATCTGGCTGCGCCAGACGCGGCCGGACCTGCCGCGCGGCTTCAAGACGCCGCTCTATCCGCTCACGCCCATCCTCGGGATCCTGTCGTGCATCGCGCTGATCTTCCAGGTGGAGGCGCGGGTGCAGATGTTCTTCCTGTACTTCCTGGTGATCGCGGTCGTGCTGTACTTCGCCTACGGCATCTGGAACTCGAAGCTCGGCCGCGGGGAGACGGTGAAGGGCCACGAACCCCCGCCGATGGACCTGCCGAAGTCCGGCGTCTGAACGAGGGCGCAGCGCTTTATTCCCCCGCCTGCGGCGGGGGAAGTGGATCGCGCCGCAGGCGCGAGACGATGGGGGTCAGCGCGCGCCCCCATCCCCGGCTTCGCCGGTACTTCCCCCGTGAACGGGGGAAGAAAGTGATCGGTTACGCCACGCCGACGCGGGGCGGGCCGCCTTCGAACGCCTTGGTGGGGCCGAACGCCTTGTCGAGCGTGCGCGTGGAATCGCGGGCGAGATCGATGGCCTGCGTGAGGCAGCGCAGCACTTCCATGTTGTTGGACACCACGTGCTGGGCCTCGGGCCGGTCGTCGAGCGCCACCTTCGCGCAGCGCTTGAGCACATCGGCGCGGATCACCGTGAGGATATCCTCCAGCTTGTAGCCGCCGGGGTTTTCTTCGGAAACGAGGAAGCGGGTCATGAGCGCCCTCCGCGGTCTGGGCCCGGGAGCGGATCTCCGGGCGGGCTTTTCTCTGGAGCGCACCCAGCCTAGGACGGGGTCCTCAAGATCGCGTTAAGGGATGGGCATGGCGGTTGAGGCGGTGATCTGGGACTTCGGCGGCGTGTTCACCACGTCGCCGTTCGAGGCGTTCAACCGCTATGAGGCCGAGCGCGGCCTGCCGCGGGACTTCATCCGCCGCGTCAACGCCACTGACCCCGACACGAACGCCTGGGCCCGCTTCGAGCGCGCCGAGATCGACCCCGCCGCCTTCGACGCCCTGTTCCTGGCGGAGAGCACGGCGCTGGGCCATCCCGTGCGGGGGCGCGATGTGCTGCCGCTCCTGTCGGGCGACGTGCGCCCGAAGGTTGTGGCCGCCCTCGACGCGTGCCGCGCGCGCTTCAAGGTGGGCTGCATCACCAACAACGTGCAGACGGGCGCCGGCGCAGGCATGGCCGGCACCGCCGAGAAGGCGGCCGTGGTCGCGGCCATCATGGCGCGGTTCCACCACGTCATGGAAAGTTCCAAGGTCGGCATCCGCAAGCCGGACCCGCGCATCTACGCGCTCATGTGCGAAGCGCTCGACGTCGATCCCCGCGCCTGCGTCTACCTCGACGACCTGGGCGTGAACCTGAAGCCGGCCCGCGCCATGGGCATGGCCACCATCAAGGCCGAAACGGAAGCGCAGATGCTGGGCGAACTGGCGGCGCTGACGGGGCTGCCGGTGGGCTGACGACCAACGCCGCGCCCCTTCCCCGCCCGTCCGTGCTAAGCGTGGCGCAACGCAACCGGAGCGACCCATGGACCCAGTCAAGATCGGCGCCGACGCTGCCATCGCGGAGGTTCCCGAATGGCGCAAGGCCGACGGCGGCGACGCCATCCACAAGAGCTTCCGCTTCGCGGACTTCAAGCACGCCTTCGCGTTCATGACGCAGGTGGCGCTCAAGGCCGAGCAGATGGACCATCACCCCGAGTGGTTCAACGTCTACAACCGCGTCGACGTCACGCTCACCACCCACGATGCGGGCGGCGTCACCGCGCTCGACGTGACGCTGGCGAAGTACTGCGACGAGATCGCGCCGTAAGGCCCGCGGCTACCCGCGGAAGACGTCGTCGCGCGCCGGGCACTGGGCCACAGGCTTCGGCCGCGTGGTTTGCAGGTTGGTCGTCCAGCAATCGTCGAACACCGAGCAGTAGCAGGCCTCGAACGTCAGCTCGAAACGAACGGCGTTGAGCGCATCCCAGGCCGCGAGGTTCGCATCGCTGCGCGCCAGGCTCATCAGCAGCACCTGCTCCCCCGGCAGCAGCACGGAGCCGGTTGGCGTATCGGACAGCATGTACCCGGTCTGGTTCTGGATGAGATCGTCGGACGCCTCCGCGCCGGGCGCGAGGCAGCAGGCGCGCATCAGGTCGCGCCAGTTTGCCATCGCCTTTCCTTGGTAGAACATCGTCACCGTCTCCAGCTTCGCCGGACCGGAGCCGCTGTTGCGGACCGCCAGCTCGATCCGCGATTCACCGGCGATGAAATTGGAGTTCTCCAGGATGGGAAACGGCCAGCTGTTGGCGGTGACGAGCCGATCCATCGACTGGCCGTTGTGGAACGCCATCGTGATCGACGCGATGGAGGTGACGAGCGCGGCCAGCGACACGGCCATGTCCAGCCAGCGCCGGCCCGTGGGCTTGTGGGCTGCGTGCGCTTCGATCTCCGGCGGCTCCACCCGTGGTCTCCGTCCTGGCGCCCCGCCCCCGCGGCGCCGCGCTGCGGGACCGGTGTGCACCGTCCCCGGCGGCGCCCGCAAGGCGGCGCATCGTCCGCGCGCATGCCCCGGCGGCGCCACGCCCTCGCCGCTCTGGCGCGGGCATCGCGGGCAAGCGACAATGGCCCCGCGTCATCGCCACGAGGGTCATCGCCATCACACCGCCGCAGACCCCCATTCCCGACGGCGCCGCACGCGCGATGGCGGAGTGGCGGCGCGGCTGGCCGGTGGTGTTGGGCGTGGCTCTGGGCGCCGGCACGGGCGGGGGGCTGTTCTTCTACGTCTCCAGCCTGTTCGTCACCGGCCTTTCTGCGGAGTTCGGCTGGAGCCGCGGCGAGATCAGCACGGTGTACGCCATCGCAGGCCTCGGCGCGCTCGCGTCGCCGCTGATCGGCTGGGCGGTGGACCGCTTCGGCTTCAAGCCCGTGGCGACGGCCAGCACGCTGGGGCTTGGGGCGCTCTACCTCGCCTTCGCCAACCATAGCGGGCCGCTGTGGCTATTCGTGGCGCTGTCCGCGTTCTACGGGCTGTTCGCGGTGGGATCGGCGGCGCTTGTGTACACGCGTCCCGTCAATGCGTGGTTCGACGCCAGCCGGGGCCTCGCGCTGGGGGTCTCCACGCTCGGCGTGTCGGTCGCCGCGATCGTCACGCCGCCGCTGCTGCAGGCGGTGATGGCCGAGCATGGCTGGCGGGCGGGCTACCTGACGCTGGCGCTGCTGGCCGTCGGCGTCGGCCTGCCGGCGATGCTGCTGCTGGTGCGCCCGTCGCCGCCGACGCCGCTCGC
>JANRIM010000074.1:0-59071 GCA_033764865.1 Hyphomonadaceae bacterium
AAGTTCGAGGGGATAGCCAAGGTGGAGCAGGAGCCCCGCTTCGAGGGCAAGCAGGTCATCATGGTGATGGCGCCGCGCTGAGCGGGGCCGTTTCCCGTACATCGTTTCCGGCGATGTACCGACGCCCCGCCCGGACTGTACAAACCCGCCGAAAAATGGACGAAACCGGCAATTCGAGTGCACACTTGGCCGGCGTCCGAGCGTGTCCACGCTTCGGTGCTGACTCGCGCCTCTCAGGTCTGTAACCTCCCGCGGGGGCAAGGACGTGGGGGATAAACGCATGCGCTACCGGGCCTTTTTCAGCTACGCGCGCGCCGACGACCGCATCGCCAACTGGCTGCACCGCCAGCTCGACGGCTACCGCACGCCCAAGGCCCTCGTCGGCGCCGAGGGCGAGCTCGGCCCCGTCCCGGCCAAGCTCCACCCCATCTTCCGCGACCGCACCGATCTTGAATCCGGCGGCCACGTCGACGCCGCCCTGCAGCAGGCGCTGGAGGATAGCGAGACCCTGATCGTCCTGTGCACGCCCACGAGCGCGAAGAGCCACTGGGTGAACCACGAGGTCGAGACGTTCCTGAAGCTCGGCCGCGAGGCCGCGATCTTCCCGGTCATCGCCGCAGGCAGCCCCGACAGCGGCGATCCCGACACCGAATGCTTCCCGCCCGCCCTGCGCGGCAAAGGCCTGCTCGCGGCGGACCTGCGCGAAATCAAGCTGCCCACTGGCCAGCTCGTGGGCGACGGCCGCGAAGGGGCCAGGCTGAAACTCATCGCCGGCCTTCTGGGCGTTAAGCTCGACGCGCTGGCGCAGCGCGAGCGGCGACGCCAGCGACAGGTGGCGGCGGCGCTGGGGGCGGCGGCGCTGGTGTTTGCGGGGGTGGCGGCGGTGGCGGGCGTGCAGACGATTGCTGAACGCGCGCAACGCGCACGCGCCGATGACAAGACACTTGAGGCGGAGCGCAACCTCAAGCTGGCGAACGAGAAAGCCGAAGCGGAGCGCAAGGCGCGCGCCGAGGAAAAAGCCCAGCGCGATCGCGCCGACGCAAAGACACTGGAGGCCATAACCAACCTGCGCGAGGCGGAGCGGCAGGAGGGCTTGGCGAGCGAGAACGCCCGGCAAGCGCGCAACACGCTGCACCGCTTCTTCGCGACGCAGGCGTGGGCGAAGCATGAGCGCGGCGAGTACGTCGCGGCGGCGCGATATGCGCTCGCAGGGATGCGCTTGGCGCCGGAGAACAAGGGCCTTTACTGGTCCGTGCTTGCCAGCGCGATGCATGCAGCGGGCGAAAGCGCGCCGCCACAGCAGCACGATAGGGCAGTGACCACCGCCGCGTTCTCCCCGGACGGCGCGCGCATCGTCACCGCGAGCGATGACAACACCGCCAAGATCTGGAGCGCCGCCGACGGACGCCTCATCGCCACCCTCAGCGGGCACCAAGCCTATATACGGAGCGCGGCGTTCTCGCCGGACGGTGCGCGCATCCTCACGGCGAGCAGCGACAAAACCGCGAGGGTCTGGAGCGCCACCGACGGACGCCTCATCGCCACCCTCAGCGGGCATCGAGACGGCGTGCAGAGCGCCGGGTTCTCCCGAGATGGCGCGCGCATCGTCACCGCCAGCGTCGACAGGACCGCCCGAGTCTGGAGCGCCGCCGACGGACGCCTCATCACTACCTTCAGCGAGCACCAAAGGCCCGTGGAGAGCGCTGCGTTCTCCCCGGACGGCGCGCACATCGTCACCGCGGGAGGCGACGACACCCCCAAGGTCTGGAACGCCGCAGACGGACGCCTCATCGCCACCCTCAGCGGGCATCGAGACGGCGTGCAGAGCGCCGCGTTCTCTCCGGACGGCGCGCGCATCGTCACCGCGGGAGGCGACGACACCGCCAAGGTCTGGAGCGCCGCCGACGGACGCCTGATCGCCACGCTCAGCGGGCATCAAGGCAGGTTGAACAGCGCCGCGTTCTCTCCGGACGGATCGCGCATCGTCACCGCGAGCAGCGACAAGACCGCAAGGGTCTGGAACGCCGCCGACGGACGCCTGATCGCCGCGCTCAGCGGGCATCAAGGCTCATTGAACAGCGCCGCGTTCTCTCCGGACGCATCGCGCATCGTCACCGCGAGCAGCGACAAGACCGCAAGGGTCTTCAACGCCGCCGAAGGACGCCTCATCGCAACTCTCGGCGGGCATCAAGGCTGGTTGAAGAGCGCCGCGTTCTCCCCGGACGGCGCGCGGATCGTCACCGCGAGCGATGACAAGACCGCCAGGGTCTGGAGCGCCGCCGACGGACGCCACATCGCCACCCTGAGCGGGCATCAAAGCTGGGTGCTCAGCGCCGTGTTCTCCCCGGACGGCGCGCGCATCGTCACCGCGAGCCAAGACACCACAACCAGGGTCTGGAACGCCGCCGACGGACGCCCCATCACCACCCTCGGCGGGCATGAAAGCTATGTACGGAGCGCCGCGTTCTCCCCGGACGGGGCGCGCATCATCACCGCGAGCGACGACAGGACCGCCAAGGTCTGGAGCGCCGCCGACGGACGCCTCATCGCTACCCTGAGCGGGTATCAAGCCCGGTTGCGGAGCGCCGCGTTCTCCCCGGACGGTGCGCGCATCGTCACCGCAGGCCTTGACAACACCGCCAAGGTCTGGAGCGCCGCCGATGGGCGTCTCATCGCCACGCTCAGCGGGCACCAGTACGCCGTGGGTAGCGCCGCGTTCTCCTCGGACGGGGCGCGCATCGTCACCGCGAGCAGCGACAACACGGCCAAGGTCTGGAATGCCGCCGATGGACGTCTCATCGCAACTTTCAGCGGGCATCAAGGCGCCTTGCTGGAGAGCGCCGCGTTTTCCCCGGACGGCGTGCGCATCGTCACCGCCGGGGGCCAGGCCGCCGCGGTCTGGGACGTTCGCCGCCTCACCCAGCTTTGGGACACTCTCGCCCGCGACGCCTGCACCAATCTCCTCGGCCCTTACGGCCGCTTCTTCCCGCAGGCCGACATCGACGCGGATCAACTCCTCATCGCCGAATGGCGCGCGGATCGCGATGTGTGCGAGGGGGTTCCGGGTGTACCGTCGATCGCGGAGCTGCGCCGACGCGCGGGGTTGCCGGCGGCGCCGTGACAATTTTCTTCCCCCGCATGCGGGGGAAGGTCCTTCGCGGCCGGGGATGGGGGAGGCGGGGCGCTTTGCGCCGCGCTTGCCATCGTGCGGGCCCCCATCGTCACGCGCTGTCGCGCGCGCCACGTCCCCCGCAAGCGGGGGAAGAAACCGCGTTCAGCGCATCTTGGTTTCCTGGCGCGCCAGCAGGTAGAGCCCCAGCAGGAAGAAGAGCCCGGACACCACAAGCCCCGTCAGGTTGGCGAAGGCCACGGCGTCGGCGTTGGTTCCGAAGAAGGCGGCCACGCTCTCGCGGGCGCTGTCCACGTAGGGCTGGAGATAGGGGATGCCCGCGTCCACGGCCTGGCGCGCCTGGTCGGCGACGGCGTCGGGCGCCGCGGGCGGCGCCTCCACTGCCGGCGCAAACCCCAGCATGGCCGAGATCGAGACCTTCGTGATCGGCGGGAACCGCTCCGGCGCGTTCTTCACGTGCGCCAGGAAGGCCACGAAGAAGAGGCCCGACACCGCCACGAAGAAGCGCGACCCGATCAGCGTGTGCGCGGCGCCCCACGCCCAGCCGGGCAGGCGGCCGATGGCCGAGACGGTGTCCTTCACGACGGCGTTCATGGGCCTCTCCCGTTCCCGGCCCGACGATGGCCCAAAGCCGCCGACGCTTCAATCGGCGGCCTCGCCGCGCGGGAATCCGGGGCGAAGGGGCGGGCCTACCCGAGGTTCTCGGCGGCGAACTCCCAGTTGATCAGCTTGTCCAGCACGGCGTCGGCGTAGGCGTCGCGCTTGTTCTGGTAGTCGAGATAGTAGGCGTGCTCCCAGACGTCCACGGTCAGCAGCGGGCGCAGGGCGCCGGTCAGCGGCGTTTCGGCGTTGTGGGTGCGGGTCACGGACAGCGCGCCGTTGGCGTCGGCCACAAGCCACGCCCAGCCGGAGCCGAACTGGTCGAGCGCGGCCTTCTTCAGCGCGGCCTTGCAGCCGGCCACGTCCCCGAAGGCGGTCTGGATGGCGTCGGCCAGGCGCCCGGAGGGCGGGGCGGCGTCCGGCTTGAGGCTGCGCCAGTAGAAATCGTGGTTCCAGACCTGGGCGGCGTTGTTGAAGAGGGTCTGGCGCAGGGGGTCCTGCGCGAGGGTGACGACCAGCCGGTCGAGGGAAAGGTCCGCCAGCTCCGGCAGGCCCTCCAGCGCGGCGTTCACCTTGGCGACGTAGCCGGCGTGGTGCTTGCCGTAGTGGAAGCCAATGGTCTCGGCGGAAATGACGGGGGCGAGGGCGGCCTCGTCCCAGGGCAGGGGCGCGAGGGCGTGGGGTGCGGTCATGGAGGGCTCCAAGGCAGGGGCGACCCACTATAACGCGCGGCGGGGGCTCCGGTTTCCTCGCGGGCGACCTGTACACACCCCGGAGCCTGTGGTACCTGCCCCACCCTTCGGCGCGCCCGGCCCAAAGCCATGCCGTGGCGCGCTCTGACAGCCGGCCTCCGCCGTATATGGCAGATCGGGGCCAATGGAGAGCGAAATGGCCAAACAGAAGCTCAAGACCAAGAGCGGCGTGAAGAAGCGCTTCAAGCTCACGGCGTCGGGCAAGGTGAAGGCCGGCGTCGCCGGCAAGCGCCACCGCCTGATCAGCCACAACGGCAAGTACATCCGCCAGAACCGCGGAACCGCAGAGCTCGCGAAACCCGATGCGGATCGCGTGAAGCTCTGGATTCCCTACGGCCTGGATTGAGCGGAGACTGACCGATGGCACGCGTCAAACGGGGCGTCACCGCGCACGCCCGTCACAAGAAGATTCTCGACGAAGCGAAGGGCTATTTCGGCCGTCGCAAGAACACCTTCCGCACCGCCAACGCCGCGGTGGAGAAGGCCGGCAAGTACGCCTACCGGGATCGCAAGGCCAAGAAGCGCAGCTTCCGTGCGCTCTGGATCCAGCGCATCAACGCGGCCGTGCGCGCCGAGGACGCCGGCATGACGTATTCGCGATTTATCGACGGGCTCCTGAAGGCCGGCGTGATCGTGGATCGCAAGGTGATGGCGGATCTCGCAATGAACCAGCCGGAAGCCTTCAAGGGGCTCGTGGACAAGGCCCGCGCCGCTTTGGCGTGAGGCCGGCCGTGTTTCCGCGTCCGGCAGGCTCGCGACGGAAACGCCCCGAGAGCAATCCAGCGTCTCAGACGGCCTCATGCCTCGAGCTTGTCGACGTGTGAGGCCGCAATGGCGCGGTCTCCGATGTGGAAGCCGCCATGAACGATCTGACCGCCCTGGAAGCGGATTTGTCCGCCCGCATCGCCGCCGCCGGCGACGAACCCGCGCTTGACGCGATCCGCGTCGACGCCCTCGGCAAGCAGGGCGTGATTTCGGCGCTCATGAAAACGCTGGGGACCATGGCCCCAGACGAACGTCAGGCCATGGGCCCGAAGCTCAACGGCCTGAAGGACCGCATCGGCGAGGCCATCGTCGCCAAGAAGGCCCAGCTCGCGGAGGCGGCGCTGGAGGCGAAGCTGGCCGCGGAGAGGGTGGACGCGTCGTTGCCCCCGCCGCCGGTGCGCATCGGCGCCATCCATCCCGTCAGCTTCGTGATGGAGGAGCTGGCGCACATCTTCGGCGAGATGGGTTTCGCGTTGGAGGAAGGCCCCGACATCGAGACCGACTTCCACAACTTCACCGCGCTCAACTTCCCGCCCAAGCACCCCGCGCGGGACATGCACGACACCTTCTTCCTGAACGCGACCGACGAACTCGGCCAGCGCAAGGTCCTGCGCACGCACACAAGCCCCGTGCAGGTGCGCACGATGCTGAAGCAGAAGCCGCCGATCCGCATGGTGTGCATGGGACGGACATACCGCAAGGATTCCGACGCCACCCACACGCCCATGTTCCATCAGATCGAGGGCCTCGTCATCGACGAGGTTACCACCATGGCGGATCTGAAGGGCACTCTGATGGCCTTCATCAAGGCGTACTTCGAGATCGACGACGTGAAGGTGCGCTTCCGGCCGCACCACTTCCCGTTCACGGAGCCGAGCGCGGAAATGGATGTGGGCTGCGATCGCTCGGGCGGATCGGTGAAGATCGGCGCGGGCGACGACTGGCTGGAGATCCTCGGCTGCGGGATGGTCCATCCCAATGTGCTGCGCGCGTGCGGGCTGGATCCGGAGGTGCACCAGGGCTACGCGTTCGGCATGGGCGTCGATCGCCTCGCCACGCTGAAGTACGGCATGCCGGACCTGCGGGACTACTTCGCCGCCGACGTGCGCTGGCTCCGGCACTACGGCTTCAGCCCCTACCTGCTGCCCGGCCTGGCGGCGGGCCTGTGATTGCGGGCGCGCCGTGATTGATCTCGCCGCCATCCTGCCGCAGCTCGTGCTTGCGTTCAGCGGCGCGCTGTTCGGCGCGCTGCTCGGCGGCGCGGTGAGCTGGACGCGCGCGCGCCGCGAACGCCGGCTCAAGCTCACGCTGGATCTCTACGCGGAGTTCGGCGCGCCGGAGTTCAACCGCATCCGCCTGATCGCCCATGACGCGCTCACCGGCGCGCCCGATCTGCCCACCGCCTACGCCCAGGCGTCGGGCGAGGCGCGCGAGGCGATCTACTCCATCGTCCACTTCTGGGAGAAGGCCGCGCTGCTGACGCGGGCGGACGCCGTGGACGGGTCGCTGATGGCGCGGTTCTTCGGACAGTATGCCCGCTGGTGGCGCGATCTTCTGTGCCGCGCGCCCGCGGAGGACGATCCCGAATGGGGTCAGACGGTGCAGGACATGGACTGGCTGTTCCGGCGGTTGACGCGAAAGGACCAGCGCAAGGGGTCGCGGCGATGAAGTTCACGGTAGCCTGGCTGAAGGACCATCTGGAGACGACCGCAAGCGTCGACGAGATCGTTGCGGCGATGACCATGGCCGGCCTTGAGGTCGAGGAGGTCATCGATCCGGGCGCCAAGCTGGCCGCATTCTCCGTGGCGCGGATCGTGGAGGCCGTGCAGCATCCCAACGCCGACCGCTTGCGCGTGTGCCAGGTGGACACGAAGGACGGCCGCAAGGAAATCGTCTGCGGGGCGCCGAACGCGCGCGCGGGCCTGGTGACGATCTACGCGCCCATCGGGGCGTACGTGCCGGGCATCGACGTCACGCTGGAGGCGCGCCCCGTGCGCGGCGTGGTGTCCAACGGCATGCTGTGCTCGGGCGCGGAGCTCGAAGTGGACGACGACGGCGACGGCATCCTCGAGCTTGATCTTAACCTCGCCGTGGGAACGCCGGCGGCGGTGGCGCTGGGCGTGTCCGACGCGGTGATCGACTTCGAGGTGACGCCCAACCGGCCTGACTGGCTGGGCGTGGTCGGCATCGCGCGCGACCTCGCGGCGGCGGGCGTTGGCAAGTTCATCACCCGCCCCGTGACGCCCGCGCCGGCGCGGATCGTGTCGGCCGTGCGCGTACGGACGGAGGATGAGAGCGCGTGCCCGGTATTCGCGGCCCGCCTTGTGCGCGGCGTGCGCAATGGCCCCTCTCCGCCCTGGTTGCAGCAGCGCTTGAAGGCCATCGGCGTCAAGCCGCGCAGCGCCCTGGTCGACATCACCAACTTCCTCACCGTCGATCGCGCGCGCCCGCTGCACGTCTATGACGCGGCCAAGCTCAAGGGCGTCGTGCGCGCCCGCCTCGGGCGGGCCGGGGAGAAGTTCGCAGCGCTCGACGGCAAGACCTACGAGATCACGCCCGAGATGTGCGTCATCGCCGATGACACCGGCGTCCTGGGGCTTGGCGGCGTCATCGGCGGCGAGAGCACGGGCGTCTCCGAACACACGACCGACGTGCTGATCGAGAGCGCGTTGTTCGATCCGCTGCGCATCTTCCAGACCGGGCGCGCCACTGGCCTCAATACCGACGCCCGCTACCGGTTCGAACGCGGCGTCGATCCGGGCTTCGTCGTCCCGGGGCTCGACCTCGCGACCCGTATGGTGCTGGAGCTGTGCGGGGGGCTTGCGTCGGAGGAGATGGTGGCCGGCACGTTTCCCGCGCCGCCCGCGCCCGTCATCTTCGATCTGGACCGCGTCCGCACGCTCGCCGGCCTCGACGTGAAGCCCCCACGGGTGCGCGCGATCCTGAAGTCGCTCGGCTTCGAGACGGAGGCGCACGAAGGCTCGTTCGCCAAGCGCATCATCATCCAGCCGCCCAGCTGGCGGCGCGACGTGGACGGCCGCGCCGACATCGTGGAGGAAGTCGCGCGCATCGAGGGCTACGACAAGCTGCCCGCCAACGATCCGCCGCGCGCCCGGGGCTACCGCGCGCCCGCCGCCAGCGTTGGCGAAAGCCGCCAGCGCATGGCGCGCCGCGCGCTGGCCGGGGCCGGCTATCTGGAATGCGTGACCTGGAGCTTCTGCGAGAAGAAGCACGCCGCGCTGTTCGGCGGCGGCGCGGACGCGCTGCTGCTGGCCAATCCCATCGCGTCCGATCTCGATTGCATGCGGCCGTCGGCGTTGCCGAACTTGCTGCGCGCCGCGCAGCGCAATCTCGATCGCGGCCACGGCGACGCGCAGCTGTTCGAGGCCGGGCCCGCGTGGTCGGGGGACGGTGACGGCGGGCAGGCGCGCACGGTGGCCGCGGTGCGCCAGCCCCGCCCGCAACGACACTGGCAGGGCGCGCCCGCACCCGATCTCTACGCCATGAAGCGCGATTGCCTCATGGTGCTCACGGCCATCGGCGCGCCGGTCTCCGCGCTGCTCGCAGGCGCCGCCGCCGCGCCTTGGCAGCACCCGGGGCGCAGCGGCTCCCTGAAGATCGGCAATCGCGTGGTCGCCGCGTTCGGCGACGTGCACCCGCGCGTGCTGGCGGGGCTGGGCGTCGACGGGCCCGCGCTCGCGTTCGAGATCTTCGTGGACGCGCTGCCCGCGCCGCGCGCGAAACCCACGCGTGAGAAGCCGGCGCTGGAGAAGATCGACCTGATGCCGCTGACGCGCGACTTCGCGTTCGTTGTGGACGACGCGGTGCCCGCCGCCGATCTCGTGCGCGCGGCCTACGGGGCCGACAAGCAGCTGATCGAGGACGTGACGTTGTTCGACGTCTATCGCGGGCAGGGCGTGGGCGAGGGGAAGAAGTCCCTCGCCATCGAGGTGCGCCTGCAGCCGCGCGAGAAGACGCTGGCGGATGCGGAGATCGAGGCCGTGAGCCAGAAGATCGTGGCGAGCGTCGCGAAGGCGACGGGCGGGGTGCTGCGGGGCTAACCCGCCAGCACGCGCGCAGCCACGCTCCGGTCGACGTTTGCGCCGCACAGGATAACGCCCGTCTTGCCCTGGCCTTTCTCCTTCAGCGCAGCGGCAAGGGAGGCCGCGCCCGCGCCTTCGGCCATGTTGTGCGTGTCCTCGTGGAGGATGCGCATGGCGTCGGCGATCTCCTCGTCGGTGACGGCCACGATGCGCGCCGCGCCCTTCTGGATCGCGGCGAAGGCGTCCGGGTTCGGCACCCGCACGGCGAGGCCGTCGGCGAAGGTGTCGGCGCTGGCGGTCTCGATGATGCGGTCGGCCATGAAGGAGCGCAGGTAGGCGTCGGCGCGGTCGCTCACCACGCCCACCACCTTCGTCGGCAGGCCGAACAGGTCGCGCACCGCCATCACCGCGCAGATGCCGGAGCCGAGGCCGATCGGCACGTACACGGTCTCGATGTCGGGATGGGCGCCAAACAGCTCCACTGCGTAGGTCGCCACGCCGGCCACCAGATCAGGATGGAAGGACGGCGCAAACAGCAGGCCGCGCGTCTCGCTCAGCATCTGCGCGTGCTCGCGCGCCTCGTCGAAGTCGCGCCCATGCTCCAGGAGGTCGGCCCCGAAGGCGCGCATCGCCGCGTTCTTCTCGCGTGAATTCCCGTGCGGCACGACGACGGTGATCGGCATGCCCACGCGCGCGGCGGCGAAGGCGAGGCTCTGGCCATGATTGCCGCGCGTGGCGGTGACGAGACCGGGGCACTGCGGCATGCGCTCGCGCAGGCGCGACAGGAACACAAGGCCGCCCCGCACCTTGAAGGCGCCCGTGGGGCAGTGGTTCTCATGCTTGACGACGATGCCGCGCCCCGCCCGCTGCGACAGCAGCGGCCACAGATACGCCGGCGTCGGCCCGAACACGCTGCGCACGATGCTCCACGCGGTGTCGAGGTCGGCGCGGCCGATCATCGTTCTCCCTCATCGGGATCCTGGGCGGCGGGCCTGGCCCACGGCGGCGGCTTGCGTTTGAAGCTGGAGCGTGGGCGGCGGTCGGCGCCGCCGTCCGGCGCACGCCCCTTCGCCTTGCGTTCGATCTCCTTCAGTTTCTGCGTCTGCAGCACCGAGAGGGCGTCCTCCAGGCTGCCCTTGCCGGGATCGGTGAAGGCCGAGCCATAGGTGTCGAGCCGCTTCTCCACTTCGGTCAGGAACTCCTTCTCCCAGCCGCTGAACGCGGGGTCGCTGAAGCCTGGTTCGGCGGCGTCCGGGGCCGTCTCAGCCACGGGCGAGCGCGCCGCCAGCCGGCGCACGCGGGCCAGCGCCTTGCGTGTGCGTTTGGGATCGACCGCGCGGGGCATCAGCCCCGCTGTTATCAGATTTCGCCCATCGCCGCGAGGTAGAGGTCAAGGATCTGCTCCTGCTCGGCCCGCTCTGCGCGGTCCTGCTTTCGCAGCGCCACCACCTTGCGCATGACCTTGGTGTCGAACCCGGTGGACTTCGCCTCCCCGTAGACTTCCTTGATGTCGGCGGCGACGGTCGCCTTTTCCTCTTCGAGCTTCTCGATGCGCGCGATGAGCTGGCGCAGCCTCTCCTGCGCGCTCTGCGTCAGCGATTGCGGCGCCACTTCCTCGTGCGCGATGAATGCGCCTGCGTCGTCCGGCATGGGAACCCCGTGGTGATTTGTTTCGGGGTCGAGACTTAGTGCGATTCGGAGGTGCGGGATGGGGCCGAGGGCGCATAACGGCGGTGCATAACTCGGGGCGCGACCCCGGCGCGGCGGCGGCTACAGATCCTGCCCTTCGATCTTCGGCTCCAGCCGGGCGACGCCCTGCTTGGCGGCGTCGAGGAAGGGGTGGATCTCCAGCGCGCGGCGGTAGGCCTCCAGCGCGGCTTTCTCCTGGCCCATGTCCTCGTAGATCATGCCGAGGCCGGCGAGCGCGCCGAAGTGGCGCGGTTCGCGCTTCAGCGTTTCTTCGATGTCGGCGATGGCGCCGCCGCGGTCGTCGGCGTCGTAGCGGAGGATCGAGCGGCGGTACCAGCCGCCCGCGTAGCTGGGCGCGAGCTCGGTGGCCTGGTTCACGAAGCGCAGCGCCAGGGGCTTGTCGCCGGCGGCCTCTGCGGCGTCCGCCCGTTCGATCAGGATGTCGACGGTGGCGCTGCCGGATTGTCCCCACGTCTGCCAGATCTGCTGCTCGAGGCGGCCGGCCTCGGCGGCCGTCGGCGCGGCGAGCAGGCCGGTGAACAGCTCGTCGAGCGCGGGATCGCTGGCCACGGGGACGGGCTCCGGCGCAGGGCTGCACGCCGTCAGGGGCGCGGCGGCAAGGGCGCCGGCGGCCAGCGCGAGGGCGATGAATGTGCGGCGCATGGCGTGTCCCGTCGCCGAGCTTTACGTCAAAAATCCGGTGGCGCGGAGCGCGTTCGCCAGATCGGCGGGGCCCGTCTCAGGCCCGGTGAACAGGTGGGCGGTGATGCCCAGCGCGCGGGCGGCGTCCACGTTGCGGGGGCTGTCGTCGACGAAGAACACGTCGCCCGGCTCCGCCTCCAGGTGCGCCAGCGCCAGCCGGTAGGACCGCGCCCCAGGCTTTGCGGCCTTGGCGAACCCGGAGACCAGGATGGTGTCCAGCGCGGCCCACCGGGAGAAACCGGCAAAGCAGGTCCAGGCCTGGTCGGCGGGCATGTTGGTCAACACCCCCACCGTGCGCCCCTGCGCCTTCAGCGCGTCGATGAGGGCCACCGCTCCGTCGATCTCGCCATCAATCATCTCGCCGAAGCGGGCGCTCCAGGCGTGGATATGGTCGGCGTAGCGGGGGTGGGCGGCGGCCAGCTCGGCCGTGGTGACGGCCATCGGCTCCCCGGAATCGTGGCGCAGGTGCCAGTCCATGGTGCACACGTGCTCCAGGAACCAGTCCATCTCGGCCGGGTCGTCGAACAGTTTGCGGTAGAGGTTCCGCGGATCCCAGCGGACCAGCACGTTGCCATAGTCGAACAGGACGGCCTTCTGCCCGGCCGTCATGCGCCTCAGCCCTGCTTGGCCTTGTAGCGCGGGTCGACCTTGTTGATCACGTAGACCACGCCCTTGCGACGCACGATCTTGCAGGCGCGGTGACGCGCCTTGAGCGACTTGAGGGACGAACGGACTTTCATGGCGCTGCCGGGAGGTCTTGGAACGGGAACGCGGCTTCTATGGGGTGAGGCTGGCGGCGTCAAGCGTAACAGGGCCCCCGCAACTCTTCGTTGACGCGCGCCGTCATAGCTTTGCCTTCAGAATCAACCAGAAGTGCCGGCATGACGCGTTCGATCCCCCTAGTCGCGGCGCTGGCGGCGCTTCTCGCCGCCGGTGCGCTCCCCGAAGCCCGGGCCCAGCAGGCCTTCACGTTCGCCGCCTCGGGCGATCCCGCGTTCGACGCCTGGCGGGACGGGTTCGCCCAGCGGGCGGTGGCGGCGGGGCGCAACCCGGCGGTGGTGCAGCAGCTGCTCGGCCCCCTGCGGCCGGACCCGCGCATCGTCACCCAGGACCAGAACCAGGCCGAGTTCGTCCGCCCGGTGTGGGACTACATCACCCGCGCCGTCACGCCGCAGCGCATCGCGGAGGGCGTCGCCCGCCGGCAGGCCAACGCCCAGCTCTTCACCGACATCGAGCGCCGCTTCGGCGTCGACGCCGACATCATCGCCGGCATCTGGGCGGTGGAGACCAACTACGGCGCCTTTCCGCTGCCCCATGACGCGCCCCAGGCGCTGGCGACCCTCGCCGCCGACGGGCGCCGCCGCGGCCAGTTCGAGGGCTACCTGCTGGCCCTCATCGAGATGGTGGAGAAGGGCTACGTGGGCCCCAACGAGATGAAGAGCTCCTGGGCCGGCGCCCTCGGCCAGCCCCAGTTCATGCCCGACATCTACCTCACCACCGCCGTCGACTGGGACGGCGACGGCAAGCGCGACATCTGGAACAACACCGGCGACACGCTGGCGTCGATCGCCAACTACCTCGCCGCCCGCGGCTGGCGCCGCAACGAGCCGGTGTACGACGAGGTCTACCTGCCGCAGGATTTCGATTACGCCCTGGCGGACGGCACCGCCCGGCCGGTGTCGCAGTGGGTGACGCTGGGCGCGCGGTCCACCAGCGGTTTTCCCTACATGGCGCCGGTGATGGCGATGAACGCCCAGCTGTTCCTGCCCGCCGGGGCGCAGGGGCCGGCGCTGCTGCTGTTTCCCAACTTCGGCGTGATCCGCAGCTACAACCCGTCGGACCGCTACGCGCTCACCGTCAGCCTCCTGGCGCGCGGGTACGAGGGCGGCGCCGGGCTGGTGAAACCCTGGCCGGTGGAGATCGGATCGCTCTCGCGCGACCAGCTGCTGGAGCTTCAGACGGCGCTCAACAAGCTGGGCTTCAACGCCGGGACGCCGGACGGCATGTTCGGCGCCGCCACGCGGCGCGCGGTGCGCCAGTTCCAGCAGTCGGTCAGCCTGCCGGCGGATGGCTATCCCACGCCCGCGCTGCTCGACCGCGTGAAGGGCCGCACCGGCGCCATCGACAAGGCCGCCGCCCAGAACAGTTCGCCCTCCCTGCGCACCGAGGCGGGCATCCGCTCGCTCCAGCAGGCGCTGATCCGGCTCGGGCGGCTCAAGGGCCGGGCCGACGGCGACGTGGGCCCCGCCACCCGCCGCGCCATCGAGGCGTTCGAGCGCGGCCTCGACCTAGAGCCCACGGGCCGGGCCACGCAGTTCATCCTCGACGAGGCGCGCAAGGCCGCTAGCCAGGTTCCTGCCCCCCGGACGACGAAGAAACGCCGACGCTAGACCGGATGCGCCGGCTGATGACGGCGAAGAAGCCCATGGTCAGCAGGATGGCCACGGCCAGCCATAGCGGCGCGTGGATGCCGGCCACGTCATAGAGCGTGCCCCCCGCCAGCGGCGAGATCACGAACCCCGCGCCCGCCACCGCCGTGACGAGGCCGGCGAGGTTGCCCTGCTCCTCCGGCTTCACCGCCAGTGACGCGCCGCTGGAGAAGCCCGGCCTGGCAAGCCCGAAGCCGATGCCCTGCAGCAGCTGCGCGAGCAGGAGCATGTTCAGGGACCCCGCCGCGATCTGCGCCAGCACGCCCAGCGCGATGATCGCCGCGCCCAGCACCATCAGGCTGCGCCCGTTCAGCCGCAGCACCCGCAGCAACCCCATCTGGGTGCCGAGCAACGCCAGCGCCCCCACCATGAGGCCGCTGGAGGCGTAGGCGATGGTGGTGGCTTCGTCGAGGCGCAGCCGGTCCATGGTGTAGAAGGTGAAGGTCTGCTGCAGCATGCCGGTGACCACCGAGAGCCCAAGCCCGTAGAGCAGGTGGCCCGACACCCGCCGGTCGATGGCGAGCGTCCAGCTGCGCTCCCGCGGGCCATCGAGGTCGAGCTGCGGCTCCCGCGATTCCGGCAGGAAGCGCGTCACCGACCAGGCCGCCACGGCGGCCAGCGCCGCGACCAGGAACATCGGCACGATGGGCCCGGTCAGCGACGCCATCGCGCCCGCCACCGCCGGCCCCAGCGCCGCTCCCAGCGCGAACGCCGACCCCAGCGCCGCGATCTCCTCGATGCGTTCGTCGCGGGAGGTGCGGTCGGCGATGTAGGCCTGCGCCGCCGGGCTGGAGGCGGAGCCCACGGCCCCGAAGATCGCCCGCGTCAGCAACAGGCCGATGAAGATCACGGTCGGCCCGATCCAGCCGGCGAGGCCGATGACGCACACGACGGCGAACGCCGCCATGGACACCGCGTACGCCGCAAACCCGATGGCGATCACGGGCTTGCGTCCGCGCCGGTCGCTCTCGCGGCCCCAGTAGGAGCTGGCGAACACCCAGATCAGCGCCGAGAGGGAGAAGATCCAGCCCACCGAGGAGACCGGCAGGTCCAGCCGGCGCGCCAGCGGCGGCAAGAGCGCCAGCAGCATCGTGTTGCCGAAGCCCACCACCAGCGTGCAGCAGAACAGCAGGATGAAACTGCGCCGCCGGTCGTCGGCGACCGGCGCGTCGGGTTCGGCCATCGGGTTGCCCCCTCCAGGCTCCACGAAGCACACCCGCCAAGCGGACTTCAACCCTGCGGGCATGCCTCGCCGTTCCCCTTTGTCCAGGGGAGTGGGTGAGGACTGGCGCTGCGCGGCAGGCCGCGCGCGTTACGAGCTGTCCTGCGCCGTCACGGGCGGCGCGCAGAGGGCGGCGCACACGGTCGCGACCGCACGCGCCAGCACGGGCGCCTTGGCTTTCGATCCGGCGAGCCGCCGGGCCAGCGCCGCCACATGGCGATCCATCGTCTCGATGACGGCCTTCAGCCGCGCGTAGCGTTCGCGCAGCGTGCGCCCGCCGATGCGGATCGCGCGCACGAAGCCGCGAAAGTCCGAACCGCGATGCGGCTGCACGCGGAAGCCCGGCGGCGCCGTCCAGCGCTCCTGCGCGCCGGCGGCGCTGACGGGGAGAGGGCGCACGCGCGCGCGCCGCACGGCGTGCAGCACCAGGATCATCAGCGTCGTCCGTCGCGCCTCGTAAAACTCGGCCAGCAGCTCGGCGCGCACGGCCTTCGGCAAGCGCACGCCGCTCCACTCGCACAGCCACAGGATCGTCGCGCACAGCCACACCTGCATCTGCAAAAGCAGATGGTTGAGGCGATGAAGGTCGGGGGCGGCGCGTGCGTTCATGGGCCCCAGCATACCCCCGTTTCAGCCCCCGGGGATTGGCGCGGCGTTTTCCGCGCTGCGCGCCGTGGCGGGCATCACACGCGGTGTGGGAGAGCGCGGCGTGGCCGCAAACGCGGTGGTGCGTGTGAGGAGCGCGGGCCTCCGGCCCGCATCGTCGTGCGAAATCCAAATCAAAAGAAGTGCGGGCCGAAGGCCCGCGCTCCGTGGCGCCGGATGGGCGCCCTCAGCGCGCCGTCGCGCACCCGCCGGCGAGCGTGGTCTGGCGGGCGTCTTCCCAGGCCAGGCACAGACGCAGGAAGCGTTCGTACACCTGCGCGCGTTCGCGGCTGGCGTCCTCGTGGGCGGCGCCCAGGGCGCGCAGGCCCGCGTCCATCGGCGCGCCGGTGGCGAACAGCGTCTTCATGCGGGCGTCGATCTGGCGGTCGAGGCACGCGAGGTTGGCGTCGGCGGCGGTGAAGTAGCCGTCGCGCACGGCGCGGTGGCCTTCGATGTCGGGGCGGGTCAGCGCGCCCGCGTCGGCGGGTGCGGGGAAGGCGGGCGGGGCCGGGCGCACGCACGCCTCCTGGGCGGCGGCCACGGCCCCCACGGACGGCGTGGCGGCGAAGAGGGCGGCGGCCAGAAGAAGACGGTGCATGGCGGGGTTCCCGGTTTACGCCTTGGTAGCATTCAAGGCCCGCGCCATGGAGACCCTTTCGCCCCACCCGCGCCGGCGCCGCCCGCCGCACACCCGGCATTAAGGCTGAGGAGGCTAGAAGCGGGGCTCAGTTTCGCGGGCAGAAGCCTTCCATGTTCCTCGTCATCGGCCTCCTTGTGGTCTTCGGGATGGTGTTCGGCGGCTTTGCGCTCGCCGGCGGCCACTTCGACGTGATCATCAAGGCCGCGCCGCTCGAGTTCATGATGATCGGCGGTTCGGCGCTGGGCGCGCTGATCATCGGGCAGGACCTCACCACCATCAAGGCGCTGGGCCCCGCCTTCGGCAAGGCCGCCAGCGGCGCCAAATGGAAGAAGCAGGACTACGCCGATCTCCTCGCCCTCCTGTTCCAGCTCACCAAGCTGATGAAGACCAAGGGCGTGGTGGCCCTCGAACAGCACATCGAGAAGCCCGACGAGAGCCCGATCTTCCAGAAGTATCCCCGCATCGCGAAGGATCACTTCGCCACGGACTTCATCTGCGACACGCTGCGCATGATGACCATGAACCTCGATGATCCCCACCAGGTGGAGGACTCGATGGAAAAGCAGCTGGAGAAGCACCACCACGAGGCGCTCCGCCCCGCCAACGCCATGCAGAACATGGCCGACGCGCTGCCCGCGCTCGGGATCGTGGCCGCCGTGCTCGGCATCGTGAAGACGATGGGCGCCATCAACGAGCCGCCGGAAGTGCTGGGCCTGATGATCGGCAAGGCGCTGGTGGGGACGTTCCTCGGCGTGTTCCTGGCCTACGGCATCGTGGGCCCCATCGCCGCGCGCATGGCTGGCGCCATCGAGGAAGAGGGCCAGTTCTACCGCATCATCAAGGACGTGCTGGTGGCTCACCTGCACGGCAACGCCGCGCAGGTCTCGGTGGAGATCGGCCGCGGCTCGGTGCCCAGCACCCACCAGCCCAGCTTCGCCCAGCTGGAAGAGGCGCTGACCCAGGCGGAGGCGGCCTGAGGCCTCACACCCTGTCTCACAAATGCCGCGGTCGCGGGCCATGATTACGAAATCGACGTGGTTTTCTGCGCAAGGGGCTTGCGCGGCGGGGGGCAGGCCCGGCAAAAAAGCATGGCTCTGAGTCAAAAAGGCTGATCCGCACGGACGCGCCCTGGTTAATCTGGCAACTGCGTGTCGCAGGTGCTTGCATCCCCATGGGAGAGTTTATATGCGTCGTGAGCGGCGACGAAAGAATCGCGCCGGGACGAGGGGTATTGACCTATGACGAAGAAGAAGATGGTTCTGGCGACTGCGGTCGCCGCGGTTCTCGCGTTTGGTGTGGCGGCCTGCGGCCCGCAAGCCGAAACGGCCCCGGAAGAAGCGGCTCCGGCCGCCGTGACCGAACCGGCGCCCCCGCCGGCGGTTGACCCGGCTGCGGTTCCCCCGACGGATCCGGCTGCTGTCCCGGCCGACCCGGCCGCGACCCCGGCGGCTCCGCCGGCTGAAGCGCCGAAGTAATCTTTTCCGGCCTCACGGCTGGATAGAAGCGCGGGCCGTCCGAAAGGGCGGCCCGTTTGCTTTGTCCGGCCGCCGCCGCGCGCGCGATGACCCGTCGCCTCCCGCCATACCCCGCTCTCGACTGGACCGATGACGGCGCCCCCCGGTCCCGCGACGCCGACGACGTCTATTTCTCCCGGGCGGGCGGCCTCGAAGAATCGCGCGCCGTGTTCCTCGCCGGCTGCGGCCTGCCGGAGGCGTGGGCCGGCCGGCGCCGCTTCGCCATCGGGGAGCTGGGCTTCGGCGCCGGGCTCAACGCGCTGGCGGCCTGGGAGTGCTGGCGGCGCACGCGGCCGCCGGGCGGGGTGCTGCACTTCGTCTCCATCGAAGGCGTCCCGCTGGACCGCGCCGACGCCGCCCGCGCGCTCGCGCCGTTCGACGCCGTGGCGTCGCTGGCGCAGCGGCTGCTTGAGCGATGGCCCGTGCGCGCCTGGGGGCCGCAGCGGCTCTGGTTCGAGGATGACGGCTTCGCGCTCACCGTGATCCACGCCGACGTCGCCGACGGCCTCGCGGGCTTGAGCGGCGCATTCGACGCCTGGTTCCTCGACGGCTTCTCGCCCGCGCGCAATCCCGCCATGTGGAGCGCCGCGGCGATGGCGCGGCTGGCGGCCCTGTCGGCGCCCGATGCGCGCGCGGCCACCTACAGCGTGGCGGGCGATGTGCGGCGCGCGCTGACGGCGGCGGGGTTCACGGTGGCCAAGCGGCCCGGCTTCGCGGGCAAGCGCGAACGGCTGGAGGCCCGCCGCACGGCCCCGGCGGCCCCGGCGGACGCGCCGACGTCGGTCGCCATCGTGGGGGCGGGCGTCGCCGGGGCGTGCGCCGCCCACGCGTTCCGCCGGCGCGGCGTGCCGGTGACGGTGTATGACGCCGCCGGGGCCCCCGGCGCGGGCGCCAGCGGCAATACGGCGGCGCTGGTGTCGCCCCGCCTCGACCGCGGCGATACCGGCGCGGCGCGGCTGCACCGGGCGGCGTATCTGGCGGCGCTCGATCTTTACGGCGCGCTTGGCGTCCTGGACCCCGTGGGCGTGTGGCGGCGCGGGCGCGACGATGCGGAGCGCGCCGCGCTGCAGGACCTGGCGGCGGATCCGCCCTTGCCCCTCTCGCACCTGCGCGCCGCCGCGGAGGGGGTGCTGTTTCCCAACGCCGGCGTCGTGCGTCCGCGCGCGCTGCTGGCGCGCCTGCTGGACGGGGTTCCGGTGAGGACGGGCGCGGCCGTGGAGGCCGTCGCGCCCGGGCAGGCGGCGTGCGGCGGCGCCGACGTCGTCGTGCTGGCGGCCGGCGCGGCGCTGACCATGTGGGAGGCCACGCGGTGGATCCCGCTTGCGCTGTCGCGCGGCCAGCTGGAGTGGGCGCCGCGCCACACCCTCGACGCCGCCCGCGAGCGCGGCGCGTACGCGGCCCCGCACGACGGCGGCCTCGTGTTCGGCGCCACCTACGATCCCGTCGGCCCCGGCGAGGCCGTCGCGCCGGACGACGCCTCCCGCGCCCGCAACCTCGCCGCCGTCGCCGCGCTCGCGCCGGAGATGACGGCGGACGCCGTCATGGAGGGCCTCGTCTCGCGTGCTTCGGTGCGGGCCGCCACGGCCGACCGCGCCCCCCTGGCGGGGCCGGCCCCGGATGCGGCGCGCTTCGCGGCGGACCCCGACGCCCGTCACCCGGGACTGTGGCTGCTGGGCGGTCTCGGCTCACGCGGCTTCACGCTGGCGCCGATCCTCGCGGAGTGTCTCGCGGCGCGGGTCTGCGGGGAGCCGCCGGTGCTGGATGGCCTGGCGTGGTCGGCGGTGGATCCTGCGCGTTTCCTGCATCGCGCGCGCCGGCGCGGCGCATTGCCGTAAGCGGGGCTATGGGCGGGCGGCCTCGCGCGCGGCGATAGTCTCGCGCAGTTCGCGCTGGCGCGTCTCGTCCAGCGGATAATTGATCATCGACGCGGCGGCGAGCAGGTTCAGGACCAGCGGCAGGCCGGCGTACAGCGCCACGAGCGCCGTCATGGCCGTCTCCGAGTTGGCTGAGCCGAGGCGCGCGTCGAACCCGAACATGTCGAGCACGGCGTACGTCAGCGGACCCATGGCGAGGCCCACCTTGCTGGTGGTGAGCAGCAGCCCGAAGAACAGCCCGGATCGCTGGCCGCCGGTGCGCGCGGTGTCCTCATCCACCACGTCCGCCATCATCGCGCGCATCAGCATCGTGCCCGCGCTCTGCGAGATGCCCGCAAACACCAGCACCGCCGCAGCGATCGCGAAATCGCCCTTGGGCACGAGCGGCACAAGCGCCAGCACAACCCCTGCGTGGATGCAGCCGACCTGAAGGGCGCGATGCTTGCCGAAGCGACGCCCCGCCCAGGTCCACAGCGGCACGCCGATGAGGCCGGAGAGAAAGTAGATGAGCAGCAGCACTTCGGCTTGCGTCTCGAAGCCGAGGTAATCGCGCGCGAGAAAAACGAACAACCCGCCGGTGACGCCGTAGCCCACGCCGATCAGGAAGTCCGGCACCAGCACGCGGCGCAGCGCCCTGTTCGTGCGCAGCACGTCGAACGCCTCGCGCAGGCCAAGGTGCGGTTGCGGGGCGCTCGGCCGCTCCTTCACGGTCAGCACGCACCACGCCACCGCAAGCGGCAGCACGATGAGCGCGGCGTAGCCCATGACGTGGATCGCATCCACGCTGTCGCCGAAGCCGCCCTGCACCACGATCGCCGGCAGCAGCAGCATGCCGACGTAGCCGATCATGCCGGCGATCTGCACGGCGCCCAGCGTGCGCGTGCGGCCATGGTAGTCGGGGTGCAGTTCGCCCGCCCAGCTCAGGTGCGCGATCACCATGGAGGCGTAGCTCCAGTACATGGCCAGCACGGCGACGCTCACGAGCCACGCCGGCGCCCCCGGCTGCACGCCGATGAACGCAAACCAGATGCACGCCATCAGCACCGGCGTCGATGCCGCCAGCCAGAAGCGGCGGCGCCCGAACGCCGGCGTCGAGCGGTCCTGGAATCCCCCGATCAGCGGATCGACCACGATGTCGGCGATGCGCGCCGCCAGGAAGATCAGGGAGACCGCCGTGAGGCTCAAACCCAGATGCTCGTTGTAGTGCGGGGCGAGGAAGATCAGCGCGGGCAGGGACAGCGCCAGCAGCGGCGCCGACGGCGCGGCGAACGCCGCCATCCGCCAACCCCCGATACGCTCGGTCTTTTCCGTGGCCGGCTCCGCCATGTGATCTCCCGCACGCCTGCGCCTCGCGGCGCCACCGTGCCCGCACTTCGTCGCGCGGGCCACTGCGATCCTCACGGGACTTGATCTAAAATGAAATAGCCATTTTACTTTAATCGCGATGTCGTGACCATCGCTGGCGGAAACGGGGAGAAGGGCATGGCGGAGCGGGTTCTGGTGACCGGCGCATCGGGCTTCCTCGGCGGCCATTGCATCCTGCAGCTGCTGGCGCAGGGCTGGGACGTGCGCGGGACGGTGCGCAGCCCCGCGGGCTTCGCCGCCGTGCGGGCGCGCATCGCCGCCGCCGCGGGCGCCGATCCGGGGCCGAGGCTGGAGATGACGGCGGCCGACCTGGGCCGCGACGACGGGTGGGCGGCGGCGGCGGCGGGCTGCGCCTTCGTGCTGCATGTGGCCTCGCCGTTTCCGCCCACGCAGCCGAAATCCGATGACGAACTCGTCGCCCCAGCCCGCGACGGCGCGCTGCGGGTGGTGCGCGCGGCGGCGGCGGCGGGCGTGCGGCGGGTGGTGATGACGTCCTCCACGGCGGCCGTGGCCAGCGGCGTCGATCCCACGGCGGACGACGTCTACACCGAGGCGCACTTCAACGATCCCCGCCATCGCGACAACACGCCGTACTCCCGCTCCAAGATCATCGCTGAAGTGGCGGCGCGCGCGGCGGCGAAGGCCGCGGGCCTGCCGTTCGTCACCATCAACCCCAGCGCCATCCTCGGCCCCGTGTTCGACGCCGATCTCAGCACTTCCATCAATCTCGTGCGCCGCCCGCTGCAGGGGCGCATCCCGGGTGCGCCGCGCATCGGCTACGCCGTCGTGGACGTGCGCGATGTGGCGGATGCGCACCTGCGCGCGATGACCGCCGACAACGTGGACGGCGAGCGCTTCATCGCCTCCGGGGGGTTCCTGTGGCTGGGCGAGATCGCGGAGATCCTGCGCCGCCGCTATCCCGACCGCGCCGCCAGCATCAAGACGCGCCCGGTGCCGGATCTGGCGATCCGCGCCATGGCGCTCATCGATCCCGTCCTGAAGGAGCCCGCGCGCAATCTCGGACGGCGCAAACGCTACGACACGCGCAAGGCGCGCACCGTGCTGGGCTGGAGCCCGCGCAGCGACGAGCAAACCGTGCTGGACACCGCGGAAAGCCTCATCCGCCTCGGTCTGGCGTGACGTCGCTCACCGGACGCCGCGCGCCCCACGCGCGCCAGAACGCATCGGCGGCGGCGGCGGCGATCTCGTCGGGCGGGGCCTTGGGCCGCGCATCGGCGAACAGCAGGCCCCACAGCATCCAGTGCTCCACCATGCCCATGAGCTGGCCGCCGGCGAGGTTGGCCTGCGCCTCGTCGCTGCACACGATGTGCCCGCTTTCGTGCAGGGAGAGCGCCATGGCGGAGAAGGCGCTGGAGATGTTGACGCGGACGTTCTCGTAGAACTGCGCGCCGATCTCGGGCGTGGCGGAGACGCCGGCCAGCATCGCGCGCAAAAGCCCCAGCCGCACCGGATCGTTCAGCCCGCGCGCGTAGATGCGCGCCACCGCCAGCGGCCGCTCCGCGGGCGCGACGGTGGCCGCGGCGGTCTGGATCGGCGCGAAATGGTCAAGCTCCGCGCGCCAGACATCGCCGAACAGCGCGAGCTTGGATGGAAACAGCTTGTAGAGCGTGGCGGTGGACACCTCGGCGGCCAGCGCGATGGCCTCCATGCTGGCGCCTGTGTACCCGTCGGCGGCGAATCGTCGGCGCGCGGCGTCCAGGATGGCGCTGCGCTTCTGTAGCGATCGCTGGGCGAGAAAGTCCGACCGGCTCATGGCGCCATACTCGCGCACGCCGCCGGGGCGCGCAAACGCCTACGCCTGCCGCGCCGCCACCGCTCAGCCGCGCAGCGTCTTCGTCAGCAGCGGCAGCAGCCGTTCGTTGGTGGCGATGATGGAGCCCGTCTCCATGAAATCGGCGCCGTCGATCTCCCGCGCGAAGCCGCCCGCCTCCCGCACCAGCACCGCGCCGGCGGCCACGTCCCATGGCGCGAGGTTGCGTTCCCAGTAGGCGTCGAAGCGGCCTGCGGCGACGTACGCCAGATCCAGCGCCGCCGAGCCGAGCCGGCGGACGTCGGCCACCGCGCCCACCACGCGGTCGAGCTCTGCCTGGAACTTCGCCTTGCCGTCGCCCGTGCGGTTGCGGGCGGCGATGCCGGTGACGACGAGGGCGTCGGGCAGGCTGGTGCGGCTGGCGACGCGCAGGCGGCGATCGTTCAGGAACGCCCCGCGGCCCTTCTCGGCGGTGAACATCTCGTTCTTGGCCACATCGTAGACGACGCCGGCCACCAGCTCTCCCTCGCGCTGCAGGCCCACGGAGATGGAGAAGTGGGCGAAGCCGTGCAGGAAGTTGGTGGTGCCGTCGAGCGGATCGACGATCCAGCGGTGCGTCTTGTCGGTGCCCTCCACGGCGCCGCGCTCCTCCATCAGGAAGCCGTAGCCCGGGCGGGCCTTGGACAGCTCCTCGAACAGGGTCTGCTCGGCCTTGTGGTCGGCGGCGGAGACGAAATCGCCGGGTCCCTTGCGCGACACCTGGAGGTTCTCCACCTCGCCGAAATCGCGGTTGAGCTGGCGGCCGGCCTTGCGCACGGCGGCCACCATCACGGTGAGGAGAGGGGAATACTGGGGCATGGGGCGTGGCTAGTGGCGCCCTTTGCCGGTGGGGGCAAGCGTGCGCGCGTCGCGCGCCGCATCCGCCGCCCGGCCCTCCGCGAGGAGGCGCGCGGTATGGGTTTCCACTGCCCGCTCCAGGCGGTCCATGAACTCGGCCTTCGGCAGGCCGGCGGGGATGGGATCGAGAAACTCGATCACGGCCACGCCCGACGTCTTTTCCCAGTCCTCGCACTGCCAGCGCAGCCCGAGGTTGGTGGCGACGGGCACGACCGGCCAGCCGGAGGTTTCCTGCATGTGCCACACGCCGGACCGGTAGCGGTGCTTCTCGCCCACGCGCGCCAGGTGCCCTTCGGGATAGATGAGGACGGGGCGACCCTCCGCGGCGGCGGTCTTGAAGCTGTCGGACAGGTCCTTGCGCGCTTCCGGGCCGCCGCAGTTGTCCACCACGATGGCCCCCAGCTTGTCGAGCACGGCGGCCATGAACGGGAACCGCTCCAGGTGGTCGCCGGTGACGAAGGCCAGATCGTCGAACTGGCTCATCATGACGAAGCCGTCCCCGTAGCTTGAGTGTTTGGCGGCGATGATGAAGGGCCCGGCGGGCAACCGTTCGCGGCCGCGCGCCTCTGGCGCGATGCCGGCGACGGTGCGCATCAGCCACACCATACGCCGGACGTACCGCCGCACGCCCCAGCGGACGGCCCCGCGCCCCGGCAGGAGCGCAAGCGCCGCGCACAGCAAGACGTAAAGCGTCGAGGCGATCCAGAACAGGATGTTGAACGCGAGCGATCGCATCGGCTTTCCCAACCCCTCTCGACGCCGACCATGGCGGCCAACAGGAAACGCATCCCCCGCGGGATGCAAGAGAGGCTGTGTTCACCCTGTCTCCGAACCGGAAGTTAACGGCGATCGCGTAAACCCGGGGGTCAAAGGAGACCCCGCCCGTGCCCGCACATCCGAACCGCGCCGCGCCCGAGAGCGAGTGGGTCGTCACCCATGGCTACGAGGGCCCGACCCGCCGACGCAAGAAGCTGTGGTTCGGTCGCAAGGTGCGCCTCGCCGACGCCGACGTGTCGCACATTTCCGCCGAGGGAGAATCGACCGCCACGCTGCTGCGCCGCGTGAGCCTGTGGGGCGGGCTCGCCAACGCCGCGCGCGACCAGCGCGCCGCTTTCCTCGCGACGCTTGAGGCGCTGGCCGAGAAGGGCCGCCGCGACCACATGCCGATCTGGCCCGACATCGTGGCGGCCGCCGCGCGCTACGTGCGCGCCGTGGGCGCACAGGGGCGGATCGACGATCCGCTGCTCAATGACGCCTTGCAGGCCGCGCAGCGGGCGCATGCCGAAAGTCATCAGGCGGAGCCGCAGAAGGCGGTCGTCGACCGCCTCGACCTTGCGGCCCGCGCGCCGCACTGACGCCGGCCCGGCTCCGCTCAGATGGCGCCGGCTTCGCGCCACGCCTCGATCTGCGCCTCGTCTGCGCCGAGCAGCTCCGCGAACACGTCCGCGCAGTGGGCGCCCAGCGCGGGCCCCGCCCAGCGCACCGCCCCCGGCGTCCGCGACAGCTTGGGGAAGACGTTCTGCATCTTCAGGTCGGGCAGGCCCGGCGCTTCGACGGGCACGATCGCCGCGCGCGCCGCATAGTGCGGATCGGCCAGCATGTCGGGTGCGCGATAGATGCGGCCCGCCGGCACGCCATGCTCCACCATCAGCGCCTCCACCTGCGCCACGCTCTGCGGCTGCGTCCACGCGGCGATGATCTCGTCGAGGACGTCCTGATGCGCGCCGCGGGCGCGGTGTCCGACGAAGCGGGGATCCGTGGCCAGGTCCCGGCGCGCCATGGCGGTGCAGAGCCGGTCGAACACGCTGTCCTGGTTGGCGGCGATGAGGATGTCGCCGTCGGCGCAGGGATAGACGTTGGACGGCGCGATGCCCGCGAGCTTGGATCCCGAGCGACCGCGGATCTCGCCGTTGACGGCGTACTCCGGCACCAAAGCCTCCGTCACGGCCAGCACGGATTCGTAGATCGCGGCGTCCACCACCTGGCCCACGCCGGAACGCTCCCGTTCGCGCAGCGCCATCAGCGCGCCCATGAACGCAAAGGACGCCGCCAGCGTATCGCCCAGCGAGAGGCCGGCCCGGCTTGGCGGGCGGTCCGGTTCGCCGCACAGGTGGCGCATGCCGCCCAGCGCCTCGCCCACGGACGCGTAGCCCGCGCGGGGCGCGTAGGGGCCCGTCTGTCCGTAACCGGACACGCGCACCATCACGAGGCGCGGATTGTCCGCCGCCAGCGCCTCGTAGCCCATGCCCCACTTCTCCAGCGTGCCCGGGCGGAAGTTCTCGATCAGCACGTCCGCCTGCGCGATCAGCCGGCGCGCGATGGCGCGGCCCTCGGGCGTGCGCAGGTTGACCGTGACGCACCGCTTGTTGCGCCCGGCGACCGTCCACCAGACCGGGATGGCGCCCTTGCCCCAGGTGCGGATCGGGTCGCCCTCGCCGGGCGGTTCGATCTTGATCACGTCGGCGCCGTGGTCTGCGAACATCTGCCCGCAGAACGGGCCCGCGATGAGCTGCCCCAGTTCGATGACGCGCAGGTCGCTGAGGGCGCCGGTGCGGGCGGACGGGGGCGGGCTCATGGCAGGTCCTGTGATCGGATGCGGTGCGGGCCCTGATCTGCACGCCGGGCGGCGGTTGGGGAAGGTCTGCAGCGGGGCGGGGCGGCAAAGAAATGGCCCCGCCAGGGGGAACCCGGCGGGGCCATGGGAGGCTGTGTGGGGCGGCGCGGGGGACCATGCCGCCGCGCCGCCCGGTTTCACGGCTTGGGGCCGCGCGGGGTCAGGCGAGGTCGAACCGGTCGAGGTTCATGACCTTCGTCCAGGCCGCCACGAAGTCCCGCACGAAGGCCGCCTGGCCGTCGGCGGCGCCGTAGACTTCCGCCAGCGCCCGCAGCTGGGCGTTGGAGCCGAACACCAGATCGACGACCGTGCCCGTCCACTTGAGCGCGCCGGTGGTCCGGTCGCGGCCCTCCAGGACACCTTCCATCGTGGTCGACTTCTGCCACTTCGTGCTCATGTCGAGCAGGTTGACGAAGAAGTCGTTGGTCAGGGCGCCGGGGCGCTTGGTGAACACGCCGTGCTCGGACTTGCCGGTGTTGGCGTTGAGGACCCGCAGGCCGCCCACCAGCACCGTCATTTCCGGCGCGGTCAGCGTGAGCAGGTTGGCGCGGTCCACCAGCAGCTCCGCCGGCGCGCCAGGGTTGCCGGGGCTCAGGTAGTTGCGGAAGCCATCGGCGGTCGGTTCCAGGGGGGCGAACGAGTCCACGTCCGTCTGCTCCTGGGAGGCGTCCGTCCGGCCCGGCGCGAAGGGCACGGTCACGTCGTGACCGGCGTTGCGCGCCGCCGCTTCCACGGCCGCCGAGCCCGCCAGCACGATGAGATCCGCGAGGGACACCTTCTTGCCGCCGGTCGCCGTGGCGTTGAAGTCGCGCTGGATGCCTTCCAGCACGGACAGCACCTTCGCCAGTTCGTCCGGCTGGTTCACCGCCCAGTTCCGCTGCGGCTCAAGCCGGATGCGGGCGCCGTTGGCGCCGCCCCGCTTGTCGCTGCCGCGGAACGTGGACGCCGACGCCCACGCCGTGGCCACCAGCTGCGAGGTGGACAGGCCCGAGGCCAGCACCTTCGCCTTCAGGGCGGCGATGTCCGCCTCCCCGATCAGCGGGTGGTCCACCGCGGGGACGGGATCCTGCCAGATCAGCTCTTCGGCGGGCACCAGCGGGCCGAGGTACCGGGCGCGGGGGCCCATGTCGCGGTGCGTGAGCTTGAACCACGCGCGGGCGAACGCGTCGGCGAAGGCTTGCGGGTTCTGGTGGAAGTGCCGGGAGATCTTCTCGTAGGCGGGGTCGAAGCGCAGCGAGAGGTCCGTCGTGAGCATCGCCGGGGCGATCTTCTTGGACGGATCGTGCGCGTGCGGCACGGTGCCGGCGCCGGCGCCGTTCTTCGGCGTCCACTGGTAGGCGCCGGCCGGGCTCTTCGTCAGCTCCCATTCGTAGTTGAACAGGTTGTCGAAGTAGTTGTTGCTCCACTGGGTGGGCGTCGTCGTCCAGGTGACTTCAAGGCCGCTCGTGATCGTGTCGGCGCCCTTGCCGGTGCCGAACGAGTTGATCCAGCCGAAGCCCTGCTCCTCGATGCCCGCGGCTTCCGGCTCGGGCCCCACGTGGCTTTCAGGTCCAGCGCCGTGCGTCTTGCCGAAGGTGTGGCCGCCGGCGATGAGCGCCACGGTTTCCTCGTCGTTCATCGCCATGCGCGCGAACGTCTCGCGGATGTCGCGGGCGGCGGCGATGGGGTCAGGGTTGCCGTTGGGGCCCTGCGGGTTGACGTAGATCAGGCCCATCTGGACCGCGCCGAGGGGTTGCTCCAGGTGGCGGTCGCCGGTGTAGCGCTTGTCGCCCAGCCATTCCGTTTCCGGGCCCCAATACACGTCCTCTTCCGGCTCCCACACGTCGGCGCGGCCGCCGCCGAAGCCGAAGGTCTTGAAGCCCATGGACTCCAGCGCGACGTTGCCGGTCAGCACCATGAGGTCGGCCCAGGAAAGGCTGCGCCCGTACTTCTGCTTGATCGGCCAGAGCAGGCGGCGCGCCTTGTCCAGGTTGCCGTTGTCCGGCCAGCTGTTGAGCGGCGCAAACCGCTGCTGGCCCGTGCCGGCGCCGCCGCGCCCGTCGGCGATGCGGTACGTGCCCGCGCTGTGCCAGGCCATGCGGATGAAGAAGGGCCCGTAGTGGCCGAAGTCCGCGGGCCACCACTCCTGCGAGTCCGTCATCAGGGCGCGCAGGTCCTTGATCACCGCGTCGAGGTCGAGCGCCTTGAAGGCCTCAGCGTAGTTGAAGTCCTCGCCCATGGGGTCGTTCAGGGGGGAGTTCTTGTTGAGGATTTTGAGGTTGAGCTGGTTCGGCCACCAGGTTGCGTTGCCAAAGGCCCCGGCCACCGTGTGCCTGCCTGTCGCGCCCGTCACCGGGCAAGTGCCACCGCCGTCCATATCCGCTCCGATCATGCTGCGCATCCAGTGATGCTGGGCGTTCCGGTACTCTTTCGAGGCGTATCGGTCCAATCAATTGGATGATGGCGAAGTATAGAGACGGCCTATGTGACCGGCCGGCGGCTCAGTCCTCGAACCCGACGAACACCGCCGCCTCCTCCACGGACTTGCGCCGCGAGACCACGGCGTTCGCCGGGAACGTCTCGTCCGGATAGCCCATGGCCACGCAGATCATGATCACCTGGTCGTCCGGGATGCGCGCGTGCTCGCGCACCACGGGGGATTGCATGATGCCCTGGCTGTTGATCACGCACCCGAGGCCCCGCGACCAGGCGGCGTTGACCAGCGCGTTGGTCACGGCGCCGCAGTCGAACGGCGCGATGTCGCCGCCGTGGATGGCGCGGTCGTAGGTCACCACGATGGAGACCGGCGCGTCGAACTGGCGAAAGCCGCGCAGCACCCAGTCCTTTCGCTTCTCCGTGTCGTGGCGGTCGATGCCCATGGCGGCGAACAGCTGGACGGCGATCTCCACCTGCCGCTCGCGGTGGGCGCCCGCGTACGCGCCGTGGCTGCGGAACTCGCGCGATTCCGGAACGCCGGCCAGGTTGCGTTCGGTGTTGCCTGCGCGGATGCGGTCGAGCGGCGCGCCGGACACGACATAGAAGTTCCACGGCTGCGTGTTGAGCGACGACGGCGCCCGCATCGCCAGCGCGATGATCTCGCGGATCGTCTCCCGGGACACCGGATCGGGCTTGAAGCCGCGGATGCTGCGGCGGCCGAGGACAACGTCGTCATACTGCATGGGCGCCCCGATGTGACGGCGGATGAGATGGCGGCGTTGGCGGCCCCCACGGTTTCTTAGGCCGCGCGCGATGGCCGCTTCAATGGTGGGCGCATCGCCTGCCTTAAGGGAAGGCGACGGCGGGCGCAGCGCGCGGCTTCGCGCCGGCGGGGTCTGATCCTAGACTGTCGGACGGTCGACGCGCCCGGCGGGAGGAAGCGGCATGGCGGAGTGGCGGAACTGGTCGGGCAGCGTGCGCGCGACGCCGGCGTCCTTCGTGCGTCCCGCCACGGAGGCGGCGCTCAGCGCGGCGGTGGCGCAGGCGCGCCACGTGCGCGTGGTGGGGGCGGGGCATTCCTTCATGCCCCTGTGCGAGACGACGGACACGCTCGTCTCGCTGTCGGCGCTGGAGGGCGCGCTCGAGATCGACGCCGCCGCCAATCGCGCCTGGGCGCCCGCGGGATGGAGCCTCTCGCACCTGACGGCCGCGCTGTGGGCTGAGGGCTACGCCCTGATCAACCAGGGCGACGTGAACCCGCAATCGCTGGCCGGCGCCGTCGCCACCGGCACGCACGGCACGGGCGCAGGTCTGGGCTCGCTCGCCACCGCTGCGCGCGCGTTCCGGCTCGTGCTGGCGGATGGAACGGTGGCCACCTGCTCGGCGCAGGAGCGACCAGAGCTGTTTGAGGCCCAGCGTGTGTCGCTTGGCATGCTGGGCGTGGTCACGCGGATCCAGATCGACGTCCTTCCCGCCTACCACCTCGAGGAGGTGATTGAGACCCTGCCGCTCGACGCCGTGGAGGAACGTTGGGAGACGTTGGCCGCCGAGAACCGCCACGTCGAGTTCTGGGTGTTTCCCTATGGGGACGTCGCGCTGCTGAAGCGCCTCAATCCCGCGCCGTCCGAAGGCGACCTCAAGGTGATGAAGGATTTCGAGGAGACGGCGTTCCGGCGGATGTGCGATCTCTGCACGGCGCTGCCCGTGCTCACGCCCGTGCTTCAGCGCCGGCTGGTGCGCGCGGGCTTGCGCACGCGGCGCGTTGGGCCGTCCTACCAGATCTTCCCCTCCGAACGGACCGTGCGGTTCGAGGAGATGGAGTACGAGGTCCCGCGCGCGCAGGGCTTCGCGGCGCTGCGCGCGGTCATCGGGCTGGTGCGCAGGAAGCGCCTGCCGATCGCGTTTCCGTTCGAATTCCGGCTGACGGCGGCGGACGATATCTGGCTCAGTCCGTTCAACAAGGGCGATTGCGCCTCCATTTCCATGCACCAGTACGCGAAGATGCCGTGGCGGCCGCATTTCGCGGCGGCGGAGGAGGTCCTGCGCGCGCACGGCGGGCGCCCGCACTGGGGCAAACGCCACACGCTCAACGCCGCCGACGTGCGCGCGCTTTATCCCATGGCGGACCGTTTCTGCGCGGTGCGCGCCGAAGTCGATCCCGCCGGCAAGTTCCTCAACGCCCACCTCGGCGCGCTGTTCGGCGCGGATGCGCTGGCGAGGGCGGCGTGATGCTGGAGGATGTCCGCCTGCATGGGCCCCTGATCGGCCGGGACGGTGGGCGCGCCGCGCTGAACACGCCCGCGCTGATCGTCGATCTGGACGCGCTGGAGCGCAACGTCGCCGCCATGGCGGCATTCGCCGCCGCGCGCGGCGTCGGCCTCAGGCCCCACGCCAAGACGCACAAGAGCAGCCACATCGCCCGGCTCCAGATGGCCGCCGGCGCCGTCGGCATCTGCTGCGCGAAACTCGGGGAGGCGGAGGCCATCGCCGCGGACGGCGCCGTCGACAGCATCCTCATCACGTCCCCCGTCGTCTCCGCGCTGGCGATGGCGCGGCTCGTCGCGCTGAACGCGCGCATCGGGGATCTGCGCGTGGTCGTCGATCACCCGGACAACGTGGACGCGCTCGCCGCCGCCGCGGCGCAGACGCAGCGGCCGCTCGGCGTGGTCGTGGACATCGACCCCGGCATCCGCCGCACCGGCGTCAGGTCGCCGGAGGCGGCGCTGGCGCTGGCGGCCCGGATCAGACAATCGCCGCCGCTCAGGTTCGACGGCGTCCAGTTCTATTGCGGCGTCCACCAGCACATCGCCAGCTACGCCGATCGCCGCGCCGGCGTGGAGGAACGCGCGGCGTATCTTCGCGCCATCGTCGATGCGCTGGCCGCCGCGGGGGCCGCGCCGGTCATCGTCACCGGCGGCGGGACGGGCACGCACCGCATCGATGCGGACCTGGGTCTGTTCACCGATCTCCAGGTGGGCTCCTACGTGTTCATGGATCGCCAGTATGACGCGTGCGATCTCACCGGGACCGGCGAAGCGCCCTACGCCACCGCGCTCATGGTCGATGCGCGCGTCGTCAGCGCCAATACGCCGGGCATGGCCACCGTCGACGCGGGCTTCAAGGCGCTGTCCACGGACGGCGGGTCGCCCACGATCATCGCCGGCGCCCCGGCGGACGCCGCCTTCCATTTCATGGGCGACGAACACGGCGCGCTCGTCAGCGCGGGGCACGCTTTCCGGCTCGGCGACGCCGTCACGCTCGGCGCCCCGCACTGCGATCCCACCGTCAATCTCTACGATGTGTTCCACGTCGTGCGGGGCCAGACGCTGGTCGACATCTGGCCCGTCACAGCCCGCGGCCGCTCCCGGTAGCGACGGAGCTTCAGAAGGAAATCGCCAGCTTCGCCATGGCGGCCTGGCTTCTGGCGTCGTCGCCGAACGCGCCGTCGTAGCGGAGCGTGCCGGTGATGTTCTCCGACAGCGCAAACGAAGCGCCCGCAGAGACGAAAGGGGAGGTCTCCTGCAGCTGCGGGCCCACCACCGTGAACTGGTCTGCGAGTCCTGCAAGGCGCAAGCTGGCGCGCGCGCGACGGTCGTCTCCGTCCAACTGGACGCCAGCTTCGAGGTGAGGGCGGACCCAGCCTACGTCGCCCGCCACGCGAAGGCCTGCCCGCGCCGTGATGCGTCTGAAATTGGGGCCCGCGCCCACGAGGCTGACGGAGCCGGCGCCCGCTTCGGTGAAGCCGTCGCTCTCATAGAGGCCGAGCACCGCTTCCCCGAACACGCCGTACCGGACGCGCGGGCCCGCAGACCGCATCCATGCAGCGTCGCCGGCGATGAAGCGCCCCTTGATGTTGTAGGTGGCGGACGCGTTGCGCCGCAGCGCGCCGATCGCGATACGGCGGCTCACGTCCGTGTTCTGGTTGAGATACCCCGCCTGCACGCCCAGATCGACGCCATCGAGGGGCTGGAAGCGCACCTGCGCGCCGAAGAAGTAGCTGTCGCCGTCGAGGCTGCCGCCCGCGTCATCGTCGGCGTCGGCGATGGCGTACCCGGCGAAGGCGCTGACGTTCAGGGTGTTTGACAGGCCGAGCGTCGCGCCGAACGTGGCGCCTTGCGTCGTGGACTCCGCGCCCACGGCTGTCGCGGAGGCGTCCGCCTCCAGCGTGCCGTACAGGCCGTTGACCCAGAACGCGTAGCCGCCGTCATCGACCGTCGGGCTGTCGGCGACGCCGCGCGAGACCTGCAGGGCGACTTCGCTGGCCGCGACTGGCGCCCACCCGTGGATCGGACCGGACAAGGTGTCGAGGCCCTGGCGCACGCCCGCGGCCGATAGACCGGGGAAGGAGGTGCGCATGACCTGCAGGAAGTCCCCGCTCGCCGGCAACAGCGCGTCGTAGAGGACGTCGCCAATAGCGATCTGGTTCGGCGTGAGCGCCACGGACTGGAAGTCTGCGCCCACGCGATTCATGACGAGCAGGACCTGAGTTGGCGTGTAGGCGAGGCTCGGGTCGTAGAACCGCAGGTTTTCGGTGAGCGTGGCGAACGTGCCGGTCACGCCGGCGCCGCCCGAGAGGATCACGTAGCTGGCGGGCGCGGCGCCCGCGGCCAGATCGACGCCGTCTTCGCCGGTCACGGCGACGGCGCCACCCGCCAGCGTCACAGCCCCGTCCGCGACGATCTGGTCGGACCCGAGGGGAGACACTTCCACGTTGTAGGTCGTCGCGGACGAGAAATCGACGTTGCCGGTGACGTTGATGGTCCCGATGGAGTTGCCCGGCGAAACGGAAGCTGCGCCGCGGATGACGATGGCCTCCACCTCACCCACGCCCACCAGCTCGCCGCCCGGATTGATGAACGCCACGCCCGTGAAGCCGGTGGACCCGATGTTCAGGCTGACGCCGTCGTTCACCTCGATCTCTGGCAGCAGCGAGAGGTCGAGGTCGCCCAGATCGCCCGAGCCGAGCGTCTCCACGGATCCGAAGTTGAACACGCGGGTGGCGTCGAAATCGCCGCCCGCGAGGAACAGCACGAGCTTGTTGTCTCCCGTGCCGCCGGTGACGATGTCGCCCACGGTGGCGGCGGTGTTCCAGATCATGGTGTCGTCGCCGTCGCCCAGATCGATGGCGCCGGTGACCACGCCGTCGGCGTCCAGCACGAACAGGTCGTCGCCAAGTCCCAGCGCGACGTCGCCGTCTATCAGGCCGTTGTTGAGGATGAGCTCCTGGCCGTCGCTGCCGACGACGCTGCCGATGATGGAGCCCTGGTTCTCCAGCGTGATGACGCCGCCGATCTCCTCAACGACGTCGATAGCGTTCAGGCGCGCGCCGTTGGCGCCGTTGAGCGCGCGGATAACGCCCGTGTCGCCATTGAAGATGTAGCCGTTGGGCGATTCCATCGAGATCGCGAAAAACTCGCTTTGCCCCTGGACGGGAATTTGCGCGCCAGTCACGGGATCGACGACCACGGATGTCGTGATCTCGCCCGCCGTGGCGAAGGTTTCGATGAGGCCGGTGTTGATGAGCGATGAGTCCGCATCGGCGGGATCGTAGTCAGCGAAGTACGTGAGGTTCTCGGGGTCGAGGGTGTCGATGTCGACGGAGAACACCGCGCCTTCGGCGGCCACCGATTGCACGTTGGCGCCATTCTGGAACCTTGCCGTGATTGATCCGGAGTTCACCAGCGCCGTCCGCTGGAACGGGATCAGGATGACGCCGGGCCCGCCGAAAATCGTGGTGTTCTGCTGCAGGACTCCGCTGGAATCCCCGTGAATGGTTCCCGAATTGGTGACGATGGACCCGCCGCTGGCGATCACGCCCATCCGGCGACCGTCGATAGATCCCGAGTTGGTGACCCGGAAAGCGATCCCGTCGGCGGGATAGCTGGCGAGCGATTGCGTACCGTTCGTGAAGTGCGAGATCCCGTCGCCGAGGCTGTTGTTGAAGAGGGCGTCCGTGGGCTCCACGACGCTGCGCGCGCCGATGATGGTTCCCGTATTGATGACCGTGCCGTGGTTGGCGATGCGGATGCCGTCGTTGTTCTCGCCGATCACCGATCCGTTATTGACGATGGTGATGTTGCCCGCGGGCAAGGCGTTGCTGGTGAAGCCGTCCGGCGTCGTGATGCCGTAGTTGAGCCCGGTCACTGCGGCGCCGGCCTGGATGGTGACGGTTCCGCCGGTGTCGAAAAGACCGATGGCCCCCTGGCCGGCCGTGTAGAAATAGTTGAATGTGGGCGGAAATTCCCGGTAGTTCCCGGTTCCCGATACGGTGATTCCGTTGGGCACCGTGATCCGCGTCCGCTCCGCCGCAACAGCGACGCCGGGATCGCCCGAGGCATTCTGTGTGAGTGTCACCGCCTGGTCGTCGGTTGTAAGGAACACCTGCTGTGCCTGCGCCGTCGGCGCGGCGATCAGCAGGGACGCGACGCCTGTAAACGCCGTCAGGGCCCCCAGAGGGTCGCGGCGCGATGCGGTTTTTTCCCTGGTGTTCGTTTGCGTCGGCGTCATGGTCCGTCCTTCCCGAAGTGGCGCGAGGGCCTTGGAGCCGCGCGCGTCAAGCAAAAGGAACCGGAGCGCAATCCAGCCGGCGGGCGTCAGCACGCGCGCACGTAGCGGCGCATCGCCATTCACGTCATCGATGTTCTAAAACGCCCACCACGTCGATGACACGATCATGCTTGGCAAGGCTCTATTGGCCCCACTCGCATCGAAAAGTGTCGAACCCCAGTTCCTGCTTTGTGACAATAATGGAAGGGTGGCGGCTGCGTCTACAACAAAAATGAGAACATGCATGTCATGCGCAAAGTCGCTGCTCTAGGGAACAACGCGCCCTCACGCCTGCGAGAGCGCGCTTGATCGATCGGGAGTGCGCAGGAAGGAGAGCAGGTCCGCCACGGGCATGGGCCGGCCGGTGAAGTAGCCCTGCGCCAGGTCGCACCCCATGGTCTGCAGCACCGCGAGCGCCTCCGCCGTCTCGACGCCCTCGGCCGTCACCTTCAGCCCGAGGCTGTGGGCGAGGTCGATGGTGGACTTGACCAGCAAGGCGTCGCGGTGGCCCTGCGCGAGGGACATCACGAATGTCTTGTCGATCTTCAGCTCGTTGGCGTGGATCTGCTTCAGGTACGCAAGGGACGACAGGCCCGATCCGTAGTCGTCGATGGAAATCGAGATGCCTGCGGCGGCGTAACGGTCGATGAGGCGCAGCGCGACGTCCGGGTTGTCGATGACGGCGGTCTCGGTGATCTCGAAGCAGATGTCGGCGCCGGCTCGGCCGATGACGCCGATGGCGTCGCGCGCGAAGTCCTCGTCGTCCATCAGACGGCCGGACACGTTGACGGCGATGGTCAGGTCGTGGCCCGCGGCGCGCAGCGTCGCCTGCGCCGCCACAGCTTCGCCCAACACCCAGTCCGTGAGCGGGCGGATGTGGCCGGTCTGTTCGGCCATGCCGATGAAGAGATCGGGCGGGACCATGCCGCGGCGGGGATCGCGCCAGCGCACCAGCGCCTCCGCGCCCGTCACCGAACGGCGGCGGAGATCGTACTTCGGTTGCAGGAAGATGGACGTGCCGCCGTTGCCGAGCGCGGCCATCAGGTCGCTGGTGAGCGAGAGATTGCGGGCGGGATCGCCGTAGGCGTCGGCGTCGAAACGCGCGATCTTGCGGCGCGCGGCGCGCGCCTGGTCAAGCGCTATGCCCGCACGGTCGACCGTGGTCTCCGGGCTGTCGCCGGGTTCGTGGAACGCGAGGCCGATCGTGAGGCTTGCGTCGATGCTGTCGTCGCCAAGACGGATCGGGGCGTTCAGACATTCCTGCAGCGCCGCGGCGAACCGCATCGCCTCCTCGCCGTCGGCGGCCCTGTAGACGACGCCGAGGATACTCGTGGCCACGCGGGCGATGTAGAGCCCGGGCCGATCGGCGCCGAGCCGCAGCGCGATCTTGCGCAGGAGCGCGTTGGCGAGGGCGTACCCGATGGCGCCGCGCACCTGGTGGAAGCGGTCCACGCCCATCGCCGCGACCACCGTGGCGCCGTCGCCCGATGCGGCGGCGATGAACTGCGCGAGCGCGACGCGGTTTGGCAGGTCCGTCTCGGCGTCGTGCAGGGCGAGGTGCGTGATGGTGCGCTCGCGCGCGCGGATCTCGGCGGCCATGGTGTTGAAGCTGCCGGCGAGACGGCCGATCTCGTCGCGCGTCTCCACCGGCACGGAGACCTCCGCGCCGCGGGCGAGTTGCTGGGCGGCGGCGTCGAGGGCGATGATCGGGCGCGTCAGCTGCCGTGCGAGCGCCCAGCTGCCGGCCACCACCAGGCTCACGCCCAGAAGCCCCACGAGGACGACCGCCAACAGGATCGGCCGATACGGCGCAAGAGCGAGCGCAAGGGGATACCGGAGCAGCAGTACCGATTGCCCGTCCCCGCCAAGCTCGTGCAGCGGCTTCGCCAGCGCGATGACGCGGCCGTCGCGGGTGTCGAGTTCGCGCGCCTCGCCGGGCTTCAGCATGGCGTCGACGAAGCGGTTGAGCCGGCGCGCGTCGGCGAAGGCGTCCTCACCGTTGACGGGGGTCCAGGCGCCCTGCGCCTCCCGCCGCAGCACCGACGCCTGCAACGGAATGGCGGAGAGCTTCTCCAGCATGGCCATCTCGGCCGCGTCGAGCCGCACCGCGAACACCACCCATCCCGCCAGCGTCGGCGAAAGGATCGGGGCCGCGATCGCCTGATACGGCTCGTTGTCGATCAGGGTCACGCCGGCGGCGTTGGGGTCGCTGTCGAGCGCCATCCACAGGGCGGCCGCCCGGGCTTCGTCCATCGGCGTGTCCAGGCCCGTGATCGCACCGTCGATGTCCATGATGAACGCACGGTGGAGGTCGAGCCGCGCGCGCAGGTTGTCGAGGGCGGAGCGGATGGTGGCGTCGTCGCGCGTGGCGACTGCCTCACGGAAGCCGAAATCGCGCGCCAGCAGGGACGCGCCGTCCTGGATTTGACTGGAGCGGAGTTCCCACAGGCGGTCGAAGACTTCGCCGCTGGCCAGGAGCTCGCGGCGCACGGTGCGTCCGGCGTTCTCCGAGACTTCGGTGTAGACCACGGCCCCGCACAGAAGGATCGCGAGGCCGAACAGGCCCGCAAACAGGACGACCAGCTTGGTCTGGAGTCGGGTGAACATGACCGCGCTAGTGGTGGGCGCCGGCCGTGGACCGGAGATCGACGACAAGCGCCTCGCCGGCGCCCGTCCGGTTGGCTTGGATCGTCCGCGTCATCTTGTTGCCGGGGGCGCGCAGGTCGGGATGCCAGATCGTCAGCACGCCGGCGCCGCTGGCGCCGCGCAGGAGCAGGCGTCCGTCGGGGCCGGTCTTGGCGGCGTAGGGCGTGTCGACCACCACGATGAAGGCTGACATCTTGTCGTGGATGTTGCAGCCGATGGCCGCCACGCCGGGCGCCGTGAAGCGGTAGCTTCGCGTTTCGTCGCGGCTGAACAGCCGCAGCTCGAACCGGTTGCCGGCGGAAAACGAATAGACGTGATGGCGCACGTTGTCGAAGTTGGGAAACGACACCTCAGCGCCGACGGGCACGATCAGCACGTGGGGATCGAACGCGACGCCCCGTTGCGACATCCGCATGGGCCAGTCGAACCGCGGAGACCCTGCGGCGACGCCGGCGGCGGGCCGGAAGGTGGCGACGGCGTTGACCACGGGCGCGCCGGCGCGGTCGCGCACGGACACGGCGAGATCGTCCGCATGGGCGATGCCGGCAGTGAGCAGGGCTGCCAGGATGAAGAGGGCGCGACGCATGACGCGTTATGGGCGCCTTGCCCATAAGGCTTGGTAAATCCGCCGTGCGGCGGCGCAGTCGTCGTCAACACCGCCTTAACCACACCGACGCATTGGTGGGCGGACTATGGGCAACACCACCTATTCCAGCGCCGCGCGGTTGACTGCCGTTCCAGCCCTGGCGCTCGGGCTCCTGTCGCTGGACGCCGCCGAAGCCAGGCCTCTCGTCCATGGCGGGAAGCTCCTGCTGACGCGCGGCGTGAGCACCATCGAAGGCGCCGCCGGCGGCGGGTTGTCCACCTGGTCGCTTGTTTCCGGAAACGAAACGGAGGACGGCATCGGCGGCTCCGCCTTCGCGACGGTGGCGCCGCTGCCGGATTTCGAGCTGCGCGCGTACGGGGCCGCGGTGGGGTTCCACGATCGTCTTGAAGTTTCCTACGCGCGCCAGGAGTTCCACACCGGGTCCACGGGTCGCGCGCTCGGCCTGCGCGACCGCTTCACCTTCGAGCAGGACGTCATCGGCGTGAAACTGCGGGTGGCGGGCGACGCGGTCTACGACCAGGACCGGCTGATGCCGCAAATCGCCGTCGGGGCGCAGTTCAAGACCAACAGCCAGGAGGCCGTGGTGCGCGCCGTGGGCGCGGCCAGCGACGACGGGATCGACTACTACGTCACCGCAACGAAGCTCCTGCTTTCGGAGAGCATGCTGGTCTCTGGCGCGCTGCGCTGGACCGAGGCGAACCAGGCGGGCCTGCTGGGCTTCGGCGGCGACAGGAACGACGGCCATTCCCTGCAAGCGGAGGCCGCCGTCGCCTACATGCTCTCGCGCCGGTTCATCGTGGGCGGCGAGTACCGCACCAAGCCTGACAATCTCCGCTTCGCCAAGGAAGACGACGCCTTCGACCTCTTCGCCGCCTATGCGTTGACGAGCAATCTTTCGGGCACGCTTGCGTACGTCGATCTGGGCGACATCGCCACGCGGGAAGGCCAACGCGGCGTCTACGTCTCGCTCCAGGTGGGATATTGACCGTGCGCGGCGCTGCTCTCGCCCTCGTTGTCACCCTCGTCGTGTGGGCTGCGCCTGCGTATGCGCAACCGGACGGGGCCGCGGAGAAACCGGTCGATCCCTACGTGCAGTCGAACGCCAACGCCGGCGCGCAACCCATCGAGGGCGAGGATGTCTTCGCGGCGTTGAACGGGCGCGAGGGCATCCAGCGGATCGTGCACGATCTGGTGGCGCGCTCGACTGCGGATCCGCGCATCGCCGACATCTTCGTCAACCATGACCTCGTCCGTCTCCGGCGCACGCTGGGGGAGCAGATCTGCTACATCGCCGGCGGGCCGTGCACGTACACCGGCCGCACCATGGCCGCGTCGCACGCCGACATGGGCGTCCGGTCGAAGGACTTCAACGTCCTCGTGGAGCACCTGCAGGCGGCGATGGACCGGGAAGGCGTGCCGTTCCGGGCGCAGAACAGGCTGCTGGCCAAGCTCGCCCCCATGCATCGCGATATCGTGACCCCCTAGCCAAGACGTACGTTGACGGCCCGCACCCTATGGCCGACCGTCCGCCCAGCAGCAGGATCGGCCATGAGCGAAGCGCCCACACTGTACGAGCTCCGTCACGGGGCGGCGTGGATCACCCTCAACGCGCCCGAACGGCGCAACGCGCTCAACGACGCCCTGATCGCGTCGCTCTCGGACCACGTGCGGCGCGCCCTCGCGGACGACGGCGCCCGCTGCATCGTGCTGACGGGCGCCGGCAAGGCCTTCTGCGCCGGGGCGGATCTGAAGGGGGTCGCCGCGACGGCGCCGGAAGAGCCGTCGCCCTTCGTGCGCCTGCTCACCGACCTCCTGCACGCGCCCAAGCCGGTGATCGCCGCCGTCAACGGGGTCGCCTTCGCGGGCGGGCTGGGGCTTGTGGCCGCCGCCGACATCGCGATCGCCGTCGAGACGGTGACGTTCAGCTTCAGCGAGGTGCGCATCGGCGTCATTCCGGCGATCATCGGCGTCGTGTGCGTGCCCAGGATCGGCGCCGCGCGCGCCATGCAGCTGTTCCTGACCGGCGAGACGTTCGACGCGGCGGCGGCCGCGGCGTACGGCCTGATCCATCGCACGGCGCCCGTGGGGGGGCTGGAGGCCGCGGTGCAGGCGGACGTCGACATGATCGGTCGCGGCGGACCGCGCGCGCTCGCCGAGGCCAAGGCGCTCGTGCGGCGCTTGGCGGCGCAGGACCTGGAAACCGCCTTTGCATGGACGCAAGCCCGCAGCTTCGCCCTCTTCGCCTCCGAAGAAGGTCAGGAGGGCATGGCGGCGTTTCGCGAGAAGCGGTCGCCGCGCTGGGTCTCCGGCGGCGGCGGGAACGAAGCGGGGCGGCCGCTTGCGCCGCCGCCCCGTCCGTCGTCCGTCGATGGCGATTAGCGCCTGAGGCGCAGCGCCACGAAGAACTGCCGCCCGAACGGTGAATAGACAGTCGGGAAGCCGTTGGACTGCTCGTCGATGTCGCCGATCAGCGGATAGTCCGCATCGGTGACGTTCTGCGCGCCGAACCGCACCTGCGCCCACGGCGTTGGCGACCACGACGCCGCCAGATCGAACGAATTGTACGCATCGATGGAAGGCGCAGCGACTGTGGCGGGGTCTGCGCCGTCCACGACGCGGAAGTCGGTCACCTCGCCCACGTGGCTCCACCGCGCGTTGAACGACCAGGCGTCGCCGATCGCGTAGTTGAGCGTGTTGGTGAACTTCCACTCCGGTTGCACGGGGGTGAGCGCGCAGGTGGCGCGCCCGTAGGTGCCCACGCACTCGATGGGGTCGGCGTTGGGATTGGATTGCACCGTGAAGCTTTCCAGCCACGAGACGGTGAGCGTCCAGTCCAGCGTGCCGAGCCCGGTTCCCGTCAGGTCGCCGAGGTCGAAGCCGTACCGGGCCCCCACGTCGACGCCTGACGTCTCGACGGCGGCGATGTTGGCGTTGCGTTGATCGATGCCGCCGTTGATGTCGATCTGGCCGTTCGGGCGACGCGTGATGGCGGCGCAGGCGATGGAGGAGGAGGCGCCCGGATTGTAGCAGGCGTCCAGCACCGCCTGGCCGGATCCGAAGAGGCCGGAAATCGCGTCCGTCAGCTCGATCTCGTAGTAGTCCACGGTCAGCGAAAGACCGGGGATGAAGTCCGGCTCCAGCACCGTGCCGATGGTGAAGGTGTCGGATTGCTCCACATCGAGGTCGGGATTGCCGCCGATCTTGATCGGCGCCTGGTTCGCCGAGAAATCGGGGATGACGCCCACAAGGCCCGCCGGAACGCCGGTGGCGACGCACAGCGCACGCAGTTCGGCGCTCGCGGCGAGGTTCGCGGCGTTGGCGGAGGAGCAGGGGTCGCTGTCGCCGCCTTCCTGGGTGTCGGTCTGCGGGGAGAACAGCTCGAAGATGTTCGGCGCCCGCACGGCCTTCTGGAACAGTCCGCGGAAACGGATGCCCTGCGTCGGCGTCCACTCGCCGCCGAGCTTGTAGGTCTCCACCTTGCCGGCCGTCGAGTAGTCGGAGTAGCGGAAGCCGCCGTCGAAGACGAGCGACTCCACGAACGGCGCGTTCTCGATCAGCGGCGCGCGCACTTCGATGAAGTATTCGCGCACGTCGAACTGCCCGCGCACCGGCGAGATGGCGTCGAAACCCAGGATGTTGCCTGTGGCGAAGTTCTGGTCCGGCGTGATGGTCAGTTTCTCCTGCCGGTATTCCCCGCCGACGGCGATGTCCACGGCGGACACCGCAAACGGGCTCCTCACGGGCCCCAGGTCCCCGGACAGCGCGGCCGAGACGACCGTCTGCTGGGTGACGCTGGTCGCTGCGCCAGACAGCGCGATGAACTCGTACATCTCCGTTGTGAAGGCGCCGGGACCGAAGAAGTTGATGGCCACGCACCCGTTCGAGGTGTCGATGCAGACCGGGCCGTTGGGGCCGGCGACTGCGTTCAGCCCCTGCTGGAAGAGCGCCTTGGAGGCGTCGCCCGCGAAGGTGGCGTCGTTGTTGGAGCGCCCGTACTGCCCGCTCAGGTCCCAATCCCAGCCGTCCAGAAGCCCGGAGAGATCGCCGCGGAATCCGCCCACGAACTGGAAGACGCTGTTCTCGTGGTTGGAGATGCGGGGCGTGGAGTCCGGCAGGCGCAGGCGCACAAGGGAGGTCACGACGCCATCGACGTCGTCGGGATCGCCCACGTCCACGCCGTCGAAGTCGTCGTCGAAGTCATTGAGGCCGTTGGTGTCGGCGTCGATGGCGGGATCAAGGATAATGGCGCGCGTGGCCAGGTTCACGAACGGGTTGTTGTTGAGGTCAAGGGTGAAAAAGTCCGCAATGGGCGTGGGCGCAAGCTGCGTGGGCACGGAATTGCTGGCGAAGCTCGCGCGCGCATAGAACTCCACGTCGGGCGCCACCTCGTAGTCACCCACGGCGGTGAAGGACCAACGCTTCTGCGGCAGCTGGACGTAGTTCGTCGGCGCGAAGTTGTAGAAGTCGTCCGGGACGATGTACGTGCGCGGCGTGCCGTCGGCGTTGAAGACGATGCCGTCCGGGCGCCCGGGGAACGTGTCGGTGATGGAGCCCAGCTGGTTTGTCGGGCTCCCCGACGCCACAAGCCCGCCGGCCCCGTCGTCGTCGAACTCGGTGGCGAGGTTGGCGCGATCGGCGCGGAAGAGCGGCTGGCGGTCGGTGTAGCTCACATTGAAGGCGATGTTGCCCTTGTTGTCGGCGAAGTTCGCGCCGAGCGTGAGGGAATAGTCCATCGTCTCCGCATCGCCTTCCTCCGTGGTGTCGTAGGCGACGTCGAGCTGTGCGCCCGTGAAGTCGTCCCTGAGCACGAAGTTCACCACACCGGCGATCGCGTCGGAGCCGTACACCGCCGAGGCGCCGCCCGTCACGACGTCCACCCGCTCCAGCAGCTGCACCGGGATGTTGTTCAGGTCCACGATGCCTGCGGCGGTCGACGAATCCGGCGGCGCGGATCCGATGAAGCGTTTGCCGTCCACCAGCACGAGGGTGCGCTGCACGCCGAGGCCCCGCAGGTCCACGGTGGCCGTGCCGGATCCGGGGTTGTTCGACGTCTTCGTGAAGCCCGGCAGGACCTGGGGCAGTTCGTTGAGGAGGGTCTCCACGTTGACCGTGCCAGTGATGGAGATTTCCTCCGCATCCACGACCTCGATGGGGCTGTTGCCGGAGAGGTCGGGCCGCTTGATGCGCGATCCCGTGACGACGATCTCGTCGTCATCGCCGGCGATGGGCGCCTCCTGGGCTAGCGCGGGGGTCAAGCCAAGGCTCGCCACGCCCGCAAGCGCGATGGCCCCGAACAAAGTCTTCCTGAATATGCTGCTCATCTGATGCGTCTCCTGCGGTGGCAGACAGACGCGTCACGACATCCAATCCGTCGGGCGGGCGGCCTTGCGTGGGCCGGCGCTCCTGAATGTGTCGATAGTGTGGAGGCGCATGCGACGCGCGGTCAACCCGGGCGCGGGGCCCCGTGCGCGTGTTCGGTCCTGCGGTGTGTCTCGAAATGCACACTCTTCGTCGCAGACCGCGTGCGCCTTGGCGCCGGCGCCTGCACTACGGCAGCGACCCGTCGTGCGCCGGTCTCAGACGCCGCCGCCGAGCACCTTGTAGAGCGTGACGAAGTTCGTCGCGCGCGACACCTGCGTGCTCACCAGCGCCTGCTGCGCGGCGTAGAGCTCGCGCTGGGCGTCGAGCAGGCTGAGGTAGCTGTCGATGCCCTCGTTGTAGCGCGCCTCGGAGAGACGGTAGCTCTCCTGCGCAGCCGCAGTCAGCGCCTGCCGGGCTGCAAGCTCTTCCTCGATCGTGCCGCGCGCGGCGAGCGCATCCGCAACTTCGCGGAACGCCACCTGGATGGAGCGTTCATAGGAGGCGATCGCGATGTCGCGGTCTGCACGGGCCACGCCGAGGCCGGCGCGGCGGGCCCCGCCGTCAAACAACGGCAGCGAGACTTGCGGCGTGAAGCTCCACGCGCCGCCGGCGCCGCTGAACAGATTTTCGAACCGGGCGTCCGACTGCCCGCCGAAGGCGGAGATGGTGACGTTCGGGAAAAAGGCCGCGCGTGCGGCGCCGATGTCGGCGTTGGCGGCGCGCAGGGTGCGTTCCGCTTCGCGGATGTCGGGACGGGTCAGGAGCACGTTGGACGGTAAGGCCGCGGGGAGCTCGTCAACCCCGAAGGCCACGTCGGCGAGCCGCGTCGGGCGCCAGTCCTGCGGGACGGGGCCGCCGATGAGCAGGGCGAGGAGGTTTTCGTCCTGCGCGACGAAGGCGGTGTAGCGCGCAACGTCCGCCCGGGCAGTCTCGACTGTCGTGCGGGCACGCTCGAGGTCAAGCTGGGACGAGGCGCCCGCAGCCACGCGGCGTTGCGTCAGTTCCAGCGACCGCTGCTGGGACGCGAGGGTTTCCTGGGCGAGCCGCAGCAGGTCCAGGTCGCCCGCGAACGTCAGGTATGCGGCGGCCACTTCGGCGACGAGACTGATCTGCACGCTCTCGCGGGCGTCGGCCGTGGCGAGATACCGCTGCAGGGCGGCGCGGTTGAGACTGCGCACCCGCCCGAACAGGTCAACCTCGAACGACGTGACGCCGACGCCGACGGAGTAGTCGCGCGTGACAGTCTCTCCCGCCGCAGTCTCGAAGCCCTGGATGGCGCCGGACGCCGTCGCGTCTATGGCGGGGACGGACTGGGCGCGCTGCACGCGGTATTGCGCGCGCGCGCGCTCGATCGTCAGGGCAGCGATGCGCAAATCCCTGTTCTGCGCAAGCGCCTGGCCGATCAGCGCGGCGATCTTGGGATCGGCATAGACGGTCTTCCATGCGGGCAGGGGCGCGTCGTCGGATGTCGCCGCCGCCGTGGGCGGCCATGCAGCGGGGACCGGCGCCGCCGGCCGCTCGTAGGCAGGCTCCAGCACCGCGCAGGCGCCCAGCAGAAGCGCCGCAAACGGGGAGAGACGGGCGATCATTCAGCGGCCTCCGCGTGGGGCGTGGGTTCCGGCGTTGGCCGGCCGCCAAACCAGCGACGCTGGAACAGCGTGCTGATCTGGACGAAGAAGAAGGGCGTCAGCACCGTGACGAGCAGCGTCGCCGCGATCATGCCGCCGATCACGCCCGTGCCGATGGCGTTTTGCGCGCCCGACCCTGCACCGCTCGCCAGCGCCATCGGCAGCACGCCGAACACGAAGGCGAGGGACGTCATGAGGATGGGCCGCATACGCAGTTTGGCGGCCTCGATGGCGGCGTCCGCGTGGGTCATGCCCCGGTGGGCGAGATCGCGCGCAAACTCCACGATGAGGATGGCGTTCTTGGCGGCGAGGCCCATCGTGGTGAGCAGGCCGACCTGGAAGTACACGTCGTTGGACAGGCCGCGCAGGTTCGCCGCAATCACCGCGCCCAGCAGGCCTAGGGGCACGACCACCAGCACGGCGAGCGGAATCGTCCAGCTCTCGTACAACGCCGCAAGGCACAGGAAGACCACCAGCAGCGAAAGCGCATAAAGCGCCGGCGCCTGCGAGCCGGACTCGCGCTCTTCGTAGGAGAGGCCCGTCCAGCCGATGCCGAGGCCGGGCGGCAGTTGCGCCACGGCCCTCTCCATTTCCTGCATCGCCACACCGGAGCTCACGCCCGGCGCGCCCTGGCCCTGGATGTTGAACGAGGGTGCGCCGTTGAAGCGTTCGAGCCGCGGCGATGCGGAGATCCACTGCGCCTGCGTGAACGCGGAAAAGGGCGCCATCTCGCCGCTGTCGGTGCGGACGTGCCACGCGCCGAGGTCTTCCGGGGCCATGCGGAACGGGGCGTCGCCCTGCATGTAGACCGGTTTGATGCGTCCACGGTCGAGGAAGTCGTTGACGTAGACCCCGCCCCACGCCCCCGCGAGCGTGGCGTTGACGTCCGTGATGGAAACGCCGAGCGCCGTGGCCGCCTGCTGGTCGATGTCGAGCCGCAGCTGCGGCGTGTCGTCCTGCCCGTTGGGCCGGACCTGCATCAGGTTGCGGTTTTCCCCGGCCAGCGCGAGCAGCTGGTCGCGCGCGGCGATAAATTGTTCGCGCGGCATGTTCGACTGGTTGATCAGCTGCATGTCGAAGCCGGTCGCGTTGCCGAGTTCCGTGACGGCCGGCGGCAACACGGGAAAAACGTCGCCGTCGCGGATCTGGCTCAGGGCGCCGAACGCGCGACCGACCACGGCGCTCGCGCGTTTGGCTGGCTCCGTGCGTTCGCTCCAGTCCTTCAGCTGCACGAACATCAGGCCCTGGTTCTGGCCGACGCCCGCGAAGCTGAAACCGGCGATGGAGAAGTACGACTCGATCGTCTCGCTTTCTTCCGTCCGGTAGTAGTCTTCGACCTGGCGCAGGACGGCCGAAGTCCGCTCCGCGGACGCCCCGGCCGGCAACTGGACCAGCGTGATGAAGAAGCCCTGGTCCTCCTCCGGAAAGAACGATGTCGGCAGCCGCGTGAACAGCATCCCGAGCGCCACCAGCGCCACTGCGTAAACACCCAGGACGCGGCTGCGCGCGCGCGGGGCGAGCGTCCTGCCGAGGATGCCCTGATACCGGCGCGACAGCCCTTCAAGCCCCCGATTGAACCGGCCGAAGACGGCGCCGAGCCGCGAACCCGGCTTCGGCGGCGGCTCATGGCGCAGCAGGGTGGCCGTCAGCGCCGGGATCAGCGTCAGCGCCATCAACACGGAGAGCGCCATTGCGGAGACGATGGTGATGGAGAACTGGCGGTAAATGACCCCCGTGGAGCCGGGGAAGAACGCCATCGGGATGAACACGGCCGACAGCACCAGCGCGATGCCGACGAGCGCGCCGGTGATCTGCTGCATGGATTTGCGCGTTGCGTCCCGGGCGGAGAGATTCTCCTCCCGCATCAGGCGTTCGACGTTCTCCACCACGACGATGGCGTCATCCACCAGCAGCCCGATGGCGAGCACCATCGCGAACATCGTCAGCGTGTTGATGGTGTAGCCGAAGACGGCCAGCATCCCGAACGTGCCAAGCAGGACGATGGGCACGGTGATGGTGGGAATGATCGTGGCGCGCCAGTTCTGCAGAAAGAAGAACATCACGAGGAAGACGAGGACGATCGCCTCAAGCAGCGTCTTGATCACTTCCTCGATGGACTTCGCGACGAATGGCGTCGTGTCGTAGGGAAAGATGGCCCGCACGCCAGCGGGGAAGTTGGGCTCCAGTCCGGCGACCGCTTCGCGCACGCGCTCTGCGGTGTCGACGGCGTTGGCCCCGGACGCCAGCCGGACCGCGAGGCCCGTGGCGGCGCGTCCGTTGAAGCGGCTGTCGTTGGCGTAGGATTCCGACCCGAGCTCCACGCGCGCCACATCCCGCAGGCGCACGCTCGCGCCGTCGGGGAGGGTCCGCAACAGGATGTTCTCGAATTCCTCGGGCGTCTGCAGCAACGACTGCGCTGACACCGTGGCGTTCAGCTGCTGGCCCTCCACGACCGGCAACGCGCCGATCTGGCCGGCGGACACCTCTGCGTTCTGGGCGCGGATCGCGCTCGAGACATCCGCCGGCGTCAGCGCGAAGCCCTGCAGCTTGTTGGGATCGAGCCAGATGCGCATCGCGTAGGACGCGCCGAACAGCTCCACCTCGCCCACGCCCTCCACGCGGCTGAGTGGATCCTGGAGGGATGAGGCCGCGAAGTCCGACAGATCGGTGGCGGTGGTGGTGGGGTCGTCGGAGATGAGGCCCACGATCAGCAGGAAACTGTTGGCCGTTTTGGCCACGCGCACGCCTTGCTGTTGCACCACCTGCGGCAGCAGCGCGATGGCGTTCTGAAGCTTGTTCTGGACCTGGACCTGCGCGATGTCGGGGTCGACGCCCTGCGCGAAGGTGAGCGTGAGCGACGCGACGCCGGAGGCGTCGCTGGTCGCGCTCATGTAGCGCAATCCGTCGAGCCCGTTCATCTGCTGCTCGATCACCTGGGTGACCGTATCCTGCACGGTCTGGGCCGAGGCGCCGGGATAGGTGGCCGATATCGAGATGCTGGGCGGCGCGATCTGGGGATACTGCGCCACGGGCAGGCCGCGCAGCGCGATCGCGCCCGCGAGCGCGATCACGATGGCGAGCACCCATGCGAAGATGGGCCGGTCGATGAAGAATCTGGACATGGTCGTCGCCTCAGCCTTCGCGGCCGCGGAGATCGCCCGCGGAACCGGACTTCTGGGCCGGGACGCCTGCGACGGCGGCTGTCGCGGCGTCGCCGGGCCGCACACGCTGGCCGCCTTCCACGATCAAGCGATCGCCCGTCGACAGGCCGGACAGCACGACCCACTTGTCGCCGGCGGTCGCACCCGTCTCCACGATGCGCTGCTCCACGACGTTTTCGGGCGTCAGCACGAGGGCGATCGCTTCGCCCTTCGCGTTGCGCGTCACGCCCTGCTGCGGGGCGAGAATGGCGTCCGGATCGACGCCCACGCTCACGTTGGCCTTCACGAACATGCCCGGCAGAAGCACCCGCTCCGGGTTTGGGAAGAGCGCGCGCAGGCGCACCGTTCCGGTGCCTTCGCTGACGGTGACCTCGGAGAACTGAAGCTGGCCCGTGCGTGCGTAGGTGGAGCCGTCGGGCAGCGTCAGCGTCACGCGGGCGCCACCCTGCTGGTCGAAGGACTTGCGCAGGCGCATCAGTTCGGCCGCTGACAGCGTCAGGTCCACGTAGACCTTGTCGATCTGCTGGATCACCGCGAACGGGGCCGCCTGCGCGGGGGTGGCGAGCGCGCCGCTGGTGACGCTGGAGGCGCCGATGACGCCGCTGATTGGCGCGGTCACGCGGGTGTAGGCGGCGCTGATGCGGGCTGCCGCGAGGGCGGCCTCGGCCTGGTCAGCGGCGGCGCGGGCGTCGTCCAGTTCCTGGCGGCTGACGGCGCCGATCCCGATCAGCTGCTGGAACCGCTCGTACTGCGCCCGGCTGGACGCGGCGGCGGCCTGGGCGCCGGACAGCTCCGTGCGGGCGAGCCCCGGATCGATCTCGTAGAGGAGTTGTCCCGCCCGCACCTCGGAACCTTCGACGAAGCGCCGGCTGCGCACGATGCCGCCGATCTGCGGACGGACCTCTGACACTTCGAACGCGCTCACGCGGCCGGCGAGCCGGACTGTGCTCTCATGCGGCTGCGCGGCGATCTCCACGACGCCCACCACGGGCGGCGGCTGGGCTCCGCTCTCGGCGCCGCCGGACTGGCCGCACGCCGCAAGCGCGACGGCCAACGCGAAGGTTGACGCTACGGTAATCTCCGTGCGCCGCTTGGCGGCTGCCTTGGTCCATGCCATCGAAGGCCCCTCAAACGTGAACTTGTGTTTAGAAAACCACAGAAAAACAGTGATGATCTTGCGAGAATGAACGTTCATTCTCACTTGGGTGGACCTAAGCGCCCAACGGCGCTACGTCAAGGCGGCAAAACAAAGAAAAACGAGGAAACACCGTGACCCATGCGGAACTGCCGGTCCCTGCGCCCACCCGGGCCGAACTGCGGCGCGCCCAGGTGCTGGAGGCGGCGTCGAAATGCTTCAATCGGGAGGGGTTCAACGGCGCGAGCATGGCCTCCATCGCGGCCGAGGCGTCCATGAGCGTGGGCCAGATCTACCGCTACTTCGAAAACAAGGAGGCCATCATCGCCGCGCTCGTGGAGCAGAGCATGGAGGAGTGGGGCAGCCGGATGGCCGGCGTCCGCGCGCGCTCCGGCGACCTGGTGGAGCAGATGATCGATGTGGCCCGCTACCACGCCGAAAAGGTGGGGCAGCTGGAATCGGCGGCGTTGTGCCTGGAGTTCTTCGCGGAAGCGGCCCGCAACCCGCGGATCGCGGACATCGTGCGCCTGATCGACGCCAACATGCGCCAGCACCTGCGCGAGACCCTCATCCTGGCCGGCGCCGCCGATGACGACACCATCGATGCGCGCCTGCACATGATCGTCATGCTCATCGACGGGTGGGCTTTGCGGGCGGTGAAGGATCCGTCCCTCGCCATCGAGGACTACATGGAATCGCTGCGGCCCCTGTTCGCCATCCTGCTCCGCTGCGGGAGCGAGGACTGCGCGACGGCCAAGGCCGCCTCGTAGGCGCCCGTCAGCCGAAGACGGCGATGCTCTGCCGCCCCGCCAGGATCGCCCGGCCGTCCGCGTCCCAGATCGTCATGGCCTGCGCGGAGTAGCCGTCGCCCACCGATTCCGCCGTGCTGCGCAGAAGTTTCCAGCCGCCCGTCGCCATCGCGGCGGGATCGAGCACGTCGACCATCCAGGTCATGGTGCTGATGATCGTGGGCGCGGTGAACAGGGTGAAGGCGGCCGGCGGAGGAACGTCGGCCAGCGCAAGCAGCGCCGCCGCCCCTGCGGCCTGCTCGTCGCGATGGCGCGCCCAAACCAGGATGTCCGGATCGGTCGCGCCCGACAGCGGGCGCGCCCCGCCCGCGAGACGCAGGTCGAAATGGGTGGCGAAGGCGGGACGGCGATCGGCGTCAAAATAGCCGCCGCATGCGTCCGGCGCGGGCGCCGAGGGTCCGCGCGGCGCCTGGCGCGCCTGGGCGGACGGTCGCGCGTCGCCGAAGCAGAAGACCGCGCGCGTGGCGATGGCGTCGTCACTCAGCAGGTCGCAGCCGATGAACGTCGCCGACTTGCCTTGTCGCAACACGGCCGGGGCCAGCGTCAGGTTCTCCGCCGAGGGACCGATGAAGCTGATTTGCGCCGAACGCAGCGGCGCGGCGGGCTTCGCTGCGCGCAGGCACGCCTCCAGGCACAGCGCCGCCGACGCCCCGCCGTAGAGCGTGCGGCCTTGGCGCCAGTCCGCCCCGGCGTCCGCGCGCCAGACGTCGCCATCGGCGCGCACGGTGTCGAGAAGGTCGCTGAAGGACATCATGACCCTGCGCGTAGCCGATATCGCGCAGCGTGTGTCAAGGGCAGACGTTCAAAGCTCCGCCCACATCCGCACGAGGTTGTGGTAGGTCCCCGTCAGCATGCGCACTTCGTCGGCGCCGACGCCCACGCGTGCGCCCAGTCCCTGGATCGCCGCATCCATCTCAAACAGGAGCGCACGCCGCGCGTCGTCGCGCACCACGCTCTGGATCCAGAAGAAAGACGCCACCCGCTCACCCCGCGTGATCGCGGTCACGCTGTGATGGCTTGACGCGGGGTAGAGGATCATGTCGCCCGCAGGCAGCTTCACGGTATGCGCGCCGTAGGTGTCCTCCACGTGCAGTTCGCCGCCGTCGTAGTCCTCCGGGTCGGACAGGAATAGCGTGGCCGAGAGGTCCGTCCGGATGCGGAAGTCGCTCCCGCGCCGGATGCGGATCGCGTTGTCGACGTGCGCGCCGAAGCCTTCGCCTGGCCCGTAGCGGTTGAACAGGGGCGGGAACACCCGCAGTGGCAACGCGGCGGAGACAAACGACGGGCAGCGTTCCAGCGCTGCGAGGATGGCGTCGCCCGCCGCGCGGGCGGCGTCGCCCTGTTCGGGGAGCTGGCGGTTCCGCTTTGCGAGCGCGGACTGCGCACCGGACGTGGCGTTGCCGTCCGCCCATGGCGCAGCGTCGATCAGGCCGCGCACCGCCGCCACCTCGGCCCGGGTGAGAACGTCGGGCACATGCAGCATCATGGGTGTGGTCCAGTCAGGCGATGCGGATGGTTATCAATACTGGAAAATCAGCGTGGCCAGCACCGATCGCCCGGGAGCGATCTGCGCCATGTGGCTGGTGTACGGCTGCGTGACATAACGCTCGTCGCTGAGATTCTGCCCGTTGATCTGGAGATCGAGGTGCTCGCCCAAGGCAAACCGCGCCATGGCGTCGAAGCGCCAGTAGTCGTCGATCGAAATCAGGTTGGCCGCGTCCGCGAAACGCGCGTCCATGTAGGCGGCGCCGCCGGCGAGCGTCACGGTGGGGGTCACGGCGTAGCTTGTCCAGACCGAGAAGGCATGCGGCGCGACGTTGGGAAACTGCTTGCCGTCATTGGCGGCGGCCGGACCGTCGTCCTCGACGATCGCGTCAAGGTAGGTGTAGCCGGCGAAGATGTCCCAGGCGTCGGTGATCGCGCCCGTGACCCCGATCTCGAATCCGTCGACGCGCTGATCGCCCACAAGAAGAAGCTCTGCGCCGGCCGTCGGGTTGGCGACGCGCGCGTTGGTCTTCTCGGTGCGGAACACGCCGGCGCTCAGCGTGAGATCGCCGTCGAGCACCGCCCACTTGGCGCCCAGCTCGTAGGCCCTGTTCTCCTCCGGCTCCAGATCGTCGTTGACGGCCGACAGGTTGCCCGACGCCGATTCGCCCGATCCTTCCGCCGATGGATTGGACGATGTGCCGTAGGAGACGTACAGGCTGGCGTTCCGGACGGGCTTGTAGACGAGGCCCACCTGGTAGTTCACGAAATCGCTTTCGTTGTCGAAGGCGGTCACCGCGCCGGCGTCGGTGATGGTGGCGAAATCGGCGCTGTAGCTGTCGTACCGAACGCCGATGTTGGCCTCCCAGCGCTCGCTGAAGGTGATGGTGTCGAAGCCGAACACGGCCCAGGTGTCCGTCGCCGTCTCGGTGCGCGACGTCGCACGGCCGATGACGCCGATCCATGGATCGTAAGGGTCGGGGTCGTTCAGCGTTGTGCAGTTGTACCCGAAGGCCGCGCCCAGTCGCCCGCCCGCAGCGCTGCATGAGGTGGCGCGCGCCGTGACGGCGCTGCCGGTGACGATGGTTCCTGTGGTCAGCCCCGGCCCCGTTACGGTGTAGCCGCGGTTCATCGTTTCCTCGCGGCTGATCTCGACGCCCAGGACGAAGACATGATCGAGCCCGCCGGACGAGACGTCGCCGCCCAGTGTCGTGAGGTTGATCAGCGACTCGTTTTCCGAGCCGCGGCTCTTGATGTTGCGGAGCACGAAGCCGTTGACCACGTTGCCCCGGCTGTCGTCGGGGTTGCTCACCACGTAGTCTTGCGTGGCTTCGCTGATGCGGGTGATGTTGCTCAGCGTCAGCCCGTTGGCGAAATCGCGCTCGAGCTTCAGCAGCGCGCTGTCGTAGCCCGTGCGTCGGAAATCGCGCGCGACAAGGCCGTAGAAGTTGTCGGGATCGACGTTCGCCACCGTGCGGGCGCCCGTGCTGCTGGAGTAGGGCAGGCCGTAGTCGGGGATGTCGTCGCTTTCGAAGGTGTAGACGTTCAGCGTCAGGCGATTGGCGGTGTCGAGGCCAAGCGCCAGGGAGGCCGCGGCGCCCCATCGGCTCAACGTCACGGCGTCGCGCCCGGCCACCTCCGCGTCATGGCCCATGACGTTGATCCGCAGCCCGCTTGTCTCGCCGAGGCGCACGTTGACGTCCCCCGTGGCGCGCATGGTGGCGTCGTCGCCCAGCGTCGCCGTGGCGGAAATGTCGTCGGAGAGATTGGCGGTCTTGCTGGTGAGCGCAATGGAGCCGCCGGTGCCCCCGCGGCCGGTGTAGGCGGAGCTCGGGCCCTTGATGAGCGAGATTTCCTCCAGGTTGAACACGTCGCGCGATTGCGCGGCGTTGTCGCGCAGGCCGTCGGCGAAGGTGTCGGACATCGAATCGAAGCCGCGGATGAACGGCCGGTCCCCGATCGGGTTGCCGCCCTCGCCGCTTCCCAGCGTGATGCCGGGCGTCGTGCGCAGCGCCTCCGCCAGTGTCGCCGAGGCGCTTTGCCGGATCACCTCCTGCGGGATGACGACGACAGTGCGCGGCGTATCCAGCAGCGGCGCCGTGAGGCGGTTGCCGACGATGCGTTCGCGCGTCACGACCACTTCATCGCCCGCGTCATCGGCCAGTGCCGGAACGGCGCCGAGAGCGGCGGTCGATGCGCCCATGATCGCGGCGAACCGGGTCGCGGTGCGGGCGAATGACTGGATGCCGGTCGACCGCATCGCGCTCCGGGCGGGGCGCCTCGCCGTGTCCATGGCCGTGCGGTCGTCTCCGGCGCCAGCGCGTGCGGCGCGATCATCGTCTCTGCTCATCCCCAAGTCCTCGCAAATGAGAATTATTCTCATATGACGAGGCTAGGCCGGCTCGATTCATTTTGCAAATGATTCTTAACTGCGACATTGTGGCGGGCAGGTTTGGCCCCCGACACCGAAACATCGCTTGCGGGCGCCGCGAGGTCTGTATACTTGCAACTAATTCGCATATGCGATTTGGCGGCTCCGAGGGCGGTGATGTCGGACACCATGGTGGAGCGGGCGGCGCGCGCAGGATCTGCGGATCCGGGACCGCGCGTTGGCGCGCGCCGGTCGTTGAAGGCGTTTTGGCTGCGCCAGATGCTGGCCTGGCATTGGATCAGCGCCGCCCTCAGCCTCGTCGGCATGCTCGGCTTTGCGATCACGGGCGTGACGCTCAATCACGCGGGGGCCATCGAGACCGATCCTGTCGTCGTGACGCGCACGCTGCCCGTGCCCGCGGCTGTTCAGGCGGTCGTCGCCCGGGGGCCGGACGGGGCGTCGCGCGCGGCCCTGCCGGCGGAGGTCAGCGCCTGGACGCAAGCGGCCTTCGGCGTATCGACCGCAGGCATGGTGGCGGAGTGGTCGGCCGACGACGTCTACGTGGCGCTGCCCCGGCCCGGCGGAGACGCCACCCTAGTGATCGACCGCGCCGCAGGCGTCGCCACCCATGAGGACACCGACCGCGGCTGGGTCGCGTACTTCAACGATTTGCACAAAGGCCGTCATGCCGGCGCGGCGTGGTCCTTCTTCATCGATGCGTTCGCGGTGGCGTGCGTGGTTTTCTGCGCGACCGGTCTTGCGCTGCTGTGGCTGAAGGCCGTGGCGCGACCGGTCACGTGGCCGCTCGTTGCGGCGGGCCTGCTGGCGCCGGCGGCGCTTGCCCTCTTCTTCATCCACTGAACGGACTGACCATGCGCTCCTTCTCGCTCGCCGCCGTGTTTGCAGGCCTCGCGGTCCCGGCAGCCTGGGCAGACGACCTCACCGTGACGTTCGAGGTCCCGCGCCTGCGCACGGCGGAGTATCACGCGCCCTACGTGGCGATCTGGATCGAACGCGCGGACCAGACGTCGGCGGGGACGCTTGCCGTGCTCTACGATGTCGCCGCCCCGAACAACGCGGGCGCGGAATGGCTGAAGGACCTGCGCACATGGTGGCGCAAGGCAGGCCGCGACATGACGCTGCCCGCCGACGGCCTCAGCGGCGCCACCCGCCCGCCGGGGCGCCACACGATGACCTTCGACGGCGCCCGCAGCGCGCTGCGGACGCTACCGCCCGGTGCGTACACTCTGGCCGTGGAGGCGGCGCGCGAACTGGGCGGCCGGGAAGTGGTGCGCGCGCCGTTCATGTGGGGCGCCCCCGGCGCCGCGGCGACCGCGACCGGCGCCAGCGAGCTCGGCGTCGTCTCGGTCGTCGTCGCGTCGTCGCGCTGAACGGAGAAAGCCCATGAAACGCAGTCTTCTCGCATTCGCCGTTGCGCTGGGCGCGGTCGCGTTGTCGCCGGCGGCGGCGACCGCGCACCGCGCGTGGCTCCTGCCGTCGGACACCGTGCTGTCGGGCGCCGATCCCTGGGTCGGCGTCGACGCGGCCATCTCCAACACGCTGTTTCACGCCGATCACAACGCCATGCGGCTCGACGCCGTCATGATCACCGCACCGGACGGCGCCCGCGTGCTCCCCGAGAACGTGGGCCAAGCCCGCTACCGCGCCACGTTCGACGTCCACCTGAGGCAGCCCGGCACCTACAAGATCGCCAACGTCATGCAGGGCGCGTCCGCGCGCTTCAGGATCGATGGCGAGGAGCGGATGTGGCGCGGCGCCGCAAAGGATCTCGCCGCCGCGGTGCCGGCAGGCGCCACGGACGTGCGCCGCACCGAGTCGCTCAACCGCGTCGAGACGTTCGTCACCCGCGGCGCGCCGACGCGCACGGTGTTCGCGCTGACCAATGCGGGCCTTGAGCTGGCGCCCATCACGCACCCCAACGATCTCGCGGCGGGGGAAACAGCGCGTTTCCGGCTGCTTCTCGATGGACGGCCCGCAGGCGGGCTGAAGGTCACGGTGGCGCCGGGCGGCGCGCGCTATCGCGACGACCCGGCGGAAACGGAGATCGCCGCGGACGCGGAGGGCGTCATTGCGATCACGTGGCCCGCAGCGGGCATGTACTGGCTCAACGCCGCCCAGCGCGACCTGCCGGGCGCTGCGCCGGGGGCGGTTCGGAACGTGCAGTACACGGCGGTCCTGCAGGTGCTGCCGTAGACGGCGGCTGCGTCTTCATCCCGCCGTTGCAGCGGGCGCCGGCGCGGCCGCAGGGCGCACGCCGGATGACGCTGGGCGGGGCGACGATGGGGACCACCTGGTCGGTGGCGTTGTGGGCGCCGACTTCTGTGCGCCGCGCGACGATCGCCGCCGCCATCGACGCGGAGCTCGCCGCCGTCGTCGAGGAGATGAGCTCCTGGTCGCCCACCTCCGCGCTCTCCCGTTTCGCGCAGGCGCCGGCGGGAGGTTGGCGCGCGTTGCCGGCGCGCTTCGGCGCGGTGATGGCGGCGGCGCTGGCGGTGGCGGCGGACAGCGACGGCGCGTTCGATCCCGCCATCGGCGCGCTGGTGGATCTGTGGGGGTTCGGCCCGCGGCCGGCGTGCGATGGCCCGCCCGACGCGCAGGCCGTGGCCGATGCGCTGGCGCGCGGCGGTTGGCGTCGCCTGCGCCTCGCGCAGGGACGGCTGTTCCAGCCCGGCGGGGTGGCGCTCGATCTCTCCGGCATCGCCAAGGGCTTCGCCGTGGATCAGGTCGCGGCGCGCCTTGCGCGCGCGGGCGCAGCGAGCGCGCTGGTGGAGATCGGCGGCGAACTGGCGGCGTTCGGCGTGAAGCCGGACGGTCTGCCCTGGTGGGTGGAGCTGGAGACGCCCGCAGATGCGGCGTCGGTCCCGCCGGCCACGCTGGCGTTGTGCGGCGCCGCCGTCGCCACATCGGGCGGCTACCGTCGTTTCCGCGTGGTGGAGGGCGTTCGCGTGCAGCATACGCTCGATCCGCGTACGGGCCGCCCGGTGGACAACGGCGTGATCGCAGTGTCGGTCCTGCATGCGTCGTGCCTGTACGCGGACGCCTACGCCACGGCCATCGCCGTGCTCGGACAGGCGGCGGGCCTTGCTTTCGCCACACGCCTCGGGCTCGCGGCGCGCCTCGTGGTGGACGGGCCCGCCGGACCGTCCGCAGTGCTCACGCCCGCGCTGGCGGCCATGCTGGACTAGGCGCGATCACGCATGCCGCGCCGTCAATTTGACGCCGGCCGAGAGGCGGTCCTATGCACGCACGGCGCAAGGTCCGCGCCCAAGGAGGATGACGTGACGGAAGCCCTGATTATCGACGCCTGCAGGACGCCGCGTGGGATCGGCAAGGTCGGCAAGGGCGCCCTTGCGGACATCCACCCCCAGCAGCTCGCCGCATCCGTGCTCAAGGCGATGGCCGAGCGCAACGCGCTGAAGACGGCCGAAGTGGATGACATCATCTGGGGCACCTCAAGCCAGCGCGGCAAGCAAGGCGCCGATCTTGGCCGCATGGCGGCCCTCGACGCCGGCTACGACGTGCGCGCGAGCGGCGTCACGCTCGACCGCTTCTGCGGCTCGGGGATTACGTCGGTGAACTTCGGCTGCGCCTCGATCGCGGCGGGGTATGAAGACCTCGTCATCGCGGGCGGCACCGAGATGATGTCCTACACTTCGAGCCTGCGCGACGGCGCCGGCCCGCCGACGCTGATGGATGCCGGCAACATGCACTTGCGCGCGCAGCATCCGCAGTCGCACCAAGGCGTGTGCGCGGACGCGATCGCGACGCTTGAGAACATCCCGCGGGAGGCGCTGGACGAGCTCGCTTACGTGAGCCAACAGCGTGCGGATGCGGCGATCAAGGGCGGCCATTTCAAGAAGAGCGTCGTGCCCGTCTACAAGGAAGACGGCACGCTGGCGCTCGACCACGAGGAGTTCCCCCGTCCGCAGACGACACGCGAAGCGCTGGCCGCGCTCAAGCCTTCGTTCGAGGCGATGGCGGAGTTCAATCTCGACGGCCAGGGCACGTCGTTCGCCGGGCTGATCCGGCAAGTTCATCCGGACTTGAAGATCAAGCATGTGCATCATGCGGGCAATTCGTCGGGCGTCGTGGACGGCGCAGCCGCCGTGCTGCTCGCCTCACCCGGCTACGCGAAGAAGAACGGCTTGAAGCCGCGCGCGCGCATCGTCGCGATGGCCAATGTCGGCGACAGCCCGACCTTGATGCTGAACGCGCCGGTGCCGGCGGCGAAGAA
>JANRIM010000090.1:0-1586 GCA_033764865.1 Hyphomonadaceae bacterium
TCGAGCAGGCGCGCCGCGCTCCACAGCCGGACCTGGCCGGCGAACGCGTCGCGGTCCTTCCAGAACACTTTCGGCTTCAGCCTGTCGCCCGCCTCGGCGGGGGAGACCCCGTTGTCCACCAGCGTCCGCGCCTCCAGCAGCCGCAGCAGCCGCCGTTCGAGCGCCTTAAGCAGCGAGATGCCGCTGGCGGCCTCCAGCCGGTCCAGCGCGTTCAGCGCCTTCGCGGCATAGCCGGCGGTGGCGGCGCCGGTCGCATCGTCCAGTGCGCTTTCCGCCTCCACCGCGGACAACGCCGCCAGATCCGCGGGCTCCACGGGGCGGCCCAGCTGGTGGGCGAACAGCGCGATCTTCTCCAGCTCACCGCGCATGATGGAGCGGTCGGCGTGCGCCTCGGCGATGAAAAGCTCGCGCGCGTCGTCGCTCATGGGGATGCGGGCGGCGTCGATGAGACCGCGCAGGAAGGCCGCGCGCTCGGCCTCGCTCTCCTCGTAGCAGGCGATGGCGACGGCGTTCCTCGCGGCTTCGAACGCGGCCACCAGCTTGCCTTTGCCCGCCAGTTCGCCGCCCTCGACGATGAACCACGCCGAAGCCTGGCCGGCCTCGATGGCGGCCAACGCTGGGAGGATGGCGTCGTTGGCGCTCTCGTTCTCGACGCGCGCCCACACGATGCGCGGGCCGCCGAGCAGCGACTGGGCGGTGAGCGCCTCGTCGAGGCGCGCCTTGTCCTTGCGGATCTCGTCCTCGCCGAGGCGCGTGACCGCGAAGGGATCGTCTGCGCCGTCCAGCGCGAACGCGCACAGCGCGCGGGCGTATTCGGAGACCACCGCACGGTTGGGACCGTAGAGCAGGGCGGCGCGCACGCCCGCATCGGGGGCGGCCACGAAGCGCCGCGCGGCGGCGGCGGCGAGCTTCAAGGCGTTGTCTTCACGACGGGGCCGTCACGATTGTGGCGGCTGGACGGTCTGCGGCAGGCCGCCGGGCGTGTCCCGGGCTGCGGGAACGCCGAGGGGCTCCGCCGGCGGACCGGCGGGGGCCGTCTCGGCCTTCGGCTCTTGGGTCTGCGGCGGGGCGCGGCGGGCGCGCTCGAGGCGGAAGATCAGGTCGTTGCGCAGGCGCTGGGCCAGCATCACGCCGGCGCGCTCGCGGGCGTCATCCTGCCCGGCGGCGGCGCTGTAGGCGGGACCCGGGATGTCGTACGTCACCACTGCCACGACGGAGTTTCGGATGAGGGGCTGGCCGGCGGGATCGTACAGGACGTACTTGGCCTCCGCGATCAGGTCCGCGCGCGAGGACGATTCATCGACCCGCAGGCCGAGGCCGGCGACGGATTCCACCACCTCGATCTCGAGCCGCCGCGTCGGGCCGTCGCCGCCGTTGCTCAACAGGCGCGCGAGCTCGGTGCGCAGCGCGTGGCCCATCTTGCTTTTCACCTCGGTGATCGCGATCGGCCCCAGCGCGCCGTTGCCGCCGGCGGCGTACATCGGCTTGAAGCCGCACCCCGCGAGCGCGGCGAGGGCCGCCAGCGCTGCCACCGCACGGACCAGTCTCATGACGTCTTCCCCAAAACCGGCCCCACGACCGACCCT
>JANRIM010000093.1:0-17630 GCA_033764865.1 Hyphomonadaceae bacterium
GGCCGCGGCCTCAACCCGCAGACCTCCGAGGCGAGCGCCTGGGCGGCGCTCATCTTCGCGGTGCTCGCGCCCATCGGGCTTTGGGCGCTGGCCGGCGCATTCTAGGGGCGATCATGACAGCGCACGCCAAAGGTCACGGCACGGGCCACTTCATCGCCGAACGCGTCACGGCCATCGCGCTGCTGGTGCTCACGCCCTGGTTCATCGTGTCCGTCGCGCTGCTGGACGGCGGCTACGACGGCGCACGCGCCTGGGCGGGCCAGCCGCTCAACGCCATCGGCATCGGCCTCTTTATCCTCATCACCCTCTATCACACGCGCCTCGGCCTGCAGGTGATCGTGGACGACTACATCGCCAAGCCGGGCACGCGCGGCATCCTGCTTGGCCTCTCCACCGTACTGACGTGGGCGGCGGGCCTCATCAGCGCGTACGCGCTCTACAGCATCAGTTTCGGAGGATGAGGTCGGTGGCTTCCAGCTACAAGTTCGTGGATCACACCTATGACGTGGTGGTCGTGGGCGCTGGCGGCTCGGGGCTGCGGGCGGCGCTGGGCTGCGCGCAGGCGGGCCTGAAGACGGCGTGCATCTCCAAGGTGTTTCCCACGCGCTCGCACACGGTGGCCGCGCAGGGCGGGATCTCCGCGGCGCTCGGCAACATGGGCGAGGACGACTGGAAGTGGCACATGTTCGACACCGTGAAGGGATCGGACTGGCTGGGTGACCAGGACGCCATCGAGTACCTCACGCGCAACGCCCCGCAGGCCGTGTACGAGCTGGAGCACTGGGGCGTGCCGTTCTCGCGGACGGACGAGGGCAAGATCTACCAGCGCGCTTTCGGCGGCATGACGCGCAACTTCGGCGAGGCCCCGGTGCAGCGCACCTGCGCCGCCGCGGACCGCACCGGCCACGCCATCCTGCACACACTGTACGGACAGTCCCTCCGGTACGACGTGGACTTCTTCATCGAGTATCTGGCGCTCGACCTCATCATGGACAACGAGGACGCCTGCCGCGGCGTCACGGCTTGGAAGCTCGACGATGGCACGCTGCACCGTTTCCGCGCCCAGCGCGTCGTGCTAGCCACGGGGGGCTACGGGCGCGCCTACTTCTCCTGCACCTCGGCCCACACCTGCACCGGGGACGGCAACGCCATGGTGCTGCGCGCGGGCCTGCCCCTGCAGGACATGGAATTCGTGCAGTTCCACCCCACCGGCATCTACGGCGCCGGCTGCCTCATCACTGAAGGGGTACGCGGGGAAGGCGGCTATCTCACCAACTCGGAGGGGGAGCGCTTCATGGAGCGGTACGCCCCCACCGTGAAGGATCTCGCCCCGCGCGACATGGTCAGCCGCGCCATGACCATCGAGATCCGCGAGGGCCGGGGCGTGGGCCCCAAGAAGGACCACATCTTCCTCCACCTCGACCATCTCGACCCGAAGATCATCCACGAACGCCTGCCCGGCATTTCGGAGAGTGCGCGGGTGTTCGCCGGCGTCGATGTCACGCGACAGCCGATCCCCGTGCTGCCGACGGTGCACTACAACATGGGCGGCATCCCCACCAACTACCACGGCGAGGTGCTGACCAAGCGCGACGGCGATCCCGACCGCGTCGTGCCGGGCCTTATGGCCGTGGGCGAAGCTGCCTGCGTCAGCGTGCACGGGGCCAATCGCCTCGGCTCCAACTCGTTGATCGATCTGGTCGTGTTCGGGCGGGCCGTGGGGCTGCGCTGCGGCGAGATGCTGACGCCCAACGCGCGCCAGCCCGATCTGTCGCCCACCGCGGGCGACGCCCATCTGGCCCGCCTCGACCGCTTCCGGTACGCCAACGGCGATACGCCCACGGCGGTGCTGCGCGACAGGATGCAGCGCGCCATGCAGGACACCTGTGCCGTGTACCGGACGGGAGAGACGCTGGAGGAAGGCGTGCGCCGGGTGCACGACGTGTACGTCGGCGCCCGCGATGTGGGCATCAAGGATCGCTCCATGATCTGGAACTCGGATCTCGCCGAGACGCTGGAGTTCGACAACCTCATCCAGCAGGCGGTGGTCACGGTGAACGGCGGCGCCAACCGCACCGAAAGCCGCGGCGCCCACGCCCGCGAGGATTTTCCCGACCGCGACGACGTGAACTGGATGAAGCACACGCTGGCGTGGCTCGACCCCGAAAGCGGCCGCACCACCATCGACTACCGGCCTGTGCACTCCAACACGATGTCCAACGACGTGCAGTCGATCCCGCCGAAGAAGCGCGTCTACTAGCAATCGCGCTAAGCGCTGGCAGGTCGGGCGGGCGATGTCTATCTAGGCGCCATGGCAGGGTTTTTCGCACAGGTCGGTACGGAGTTCCTGGCGCGCCGGCGCAGGCTCCGTCTGGCCATCGAGGACAGGCGGGCGTCGCTTCTGGAGTTCGCCCTGTTGGCGGGTCTCGTGCTGGGCGCGACGTCCGGCGGCTTCGGGCCGAAGGGATTCATCGGCGGCGTCTACGGCCCCTTCCTGCCCGTGCTGGCGGTGATCGGGTACTTCGTGCTGGACGCCCAACGCCAGCGTGCTCTGGCCGCCGGACAGCCGGCGCCGGACGTCACGGCCGCGTTCGACCGCCGGGTCCTGTGGTTCATCGCGGCGGTGGCGGCGATCGGCTACGCCACGTTCGTGTGGGCGACGCTTGCCCCGGCCCCGTTCGAACTCGTTCCCGAGGAAGTCCCTGCCGGCGCGTTGCCGGTGACCATCGGCCCATAGACGCCGCGCCGCCCCCGCGAATTCGCCGCAATCGCCGGCGATTCTAAACGCTCCGTCATGTTTGAGGAGTTCGGTCGATGGCCGACTTGGCGCGCATGCCGACCCGTTCGGTCGGCCTGAAATTCCTGCTCGTGTGCATCCTGGCGGTGCTGATGGCCCTCCCGGCCTTCGCCGTGTTCGGCCTGATCTATGACCGCACAAGTCGCGTCGACGAGGCCGTGCGCGAGGTGGGCCAGCGCTTTGGCGGCCAGCAGACCTTCACGGGCCCCATCCTCGCCGCGCCGTTCCGGCAGGTCATCCCTGCGCCGCCCGCCACGCCCGACAACCCGCGCCCGACGCCGACCGTGAACAACGGGTGGTACGTGGTGTTCGCCAAGACCGGTGACGGCGTCGCCGACATCGACACCGACGTCAAAGCCCGCGGTTCGGGCGGCCTGTTCAAGGTCCGCACCTACACCGCCGAGGTGGCCTTCTCCGGGGCGTTCGATCTGGAGGGGGAGCCCGGCGCGGCGCCGGACGGCGCCGTCATCGACTGGACGAAGGCCGTGATGCTCATCGGCGTCACTGACCCGCGGGGCGCGGCGGCCCCGGCATCCCTCAAGGTCGGCGACGTGACGATCCCGCTGGAGCCGGGCTCCGCGTACGCTGCCGTGTTCCCGAACTTCCAGGCCGCGGCGATCAACAGCTTCCCCGGGCGCCCCATGGCTGAGCCGGGGCCAGGGCAATGGCTCGTGGCGCCCGTCGGCGACATCGCCCGCCCCGGCGCGGCGTTCGATGTGAAGACCACGCTGAAGTTCACCGGCGTTGAATCGGTCAGCCTCATCGCGTTTGCGCGGGATACGGACCTGCGCATCAAGGGCGACTGGGAGGATGTGGGATACTTCGGCGGATTTCCGAGAAAAGAGGACGCCGCCGCGCCGGCAGGCGGGTTCGACGGCCGGTGGACGGTGCCGTTCATCGCCCGCAACCTCGCGGAATCCGGGGACGCCGCCACCCTCGCCAATCTGGCGAACCTCAACGTGCAGGTGCGCCTGATCGACCCCGCCAATCCGTACCAGTCCGTCACGCGGGCGCTGAAGTACGCGCTCATGTTCCTGGGCGTGGTGTTCCTTGCGTACTTCCTGATGGAGTCCACCAGTGAACGGCGGGTGCACCCGGCGCAGTACATCCTTGTGGGCCTCGCCCAGCTCATCTTCTACCTGCTGTTGCTCTCCATCGCCGAACGCATCGGCTTCGACGTGGCGTTCCTGATCGCGGCGGCGGCCACGGTGACGCTGATCGGCGCCTACGCCGGGGCGGTGTTCGCCAGCGCGCGGCGCGGGATCATCGCGTTCCTCGCGTTCGCCGTGCTCTACGCGCTCATCTATCTGCTGATGCGGCTGGAGGATTACGCGCTGCTGGCGGGCTCCATAGCGGCGTTCGTGACGATCGCGGCCGTGATGTGGTTCACCCGCAACCTCGACTGGTACGGGCTCACGCGCCCCGAGGACGGGCGCAGAGGCTAGCGGCGGGCCGCCCCCGTCCCCTTGTCGCCGTGGGGATGGGGGCGCACGCCGCGACCATTGCTCCGCTTGACCCGACGCGGGCGAGCGGCCAGTTTCCGGCCAAAGGTTACAGGCGGAACATGGTTCAGCTCACGCTCCCGCAGAACTCCCGGGTCAAGGCGGGCGGCCGCTTTCCCGCGCCGGAAGGCGCCACGCGGACGCGCACGTTCAAGGTGTATCGCTACGATCCCGAAGGCGGCGACAATCCCCGCTGGGACACCTTCGAGGTCGATCTCGACGCGTGCGGCCCCATGGTTCTCGACGTGCTGCTGCACATCAAGAACACCATGGACTCCACCCTCACGTTCCGGCGCTCTTGCCGGGAGGGCGTGTGCGGTTCCTGCGCGATGAACATCGGCGGGCGCAATACGCTGGCGTGCACCAAGGGCGTGGATGAGGTGGCCGGGCGCGAGGTCACCATCAGCCCGCTGCCGCACCTGCCGGTGGTGAAGGATCTCGTCCCGGACCTGACCAACTTCTACAAGGCCTACCAGTCCATCGAGCCGTACATGAAGGCCGATGCCGCGCCCGAAAAGGAGCGCCTGCAATCGCCGCAGGACCGCGAGAAGATCGACGGTCACTACGAGTGCATCCTGTGCGCGTGCTGCTCCACGAGCTGCCCGTCGTACTGGTGGAACTCGGACAAGTACCTGGGCCCCGCCGCGCTTTTGCAGGCCAACCGCTGGATCGTTGACAGCCGCGATGAGGCCGCCAGCGCGCGCCTCGACGCGCTTGAGGACCCCTTCAAGCTCTACCGCTGCCACACCATCATGAACTGCGCGCAGGTCTGCCCCAAGGGCCTCAACCCGGCCGCCGCCATCGCGCACATCAAAAAGGCGATGGTGGAGCGCAAGGGGTAGTCATGCCCCCTCGCATGGATCAGCCCATAGAGCGCCGGACTCTGGCCGTCATCGTCGACAACGAACCCGGCGTGCTCGCGCGGGTCGTGGGGCTGTTCTCCGCCCGGGGCTACAACATCGAAAGCCTCACCGTGGCCGAGACCGACCGCGCGTCCCACCAGTCGCGGATCACCATCGTCACGTCCGGCCAGGCGATCATCATCGACCAGATCAAGGCGCAGCTGGACCGCATCGTCTCCGTGCACAAGGTCATCGACGTCACCCGCGATCCCGCGGGCGTCCAGCGCGAGCTTGCGCTGATCAAGGTGAAATCCGACGGGCAGGCCCGCATCGAGGCGCTGCGCGTAGCGGAGATCTTTCGCGCCAAGGTGATCGACACCACGCTTGTCTCCCTCATCTTCGAGATCACCGGCGCGTCGGAAAAGATCGACGCCTTCACGGACCTCATGCGCCCGCTGGGGCTCGTGGAGGTGAGCCGCACGGGCGTGCTTTCCATCCAGCGCGGCGCGGAAAAGGGCTGAGGGCTTCCGCCCCGGCGTCAAAGTTGGGCGTCGTCCGGCATGCGGCGCACGATCACCTTGTCGATGCGTCGTCCGTCGAGATCCACCACCTCGAACTGAAGCGGCCAGCGCTCCGCCTTGTCGCCGACGGTGGGCAGGCGCTGGGTGAGGTGGATCACGAGGCCCGCCACCGTGTCGAACTGGCCTTCGTCGGACAGCCCGGGCACGCTCACCAGCCGCTCGAACTCGTCGATGGGCGTCATCCCGTCCACCAGCCAGGAGCCGTCGTCGCGCTGCACCGGCGCATCGGTGGCCTCGTCTTGGGACAGCGCGCCCTCGCCGGCGATGGCTTCCAGCAGGTCCGCCGCCGTCACCAGGCCCTGGATCACGCCGTACTCGTCGGCGACGAAAACCATCCGCACCGGATGCCCGCGCATCGCCTCCAGCAAACGCAGCACGGAGAGGCTTTCCGGCACGATGGTCGGTCGGTGCATGGCGTCGCGCAGGTCGAAGGCTTCTCCCTTCAACGTCAGCAATTCCTTCGTCTGCACCACGCCGATCACCTGGTCGACGCTGCCTTCGGCCACCGGAAACCGCGAGTGTCCGCTAGCGCGGATCGCCGCCAGGGTCTGCTCCTGCGGCCGGTTGGGATCCAGCCAGACGATGTCGTGGCGCGGCGTCATGATGGCGCGCACCGTCCGGTCGCCCAGCCGCATCACGCCGGTGATCATCTGGCGCTCTTCGGGCTCGATGAGGCCCGCGCTGTGACCCTCCTCGATGAGGGAGTGGATTTCCTCCTCCGTGACGTCCGCCTGGCGCGCGCCGTGCAGACCCAAAAGGCGCAGGAGTCCGTTGGTCGACGCCTTCAGCAGCCACACCAGCGGCGCAGACGCCGTGGCGAGCAACGCCATGAACGGCGCCATCACGCTGGCGATGGCCTCCGGCGCGGTCATCGCGATGCGCTTCGGCGCCAGTTCGCCCAGCACCAGCGACAGGTACGTGGTGATCACGATGACGATGCCGAAAGCGATGTCGTCGGCCCAGGGCGTGGAGCCCGGGAAGGCGCTCGTGATCAGGGGAGAGAGGTCGTCGGACAGCGCCGTGGCGCCATAGGCGCCGGCGACGATGCCGATCAGCGTGATCCCGATCTGGACGGTGGACAGCATCCGGGAGGGATCGTCGAGCAGCTTGAGGGCGGCGCGGGCCCCGCGGTTGCCTCTGTCCGCCTGGGCCTTGAGGCGCGGTTTCTTGGCCGAGACGATCGCCAGCTCCGACATGGCGAAGACGCCATTGAGGAGGATGAGAAGCACCAGAAAAAGCAGATCCACCGTATCGACGCGGGATCAAGCCGCGTTCCGCAACGCCGGCTGAATCCGCCGGCAGGGGCCGCCGTCATGGCAGTTTCCCGCGCCCGTCTCCAGTGCAGCCACCCGCGGGGGCGGCGCCGGCATGACCGGATTTGACGTTATCGTATTGATTCAAAAGAATTACCGCCCAGCCCGGGGGCAGCGGAATGGATCACGTTCACGCGAGAGCAGCCCCGGTCCGGGCATGGCGAGCAGGCTGGCGACGTCTGCCGTCGCCGTGCATAACGCCCGCCGGGAGCCTGCCGGAGGGATCATGCGTGCGGTAGCAGTCGGTTTGGCGGCGGTGCTGGCGTTGGCCGGCGCGGCGTCGGCGCAGGTCTCCTCGCGCGCGCCGGAGTGGGCGCGGGCGTTCCTCGTGACGGAGTCCGACGCCGTCAACGTGCGGCAGGCCGCGCTCGCGGCGCCGGAAGGGGGCCTCGCGGTCCGGCTGTCGGTGGCGCCGGTGCAGGGCGGCGTCGGCCGCCTGGTGCGATTCGAAGCGGCGCCGTCGGGCGTCAGCCTCAAACTGCGACGGTTCACCGGTCACCTGCGCAACGGCTGGGTGTTGTGGGGCGCCGAACAGGCCGTTCCCGCGCCCATCGAAGCGGCGAAGGCCGCGCAGATCGAACGGCTGGCCCGCGCCGCGCTCGCGGCGGGCGCGCTGGGCGGCGAAAACGCCGCGCCCGCCAGCGTCACCTGCGCCAGCGGCGACTACGCCTGGATTGAAATCGCCGACCCGAACCGCACGACCGTGTTCGAGCGTCGCTGCGCCATGGATGGGGCCGCAGGCCCGTTGATCCGCGCGCTGATCGAAGCGGCGGGGAACCGCGACGAAGAAGAACTGTTCCGCAACGGCGTCGCGGAGGTGATGGCCGCAGATCGGGCCTTCGCCGCCGCCGCGCGCGAGACCGGCGTGGTGGCCGCCACCGCCGCTTTCGCCACGGAAGACGTCCGCGGCTTCCCGCTGGGCGGGCCGATCGTGGAGGGCCGCGAAGCGCTGCTCCAGCGTCTGCAGGCCGAGGAGTCCCCCGACCTCTTGCAATGGGCGCCCGCTGGCGCGGAGGTGTCCGCGCGCGGGGACATGGCCACCTCCTGGGGGCAGTGGACGCGCGCAAGCGGCCTCACGGGCAGCTACCTCGCCGTCTGGCGGCGCGACGGCGACGGGGCCTGGCGGGTGACGTCCCGCATCCTGAACTGAGGGCGGTTTCCGCGGCGGGGACAAGCGATGACCTACCTTTCACCCGCCCCCGTGCGGTTCGTGCAAAGCCTGATCTGGGCGGTGGTGGTGTGGACCGCGCTCCAGCTGCCCGTCATCCAACAGTCCTTCGTCGGCGCGCCGGACAAGGTGGGCCTCCAGAACGTCCTGCAGCTTCAGCGCAATCTTGTGGGCGGGGACGCGACCCCCGTCGCCGTGGTGGACTTCGGCGACGGCGACTGGCTGGCGGCGGCGGCGCGCAAGGCGCCGGCCGCGCCCGCGCCCGCCGTCGAAGCCGCCGATCCCGCCCAGCCCACGCCCCCGCCCGAGACCGGGACGCCAGTAGCGCAGGCCGCGGAGACCTACGTACCGGAGCAGAACGTGCCGCTCTATGTGCCCCGGCAGGCGTTGGCGGAGGTGCTGGATTTTCTCGCCGGCAGCGGCGCAGTAGCGGTGTTCGTGGACGTCGACACCAGCTACGCGCCCTCTCCGCAGGATGATCGCCTCTTCGCCGACGCCATCGCCCGCTGGCGTGCGCGCCCCGATGCGCCGTTGCTCACGCTCGCGCGCACGAACTGGGTCACGCCCTCCATCTTCGCCCGCAACGGCATGGAGGAGCCGGGCCCCAACGACCGGATCGTGGAAGGCACCGTCCGCATCTGGTCGGACGCGGAACAGGTCGTGGACAACGTCGAATACTGGACCTGCGAGGGCGCAGCCGGCGCGCGCCAGCCGCGCGCCAGCGTGACGCTCTATCTCGCCGCCGCAGCCCGGTTCGACGACGGACTGAAGGGCAAGCAAGCGGTGAGCGACGCGCTCGCGCGCGTTCCGTGCGACAGACGCCCGCGCACGCTGACGCTCGACGTCCCGGGCGGGGACATGGCGTTTCCCGCCCAGGACGGCCCGATCCACTACCACCTCGATCTCAACCGGCTCGACGACGGGTCGTGGAGCGCGCCGCGCTGGCCGCCGGCCACGCTGCGCCCCAGCGCCGCCGCGCGGTGCGGGCAGGATACGCGTGCGGCGGCGGCGCTGCTGCGCGTATCGGATCTGCTGGCGGGCCTCGACGAAGGCGGCGTCTCCACCAGCGCGCTGTGCGGCGGGGTGGTCGTGGTGGGGGCCAGCGCGGAAATCGTGCGCGACATCCATCCGACGCCCTATGGCGACATGCCCGGCGCCTTCATTCTCGCCAATGCGGCCCGCGGGCTCGACCTGTCGGGGCCGCTGCGGCGCTATCCATACTTCGTTGGCCTCGGACTCGTGGCGGTGATCTCCATCGTCGTCTTTCTCGTGCACGACACGATCTATCGATGGAGCAACCGCTTCCTGATGCGACCCCGTCGCACGACGGCGGGCAAGGCTGCCCGCTGGGTGGTCGACAAGGTCACCCACCCGCTCACTTTCTCTTTTCTGATTACAAATCTTCTTTTTTTGGTCGGATTGGTGCTCACCTTCTTTATGATCAGGGATGGGTACTGGGGGGTCTTCGCTGCGTCCGCGCTTGCGGCCTCCCTCTCCAACGCCTTCGACGACGTCAGCGGCATGCGCAAGGTGTTGCTTGCGCCGAAAGATCTTGAGGAAACCACATGATCGTACGCCCCCTCCTGAGCATCGGCCTCGCGGTCGCCGGTCTCGCCCTGTTCACGGGAGCGGCGGCGGCCTGCCCGCAGGAGAAGCCGTTCGCCGGCGTCGTCCAGCGCGTCACGGGCCAGCGCGGCGACGTCTACATCGAACGCGCGGGGACCGAACGCATCCGGCCCGCGCCGATGGAAACGCTCTGCGAGGGCGACGTGGTGGTGGCGGGCGCGCAAGGCGCGTCCATCACCCTGCGCCTTGACGGCGCGGCCTCGTCCACGGTGGTGCAGGGTCCGGGCAGCTACAAGCTGCCGGTCAACGCGCGGCGCGCCAGCGTGGTGGACAATGCGCTCCAGCTCCTGATGGAGACCTGGATGCCGGACATCAAGCGCAGCTCCAACTTCGGCGTCGTGCGCGGCCGCACCGGCGAGCCGCCCCGCTGGGCGCTGGCGGGGATGGACGAGGGCGCCGCAGCCATCCGCCGGGGCGAACGCCCGCTGTATCTGCGCTGGTCGGGCGATCCAGGCCTCTACCGGGTGGAGGTCTCCCGCGCCGATGGCGCGGTGGTGGAAAAGCGCGAGACCAGCAAGACGGAAATCCGCCTTGGCGGGCGCAACTGGTCAGGCGGGCCGTATGTGGTGAAGGTGTATGAGGGGGGCGGGCGGACGCCCGTCCTGGAGGGCCGGTTCCGCGCGGGCGATCCCCCGCCGTCCAACGCCACACCGTTCCCGGCGGGCGTGGGTGAGGAGGTGCGCGCCGCTGCCGAGGCGCTGCGGCTGGTCAGCCTTGACGCCGAACGGTGGAGCCTGGAGGCCCTTCAGATCATCGATCGCGCGCCGGCGCAGGGTCTCGATCGCGAAGCGCTCTACCGCAGCATCGGCGCACGCGACGACGACGCCGACGGAACGCCCAACTGACGCCGTTGAACCCTGTGACGCCCCCTCGGCCCCGGCTGCGATGACGCCTTGGCCGCGATCATGACCGGGTCGTTCAACGCGCATTCAGGCGACTGGGGCCTTGATGATCCCGGTCCGTCGGCACGCGTCCGTGCCCGGACCGGAGTGTTGCCCATGGTCCGCGTCGCCGCCCTCAGTCTCGCGCTGCTTCTGTCCACAGCGGCCTCGGCTGCCTATGCCCAGGCCGGCGATGGCGACGGTCGCCGCGGCGGCCGGGGCGAGCGGGGTGAACAGCGGGGCGAGTCGCGCGGCGATCGCGGCGGCGAGGACCGCGCCCGGGCGGCCGGCTCGGGCGGACGCGTGCTTGGCGACCAGCAACGCCCTAACGGCTGGGGCGCACGCCAGGAGCGCCCGGACAGGGGCGACCGCGCGCCGGTCGTCCGCCAGGACCAGGCCAATCCCGGCGCCCGCTTCACGCCCCCTCCGGGCGCCGACCGTGAGGATCGCGCCCGCATGATCGCCCGCGAGGGCAGCCAGCGGCCCAACGGCTGGGGCGCGCGCAACGGCTTCGACGGGCAGGCTCCCGGCGCCGTGGCGCGGGGCGGCGAGGACCGGCGCCCGGGCGGACGCGATGGCGGTCAGCAGGGCCGGTTGGAGGCGCGCGGCCCGGACTCCGGCGGGCCGCCGCGCGGCGGCCAGGGATTTGCGGGCCGTGACGGCGGCGACCGGTATGGCTTGCGCGGCGGCGACGACGGCCGCCGCGACGACTGGCGCGGCGAAGGCCGGCGCGACGACGGGCGGCGCGACGGCGACCGGCGCGACGACAATCGCTGGCGCGACGACGGCCGCAATCAGTATGCGGGCCGGGACGGCGGTCGCGACCGGTGGGATGACCGTGGCCGAAGCTACGACGGCCGATACGCCCAGGGCGGCGGGTATCGCGGGCGGCCGGGCGACGGTCACGGCTATCGCGACCGCGACCGCGGACGCGCCTGGTATGATCCTGGCCGCTATCACCGCCACTACCGCGCCCACGCCCGCTATCGCGCGCCCGCCTATCATTATCCCAGCGGGTGGTTCGTGCGGTCGTGGTCGTTCGGGGAATACCTGCCGCGCGGCTGGTACGCGCCGACCTACTATCTCGACTGGCGCGCCTACGACCTGCCGTATCCGCCCATCGGCTGCGAATGGGTGCGTGTGGGTCGCGACGCCATCCTGACGGATGTGTGGACCGGTGAAATCCTCAGCGTCTACTACGACGTCTTCTGGTGACTGACCTTGAACAGCCCTGACCCGTGCAGGATGTCGCGGCCGTCGGCGTGAATGCGGGCCGCCGCGAAGGTGATGTCGCGCGCCTGACGGGTGACGTGGGCGTCGCCGAACACCCACTGGCCCTGCCGCGCGGCGGAGAGGAAGTCGACCGACAGATGCAGCGTCACCGACGGCGCCTTCACCGCCTCGTGGACGGCGCGCGCCAGCAGGCCGTCGAGGAACGTCGTCAGCATGCCGCCGTGGACGATGCCCATCGCGTTGCAGTGACGCGCCAGCACGAAGAACGCGTGTTCATAGATCCCGTCCCTGCGCACCTTGTGGAACAGCGGCCCGTTGTGCGTCGTGAACGGGCCGCGTGCTGAGGGCACGAAACCGTCTGGCGGCGGGGGGACGTCTTCGCTCATGCGGGGGCGCTTCCATGCTGGCGGGGGAGGGATAGCAGCCGCCGGGTCGGGAGCGCCACCGCCGACGCGGCCGGCGCCGGCTTCGCCGAATCGACGCGGCGCGCTTGACGCGCTGGCAAAAAAAGTTTCCGTAGCGCACGCCCAAATGCGGCCCGCGCAAGATTTCGCGCGGCGATGGGCAAGGTGGAGCAAGAAACATGCGCGTGTACTACGATCGGGACGCCGACCTCTCTTTGATCACGTCGAAGACAGTGGCCGTGGTCGGGTACGGCAGCCAGGGCCATGCGCATGCGCTGAACCTGCGCGATTCCGGCGTCGCCAACGTCATCGTGGCGCTGAAGAAGGGATCGGCGTCGGCGAAAAAGGCCGAGGCGGAAAAGCTCAAGGTGATGACGGTGGCGGAAGCCGCGAAGGCCGCCGATGTGATCATGATCCTCGCGCCGGACGAGGTGCAGGCCGAGATTTACGCGGCCGACATTGCGCCGCACCTGAAAGCCGGCAAGACGCTGCTGTTCGGCCACGGCTTCAACATCCACTTCAAGCTCATCGAGGCGCCGGCGGACGTGGACGTGGCGATGGTCGCGCCCAAGGGCCCAGGCCACACCGTGCGCGGGGAGTATCAGAAGGGCGGGGGCGTGCCTGCGCTCGTGGCGATCCACCAGAACCCGTCGGGCCGGGCGCTGGACCTGGCGCTCGCGTACGCCTCGGGGCTGGGCGCGGGCCGGTCCGGCGTGATCGAGACGTCGTTCCGCGAGGAGTGCGAGACGGACCTGTTTGGCGAACAGGCCGTGTTGTGCGGCGGCCTCGTCGAGCTCATCCGCGCCGGCTTCGAGACGCTGGTGGAGGCCGGCTATGCCCCGGAGATGGCCTACTTCGAGTGCCTGCACGAAGTGAAGCTGATCGTGGACCTGATCTACGAAGGCGGCATCGCCAACATGAACTACTCGATCTCCAACACGGCGGAGTACGGCGAATACGTGACCGGCCCGCGCATCGTCACGCCGGAGACGAAGGCCGAGATGAAGCGCGTGCTGGAAGACATCCAGTCCGGCCGCTTCGCGCGCGACTGGATGCTGGAGAACAAGGTGGGGGCGCCGAGTTTCAAGGCGCGCCGCCGCCTTGCGGCCGAACACCAGATCGAGGCAGTCGGCGGCGAGCTGCGCGCGATGATGCCGTGGATCACGAAGAACAAGCTGGTGGACCGGGATAAGAACTAGAAACCAATCGGCGCGCCGGTTACGCCAGCCGGATTTCCCTCAGCCGCTGTTCGAGGAAGCCTTGCGCCGTGATCGGCTCCGGGTAGCGGTTGGGGCGCGCGGGCGTGATGCAACTGTCCATCGTCTCGATCACGAAATCCGGCGCGAAGTGCAGGAAGAACGGGATCGAGTACCGCGGCAGGTGCGCGCGGTCGGCGGACGGGTTCACCACGCGGTGCGTGGTGGAGGGCAGCACGTCGTTGGTGAGCCGGGCGAGCATGTCGCCGATGTTGACCACCACGGCGTCCGGCGGGGGATTGATGTCGAGCCAGCGACCGTCGCGCGTCTTCAGCTGAAGCCCCGCCTCCTCGGCGCCCAGCAGCAGCGTGATGGTGTTGATGTCCTCGTGCGCCTCCGCGCGCAGGCCTTCGGGATTGGGCGGCACCGGCGGATAGTGCAAGAGGCGCAGGATGGAGTTGCCGTCCTTCACGCTCGCGGCGAAGAAGTCGTCCGGCTGCTTCAGATGGCGCGCGATGGCCGACAGGATCCGCGCGCCCAGCGCGTCGAACGCGGCGTAGAGGGCCTGCAGGTCCTCCCGGAATCCCGGAACCTCCTCGGGCCACACGTTGGGCGCCATCCGCGCTGCGTGGGGGTGACCCGGGGGCAGGTCGCGCGCGACGTGCCAGAACTCCTTGAGATCGACGACGCTCGCGCCCTTGGCCGCTTCCACGCCGAACGGTGTGTAGCCGCGCTGACCGCCGCCGCCCTTGATGTGGTAGCGGCGTTTCACGGCGTCCGGCAGCGCGAAGAACGCCTTGATGCGCCCGTGCGCCCGTTCGAGCAACGCAGGATCGAGCCCGTGGTCGCTGACGATGGCGAAGCCGGTATGCTCGAAGCTTGCGCCCAGCGCGCCGGCGAACGCATCGGGATCCGCGGCGGCCAGCGGCAGGGGAACGGGCGTCAGCGCTTCTTGCCCGGGGTCTTGGGAGCCGGGGTCTTTGGAGACGGGCGGGACTGCGCGTGGGGCGGTAGGCATCGGACGACTCCTCGGGGGTCTCATTTAGGGGCGCCCAGCGTCAGCGTCACCCGGCTTCGCGCCGCCCCGCCGGGGCGACGGGAGGTGGCGCGCAGCGGCGGCCTCCGCTATGGCGTGCCCATGCTCCCGATCCAGGTCATCGTGATCCCGGTCACGCCCTTTCGCCAGAACACCTCGCTGGTGTGGTGCGCCGCCACCAGGAAGGGCGCCTTCGTCGATCCGGGCGGTGAGGTGGAGAAGCTCGCCGCCGCCGCCGCCGAGCGCGACGTGACTGTGGAGAAGATCCTCCTCACCCACGGCCACCTTGACCATGCCGGCGCCGCCGCCGAGCTGGCCGAACGCTATGGCGTGGCCATCGAGGGCCCGCACCGCGACGAGGACTGGCTGCTGGCGAGCATCGAGCGGCAGGCCGCGCGCTATGGCATGACGGACGCCCGCGCATGCACGCCCGATCGCTGGCTGGAGGACGGCGACACCGTCACAGTGGGCGCGGTGTCCTTCGATGTCGTCCATTGCCCCGGCCACACCCCGGGCCATGTCGTGTTCGTGCAGCCGGAAGCGCGGTTTGCGTTCGTGGGCGACGTGATCTTCCGCGGCTCCGTCGGGCGCACCGATTTCGAGCGCGGCAACCACGCCCATCTCGTCAGCTCCATCCGCGACAAGCTGTTCCCGCTGGGTGACGACATCCAATTCCTGCCCGGCCATGGCGAACTGTCCACCTTCGGCTGGGAACGCAAGACCAACCCCTACGTGTCCGACCTCGCTGTCGGCGCAGCCTAGCCGTCCACAAGGAGACCAAGGCCCGTGGCCACCGCTCATGACTTCTCGTTCCCCCGCCTCGGCGGCGGCGCGCCCATCGACATGAAGGACTTCGCCGGCAAGGCGGTGCTGCTGGTCAACGTGGCCAGCGCCTGCGGGTTCACCTCGCAGTACCGCGCGCTTCAGCAGCTGTCGGAGGCGCGTTCCGCAAAGGGGCTTGTGGTGTTGGGCGCGCCGAGCAACGATTTCGGCCGCCAGGAGAGCGGCACGGAGGCGGAGATCGCCGCCTTCTGCAGCGCAAGCTACGGCGTGACGTTCCCGATGACCGGCAAGATCGAAATCGTCGGCGAAGGCCGCCACCCGTTCTACGAGTGGGTGCGTGCGGAGCTGGGCGAGGATGCGCTGCCCAAGTGGAACTTCCACAAGTACCTCATCGGCAAGGACGGCCGGATCGCCGGTACGTTCCCATCGTCCACCGCGCCGCTCGGTCCGGAGCTTGTCTCCCGCATCGCCGACGCGCTCGAGGCGTGAGCGGCCGCGCCGACATCGCCCCTTTCATCGCCATGGAAGTGGCGCGGGAAGCCAATGCGCGCGCCGCCGCGGGGCAAAGTCTCGCGCGCTTCGATGTGGGCCAGCCGCAGTTCGGCGCCCCGGCCTCCGCGCTGCGCACCGCCGAGGCTGCGCTGCGCGCCGACACGCTGGGCTACACCGAGGGGCTCGGCGCCGGAGCCCTGCGCCGCGCCATCGCGGACTGGTACGGGCGCGCCTACGATCTGGACATCGATCCGGGCCGCATCGTCGTCACCACCGGCGCCTCCGGCGCATTCACGCTGGCCTTCCTGGCGTTGTTCGACGACGGCGCGGGCCTTGCGCTCGCCAGCCCCGGCTATCCGCCGTACCGCCATATCCTGAAGGCGCTGGGGCTGCGCGCGGTGGTGGCCGAGGCGCGCATCGAGGACGGCCTGCAAATGACCGCCGGCCTGTTGGACCACGCCGCCGCCGGCGCGCGCGTGGACGGCGTGCTGGTGGCCAGCCCCGCCAATCCGACGGGGGCGATGCTGTCCGACGACGCGCTCAAGGCGCTTTGCGCGCAGGCGCGGGCGCTGGGCATCCCGCTCATCTCCGACGAAATCTACCATGGCCTCGCCTATGAAGGCGCCGGCGCCAGCGCGCTGCGCCACGACGATGAGGCGGTCGTGATCAACAGCTTCTCCAAGTACTGGGCCATGACCGGCTGGCGCGTGGGCTGGATCGTGGCGCCGCCGCGCCTGGTGAAGCCTCTGGAGCGGCTGGCGCAAAACCTCACCGTGGCGCCGCCCACGGTGAGCCAGGTCGCCGCGCTGGGCGCGCTGGAGGCGCGCGAGGAGTGCGAGGCCCGACGGGAGATCTACGCCGCCAATCGCGCGCTGATGCTGGCGGAGCTGCCCGGTCTCGGGCTTGCGCCCGTCGTGCGTCCGGACGGGGCGTTCTACGTGCTGGTGGATATCTCCGCGCACGGCGACGACAGCATGGCGCTGGCGCGCCGGCTGCTCGACGATGCGCGTGTGGCGATCACGCCCGGTGTGGATTTCTGCGAGACGCGGGGGCGACGCTGGGCGCGCCTGGCGTACTGTCGGCCCCGCGAGGAAGTGGAGGGCGGACTGGAGCGGCTGCGCGCCGTCCTGCGCTGACCGCAGCCACAGGTGGAGAAGACGGGCCGCGCACACCGCGCCCGCGACGGAGGGAGGATATCGACGATGATGCGCAAGACAGTCTTGGCGGCGTCCGCCGCGTCCGTGCTGGCGGTCGCGCTGATCGGGGCCGCCCTCGCGCAGCCCAAGCAGGCGCAGCAGGTGGTGACGCCGCCCAAGGCGTTCTACTGGCTCAGCGCCACCACGGGGTCGGGCCTCATGGCGTTTGCGGCGCCCAGCGCCGGGCAGCGCCCCGGCATGATCGACGGCATGCGGGCGGCCCGCCAGATGATGTCGGGCGGCGGCGTCTCCAGACAGTTGAAGCTCGATCTGGGCTCCACGCTCGCACCCACCGCCGGCGCCGCGAAGGCCGAGCACGCGCCCGCGCCGGGCTGGGGGTCAACGGCCTCCTGCCACTCTATACGCCGCAGATCGAGCGCGAGGGGGTTCGGGAAGACCGCCAGCATGAGCCGGAACGCCCGAAGGGCCGGCTGCTCTTGTTCTGGGGGTGCGGAGAGCGCGCCCGCGCGGGCCAACCGGTGGTCATCGACTTCGCGCGCGTCGCGCAGGGACAATGGCCGCCCGGGCTTTCCAGCATCACGGTCAACGCGCCGTCCCCGCCGCGGGTATCCTCCCACCG
>JANRIM010000097.1:0-45594 GCA_033764865.1 Hyphomonadaceae bacterium
ATCGCCCGACGCACTAAAATTGCGCCAGGACGCCACACTTGTTGCGTTTCGGGCACTGTTCATGCGACGCCAAGCGCCAGTGGCGTGCTGCCCGTTGCGCTTTGCTGCACTGCGGCGCAATGTGTGCGACTGCGAAATGACCCCGGCGCGGGAGACGCCGGGCTTGGCAACGGAGGGAAGAGGCATGGCTGCTCAGGCCGCGAAGCCCGCGCTGGTGAAGGATCTGTACGACGTCGGCGAGATCCCGCCCGCGTACCATGTGCCCAAGACCATGTACGCCTGGGCGATCCGCAAGGAGCGCCATGGCCGGCCCAAGACCGCCATGCAGCTGGAGGTGGTGGAGACCCCGACGATCGGCGAGGACGAGGTGCTCGTGCTCGTGATGGCGGCGGGCGTGAACTACAACGGCGTGTGGGCGGCGCTGGGAGAACCGATTTCCCCGCTCGACGGCCACAAGCAGCCCTACCACATCGCGGGATCGGACGCGTCCGGCATCGTTTGGGCCGTCGGCGCCAAGGTGAAGCGCTGGAAGCCCGGCGACGAGGTGGTCATCCACTGCAACCAGGACGACGGCGACGACGAGGAGTGCAACGGCGGCGATCCGATGTTCTCCAGCAGCCAGCGCATCTGGGGCTACGAGACGCCGGACGGGTCGTTCGCGCAGTTCTGCCGCGTGCAGGCGCGCCAGCTGATGACGCGTCCCCAACACCTCACGTGGGAAGAGGCGGCCTGCTACACGCTGACGCTCGCCACCGCCTATCGCATGCTGTTCGGTTGGCGGCCCAACGTGCTGCGGCCGGGGCAGAACGTGCTCGTGTGGGGCGCTTCCGGCGGCCTCGGCGTGTTCGCCACGCAGCTGTGCGCCGTCTCGGGCGCGCACGCCATCGGCGTGGTGGGCGACGAATCCAAGATCGACTACGTGCTTTCCATGGGCGCGAAGGCGGTGATCAACCGCAAGGACTTCAACTGCTGGGGCCAGCTGCCGAAAGTGAACGGCGAGGGCTTCGCGGAGTACATGAAGGAGGTCGGCAAGTTCGGGAAGGCGATCCGCGCCATCACCGGCGGCAAGGACCCCGACATCGTGTTCGAACACCCCGGCGAAAGCACGTTCCCCGTCTCCGTGCGGGTGGTGAAGCGCGGCGGCATGGTCGTCATCTGCGCCGGCACCACGGGCTTCAACCTCACGATGGACGCGCGCTATCTGTGGATGCACCAGAAGCGCGTGCAGGGCAGCCACTTCGCGCACCTCTATCACGCAAGCCAGGCCAACCAGCTCGTGATCGACCGGCGGATCGATCCCGCCATGGGCGAAGTCTTCCCGTGGACGCGCATCCCCGATGCGCACGAGAAGATGCTCGATAACGCCCACCTGCCCGGCAACATGGCCGTGCTGGTGTGCTCCCCACGCTCCGGCCTGCGCACCTACGAGGACGTGCTGGAGGCCAGCGGGGCGGCCTGAGGCCGACGGCGGCGCGACAGCCGCACCCGCTCGACAAGGCGGCGCCTTCCGGGGCTTACTCCGCGCGGGCATGACATCGGCGTCATGGACGGAGGCGGCGGCATGCTGCGATGGATCATTGGTCTGCTGCTGCTGGCGGCGCTGGCGGCAGCCGGCGTGGCTGCGCTGCGCACGCGGGATTTCACGCCCCCGCCGCTGACGCAGGCCGGCGCCTTCGCGGCCCCGCCTACGCTCACCGTCGATGCGGCCGCGGCGGCGGCGCGGCTCGGCCAGGCCATCCAGTTCCGCACGGTCTCCGTGCAGGACGGCGAGACGCAGGACCTCGCGCCCTTCGCCGCCCAGCGCGCCTGGCTTGAAGCCACCTATCCCGCGTTCCACGCCGCCGCGACCCGGGAGCTGGTCAACGGCGAGGGCCTGTTGTTCACGTGGCAGGGGGCCAACCCCGCGCTGCCGCCCATCCTGCTTCTCGCGCACACCGACGTCGTGCCCGTGGAGGCGTGGTCGCAGGACCAGTGGACGGTGGATCCCTGGGCCGGAGCGGTGCGCGACGGGTTCGTCTGGGGCCGCGGCGCGGTCGACGACAAGGGCTCCTTCATCGCCATCATGGAAGCCGCCGAGACGCTGGCGGCGTCCGGGTTCAAGCCCGCGCGCACGATCATCTTCGCGTTCGGCCACGACGAGGAGGTCTCCGGCCTGAAGGGCGCCACGGCCATGGCCACGCTGCTGCGGCAACGCGGCATCAAGGCGTGGTTCTGCCTCGATGAGGGCATGGTGATCGTGGAGAAGTATCCGCTCACCAACACGCCCGTGGCGCTGATCGGCGTGGCGGAGAAGGGCTACGGTACGCTGCGCGTCACCGCGGAGGCGGTCGCCGGCCACTCCTCCACGCCGCCGCCCGACACCGCCGTCACGCTGCTCTCCGAGGCGATCATCCGCATCCACCGCATGCCCATCGAGATGAAGCTGGAGGGGGGGCCGGCCATCGACATGATCCGCGCCCTTAGTCCGCAGCTGCCGCTGACCATCCGCGCGGCGGCGGCCAACGAGTGGCTGTTCTCGCCGGTGATCAACCAGCAGCTGGGGGCCGATCCGCGCGCGGCGGCGCTGCTGCGCACCACGGTGGCGCCGACGATGCTGGAGGGCAGCGTCAAGGAAAACGTCCTGCCCGGCCGTGCCACGGCGCTGATCAACTTCCGCCTGCATCCGCGCGATACGAGCGCGCGCATCCTGGAGAGCGCGCAGGCGGCCGTCCGGGGGATCCCGGGCGTGACTGTCGACTGGGCGTCCCCGCCAAACGAGGCGAGCCCGGTGTCCTCCACCACCTCCGACAGCTACGCGCTCATTGCCGCGGTGGCGGGCGCAGCAGGCGGCGGCGCGCCGGTGGCCCCCACGCTGGTGCTGGGCGCCACCGACAGCCGCCACTACGCGGCGGTGGCCGACAACGTCTACCGGTTCACGCCCGCGGTGCTCAGCGACGACGAGATCGCCGGCATCCATGGCGTCAACGAAAAGCTTTCGGTGGCCAATGTGGAGCGGATGATCCGCGGCTATATCCACCTCCTCACCGCCGGCGCCGGCGGGTGAGGCGCCATCCAGCAGGAGACCGCGCCATGCACCGCATCCTGGCAGCAGCGATCGCGGCCGCGCTGGCGGCCTGCGCCCCCGTCGCCGAGGTCGCTCCGTCCCCGGAGGCAAAGCCCCCCGCCATGAACAAAGCCGTGCCCGCGCCCACCCCCGCCGACGTCCCCGTGCGGGTCACCGCCGACGACGACGGCGAGACCATCGCCGTGCCCGTGGGCGGCCGCTTCGCGGTGGAGCTCGTCGGCGTGCCCACGGCCGGGTACGTCTGGCAGGTGGATCACAGGCCGGCGTTCCTGTCGGCCCCGCAGGAGCTGGGCGGGGCGACGTCCACCGCGCAGGCGCAGCCGGGCTTCACCGGCGGCAATCACTGGGAGGTGTTCGTGTTCACGGCCGCCGGCCCGGGCGAAGGCGTGCTGAAACTCGGCCAGCGGCGACCCTGGGAGGACGGAGAGCCGCCCACGCGCACCTTCACGGTCACCGTGCGCGCGCAGTGAGCGCATGACCGACCACCTGACGGACCTCTGGTACTTCGCGGCGACCTCCGCGGAGGTGAAGCGCGGCGCGCAGTTCCGGCGCGAGATGCTGGGCGAGCCCGTGTTGCTGGGGCGCACCGCGGACGGGCGCGCCTTTGCGCTGCGCGACATCTGCCCGCACCGCGCCGTGCCGCTCTCGGCCGGCCGCCAGCGCGACACGGACGGCGAGCCGACGATCGAGTGTCCCTACCACGGCTGGCGCTTCGGCGCGCGCGACGGGGTATGCCGGCACATGCCGTCGCTGACGCCGGGCCAGTCCTACGAGACCACGCGCATCCGCGTGCGCAGCTTTCCGGTGCACGAGGCCAACGGGGCGGTGTTCGTCTTCATCGGCGCCGACGCCCGCGCCACGACCGCCTCCGTCGCGCCACCCGATTTCGGCCCTCTGCCGGCGAAGCCCAAGTTCGTCGTCACCCGCGTGTTCGCGGCGATGATGGACAATGCGGTGGTGGGGCTGATGGATCCCGCGCACGTGCCGTTCGTGCATTCGCAATGGTGGTGGCGCCCGCCTTCGGCGGGATTCCGCGTCAAGGAGAAGGCCTTCGCGCCACGCCACCGGGGCTGGGAGATCGTCCGGCATGCCCCGTCTGGCAATTCGCTGATGTACCGGGCGGTGTTCGGCGGCGACGTGACGACGGAGATCCTGTTCGACCTGCCCGGCTATCGCTGGGAAGTGGTGGAGAACGGCAAGGGCGCGCGGTTCGTGACGCTCACGTGCCTTACCCCGATAGACGACGCGTCCACCCGCATCACGCAGCTCACGTACTGGACGGGCGCGCCGCTGCTCAATCTCGCGCTGCCCATCGCGCCGGCCATGGCGGGCGAATTCCTCGACCAGGACGGCGCCATGGTGAACCTCCAGAACGAGGGCCTGAAGTACCGCCCCGGCATGCTGTGGATCGACGACATCGACGTCCAGGCCAAATGGTACCTCAAGCTCAAGAAGGAGTGGGCGGCCAGCCGCGCCGAGGGGCGCGCATTCGTGAACCCCATCGAGCCGACGACGCTGCGCTGGCGCAGTTGAGCGCCGCGCGGCGGACGCCGCGGCTGGATCGGGGCGCGCCGCCTTGACCGGCGCCGGCCCCTCAAGCAGCGTCGGCCCATGAGTTCACCTCCCGGCCCCGACGGCGACGTCTCCGACCAGCAGTCCTCAGCGAATGCGCGCCCCCAACGGATCATGGCGATGCGGGGCTTCACGTTCGTGGAGCGCGCCCTTCCGGTCGTCATCGCCGCGCTGACGATGACCGCGGCCGGCATGGAGCTGTGGCGGGTCTACGTCGCGCGGGAAGTGTCGCTGGCGGATATCCTGCTGATGTTTCTCTACCTTGAGGTCATCGGCATGATCGCGGTGTTCTACGAGCGGCGGGGGTCGCCGTTCGTCTATCCCATCTTCATCGCCATCACGGCGCTGGCGCGCCTGATCGTCCTGCAGGGCAAGGACATGGCCCCGGAGAACATCGTGTTCGAAGCGGGGGCCATCCTGCTGCTGTCGATCGCCGCCGTGGTCGTCGTGCGGGCGGGCAAGACCTAGGCGCGGCATCCGCGACAGGCCGCCCGCCGGCGGCGGCCGCATGGACACCGGCGCGAAGCCCGCTAGTCTTGCGCCCCATGACCGACGCCGTTCCCGCCGCTGCACCGCTCCTCGACATCAAGGACCTCTCCGTCCTGTTCGACACCAACGACGGAACCGTCCACGCCGTGCGCTCCATCAGCCTGTCCATCGCGCGCGGGGAGTGCCTTGGCGTCGTGGGGGAATCGGGATCGGGCAAGAGCCAGACGTTCCTCGCCGCCTTCGGGCTGCTGCCGGCCAACGGGCGCGCCACCGGTTCGGTCCGGTTCGACGGCGCCGAAATCCTCGGCATGGCGCGCCGGGACCTCAACCGCCTGCGCGGGCGGCGCGTCTCGATGGTGTTCCAGGATCCGCTCACCGCGCTCACCCCGCACATGCGCGTGGGCGACCAGATGGCGGAGGTGCTGGCGCACCACTTCAATCTCGACGGCGAGGCCGCCCTCGCCAAGTGTCGCGACTGGCTTGAGCGCGTGCGCATCCCGGAGGCGGGGCGGCGGTTGCAGCAGTTCCCGCATGAGCTGTCCGGCGGCATGCGCCAGCGCGTGATGCTGGCGATGGCGATGATGACGGGGCCCGAGCTGCTGATCGCGGACGAGCCCACCACCGCCCTCGACGCCACGGTGCAGGCGCAGGTGCTCGATCTGCTGCGCGACCTGATCGCCGAAACGGGAACCGCGGTGGCGCTCGTGACGCACGACATGGGCGTGATCGCCCAGATGGCCGAGCGCGTCATCGTGATGCGCAAGGGCGAGATCGTGGAGACGAACGGCGTGGAGGCGCTGTTCGACAATCCGCGTGAGGCCTACACCAAAGCCCTGCTGGAGGCGGTGCCGCGGGTGGACGGCGTACAGCGCCACACGGCGGCGGAATCACTCGGCCCCGTGCCCGGCGCGGACGTGGCGCCCATCCTCACGGCGCGGGATCTGAAGGTCTACTACAACGTCGCCGGGGACGGCCTTTTCGCGAAGCCGCGCAAGCTGCGCGCCGTCGACGGCGTCGATCTCGACCTCAAGCCTGGCGAGACGCTGGGGATCGTGGGCGAGAGCGGCTGCGGCAAGTCCACGCTCGCGCGCGCGGTGATGCAGCTCGTGCCGGTGACGGCGGGCAACGTGACGTTCCTCGGCCGCGGCCTCACGGAGGCGGAGCGCAAGCAGATCCGCGACGCGCGCAAGGATCTGCAGATCGTCTTCCAGGACCCGCTCGCCAGTCTCGACCTGCGCATGACCGTGGGCTCCTCCATCGCCGAGCCGCTCATTGCGTTCGAGCCTGCGCTCAGCCGCCAGCAGCGGGAGGATCGCTCGCGGGAAATGATGGCGCTGGTCGGCCTCGATCCCACGCTGATCAACCGCTATCCGCACGAGCTGTCAGGCGGGCAGAACCAGCGGGTTGGCATCGCGCGTGCGATGGTGATGAAGCCTAAGCTCGTGGTGTGCGACGAGGCCGTGTCGGCGCTCGATGTCTCCATCCAGGCGCAGATCGTGCGGCTGTTGATCCGGCTGCAGAAGCAGTTCGGCCTCGCGATGCTGTTCATCAGCCACGATCTCGCGGTGGTGCGCGAGGTGAGCCACCGGGTGCTGGTGCTTTATCTGGGGCGCGTGGTGGAGCTGGGCGTCACCGCCGACATCTTCGCCGATCCGCGCCACCCCTACACCAAGGCCCTCCTGTCGGCGGCGCCCACGCCCGATCCCCGCGTCGCGCGCCATCGCCCGCGCATCCGCCTTGCGGGAGATCTGCCGTCGCCGCTCGATTCCCGCGCCAGCCTGCGTTTCCTGAAGTCGAAGGTGGTGGACGATCCGCAGGCCGAGCAGTACCGGCCCAAGCTGCTGCAGGTGGCGCCGGGGCATTTCGTGGCGGAGTTCGACGACGAGGCCGCCGCCACCGCGGCATGAGGCCAGGCATCATGAGGCCCAGCACCGCGAGGGTTCGTGGCGAAGCTCTATTTCTCCTACGCGGCGATGAACGCCGGCAAGTCGACGCTGCTGCTGCAGGCCTCGCACAATTACCGCGAGCGCGGCATGCGCACCCTGCTGCTGACCTCCGCGCTCTACGCCCATGATCCCGCCGGCGCCATTTCATCGCGCCTCGGCGTGGCCAGCGACGCCGACCTCTTCACCGACGGGGACGATCTCTTCGCCCGGGTGACGGCCGCGCTGCGGGACGGGCCGGTGCACTGCGTGTTCGTGGACGAGGCGCAGTTCCTCACGCCCGATCAGGTCTGGCAGCTCGCCCGCGTGGTGGACCGCCTCGGCGTGCCGGTGATGACGTACGGCCTGCGCACGGATTTCCGCGGCGATCTCTTCCCCGGCGCCGCCACGCTGCTGGCCATCGCCGACGAGCTGCGCGAGGTGCGCACCATCTGCCATTGCGGTGCGAAGGCGACGATGGTGCTGCGGCGCGACGAAGGCGGCGGCGCGGCGCTCAGCGGCGACCGGATCCGCATCGAGAAATCGATCTACGTCTCGCTGTGCCGCCGGCACTGGGAGGAGGAGACGGGGCGGTGGGGCGGCTAGTCCGCGCTCACTCCTCCTCGAACAGCCCCACCTGCTCCACCGGCTTCGGCGGCGCCTTGCGGCCCAGCCGCTCGTAGGCCTTGGGCGCGGCGCAGCGGCCGCGCGGGGTGCGCAGGATGAAGCCCTGCTGCATCAGGTACGGCTCGATCACGTCCTCGATGGCGTCGCGCGCTTCGGCGATGGCGGCGGCCAGCGTCTCCACGCCCACGGGCCCGCCGCCGTAGTTGTCCACCAGCGCCACGAGGTAGCGGCGGTCCAGCGTGTCGAGGCCGTCGGAGTCCACTTCCAGCCGCGCGAGCGCCTTGTCGGCCACGCTTGCGGTGATCTCTTCGCCGGCCGCGTGCGCGAAATCCCGCACGCGGCGCAGCAGGCGCACGGCCACGCGCGGCGTGCCGCGGGCGCGCTTGGCGATCTCGAAGGCGCCGTCCCGCGTCATCGGCGCGGCGAGCTTCTCGCCGGCGCGCACCACGATGCCGCACAGCTCCTCGGCATCGTAGAATTCCAGCCGCACGGGGATGCCGAAGCGGTCGCGCAGGGGATTGCCGAGAAGGCCGGCCCGCGTCGTGGCGCCCACCAGCGTGAACGGCGCGAGGTCAATGCGCACGCTGCGCGCGGAGGGGCCGTCGCCGATGATGAGATCGAGGTGGTAGTCCTCCATCGCCGGGTAGAGGATTTCCTCCACGGCGGGGGCGAGACGATGGATCTCGTCGATGAACAGCACGTCGCGCGGCTCAAGGTTGGTGAGCAGGGCCGCGAGGTCGCCGGCCTTGGCGATCACGGGACCGGAGGTGGCGCGGAAGCCCACGCCCAGTTCGCGCGCGATGATCTGCGCCAGCGTCGTCTTGCCGAGGCCGGGGGGGCCGAACAGCAGCGTGTGGTCCATCGCCTCGTCGCGGCCGCGGGCGGCCTCCACGAACACCTTCAGGTTGGCCTTGGCCTTGGGCTGGCCGGTGAACTCGTCGAAGCCGGTGGGGCGCAGGGCGCGGTCGGCCGGTTCGCCGGGCTGGCGCTGGGCGGAGAGGAGGCGTGACTCGGGCATGGGCCTCATTCTGAGCCGACTGGGTTCCCAAATCGTTCTAAGGTGGTTCGCGGCCCCGCGCACCAACTTGCGCCGCATCCCATCGGCCGCACTGCGTTTCGGCCCGATCCGTGTATAAGCAGTCCCACACCCAGCCTCCGGGCCGCCCCTCCCACGCCAGACCGCATCGCCAGAGCCCCAAAAGGCTCGTTGAGACCCCCATGCCGTTTCCCGCCGTCCATCCCGCCCTGGCCCAGGCGCTCGCCGCCCGCCAGTACCTCGACCCCACACCCGTGCAGGCGGCAGTGCTGGAGGCCGCCGGCGCCGGCGACCTCCTGGTGTCGGCCCAGACTGGCTCCGGCAAGACGGTGGCGTTCGGGCTGGCCATCGCCGCCACGCTGCTGGGGGAGGCCGCGCGTTTCGACGCCGCCGGGCGGCCGCTCGCCCTCATCATCGCCCCCACGCGGGAGCTCGCCCAGCAGGTGTGCCGGGAGCTGGAATGGCTCTACGCCGAAACCGGCGCGCGGGTGATCTCGTGCGTCGGCGGCATGGACGCGCGGCGCGAGGCGCGCCAGCTCAACGGCGGCGCCCACATCGTCGTCGGCACGCCGGGCCGCCTGCGCGATCACCTGGAGCGGGGCGCGCTGGATGTGTCGTCGTTGCGCGTGGTCGTGCTCGACGAGGCCGACGAGATGCTCGATCTCGGCTTCCGCGAAGACCTCCAGTTCATGCTGGAGGCGATGCCGGAAGACCGGCGCACGCTGCTGTTCTCCGCCACCATCCCGAAGGAAATCGCCGCTCTCGCCAAGCGCTTCCAGCGGGACGCGCAGCGCATCGACACCGTCGCGCGCAACCAGCCCCACGCCGATATCGAGTATCACGCCGTGCGCACCGCGCCCAACGACGTGGAGCACGCGGTCGTCAACCTGCTACGCTACCACGACGTTGGCGCAGCGCTTGTGTTCTGCGGCACGCGGGAGGGCGTGAAACGGCTGCACGCGGCGCTGCTGGAGCGCGGCTTTGCGGCGGTGGCGCTCTCCGGGGAGTTCAGCCAGAACGAGCGCAACCATGCGCTGCAATCCCTGCGCGACGGCCGCTCGAAAGTGTGCGTGGCCACGGACGTGGCGGCGCGCGGCCTCGATCTGCCCGATCTGGGCCTTGTGATCCACGCCGACCTGCCGGTGAACCGCGATACGCTGCTCCATCGCAGCGGACGCACGGGCCGCGCCGGCCGCAAGGGCCTGTCGGTGCTGCTTGCGCCGCACACGCGCCGCCGCCAGGCCGAGCGGCTGCTCGATCACGCGCGCGTCGACGCCATCTGGACCGACCCGCCCACGCCGGAGGAGATCCGCGCGCGCGACGTGGAGCGGCTGGTGAAAAGCCCCATCTTCGATGCGGAGCTGAGCGACGACGACCAGATCATCGCCCGCGCGCTCACTGCCGCGCACACCCCGGAGCGCATCGCCTCGGCGTTCGCGCGGTTCTACCGCGAGCAGCTGCCGGCGCCCGAGGACCTGATCGACACCGCCCCGATGCAGGTGGAGCGGCCCGCCCGCGGCGAGCGCGGCGACCGGTTCGGCGACGGCGTCCCGATGGTGCGCTTCCGCATGAACGCCGGCCGGTTCAACAACGCCGATCCCCGCTGGCTCATCCCGCTGATCTGCCGCCTTGGCCACGTCACCAAGCGCGAGATCGGGGCGATCCGCATCTTCGAGCGCGAGACGATGGTGGAGATCGCGGAGCCCGTGGCAGGGCGCTTCATGGCGGCGCTGCGCCGCGCGGACGATCCCGAAGTGCGCATCGAGCCGATGGACGACGCCATGGCGCGGCCCGCCGGTCGTTCGGAACGCCCGCCGTCGCGTCCACGCCCGCCGCGCAGCGAGGGCCGCCCGGCATGGCGTCCCGAAGCGGCGGACGAGAACGACATGATCGACGACAACCCCCGCGACGCCGTGCGCGACCCCGCGCGCAAGCCCAAGCGCGAGCACGCCAAACCCTTCTCCGCCAAACCAAGGGTGCACGCGTCCGGCATGCGCAAGCCCGGCGCGCCGAATTCGGGCGCGGCGCCCGCCGGGGATGGCCCGTCCAAGCCGCCGCGGGCGCGGAAGCCTTTCGGGTCCCAGAAGATGGGCGCGAAGAAGATGGGCGGAAACAGCCCGCCGATGCGCAAGAAGTCCAAGCCCTCGCGCGGGCAGGGCGGATAGCGAGGAAACGCTTGGCGGCCACCCGTCAATGACGGGCGCGCCGCCCGTCGCGACACGGGCGCCACCGCTTCGCGGAGTGACTAGCCGCGCACTTCCTTCAGCGCCGCGCGGATCAGGTCCGGCGTGGCGACGTCGGCGTCGAGGCCCTTGGCGGCGGTGGCGACGGCGCGGGCCGCGGCGGTCTGGTCGATGCCGAGGTTGACGAGCGCGCTCACCGCATCGCCGCGGGCGCCGGCCACGCCGGACACCAGCACAGGCCTGCCCGGCGCCGCTGCGGGCGCATGCGCGAGAAAACCGCGCGCAGGCGATTTTCCGGCCAGTTCCACGGCGATGCGGGTGGCGAGCTTGGGACCCACGCCGCTGGCGCGGGCGAAACTGGCCTTGTCCTGCAACGCCACCGCGTCGGCGATCTCGGTGACGGTCAGCGTGTCGAGGATCGACAGCGCCACCCGCGCCCCCACGCTCTGCACCGATTGCAGATGCACGAACCATCCGCGCTCTTCTTCGCTCGCGAAGCCGTAAAGCTTGATGGCGTCCTCGCGGACGTGGGTCTCGATGGAAAGCGTGGTCGCCTCGCCCACGGTGAGCCGCGCCAGCGTGCGCGAGCCGGCCTGCACCACATAGCCTACGCCGTTGACGTCGATCAGGCAGGCGTCCTCGCCGATGGCGGAGACGACGCCGCGCAACGCGCCGATCATGGATGGGCGCCCGTCACGCCGCGCCGCCGAGCTTCTTGCGATGACCGCCGTGCGCGGCGTGGCAGATGGCCACCGCCAGCGCGTCGGCGGCGTCGGCGGCCACGTTGCCGGCGGCGGGCATCAGCCTGCGCACCATGAAGGCCACCTGCTCCTTCTCCGCCTGACCGTTGCCCACCAGCGCCTTCTTGATTTCCGCCGGGGCGTATTCGCCGATGGTGAGGCCGTGCCGCGCGGGCGCGATCAGCGCTGCGCCGCGCGCCTGGCCCAGTGCCAGTGCGGATTTGGGGTTGGCGACGTTGACGTAGGTTTCCTCCACCGCCGCCTCGTGGGGATCGTGCTGATCGATCACGCCTTCAAGGCCGTCGAGGATCGCCGAGAGGCGCTTGCCCATGGGCCAGTCCGCCTTCGGGCGGACCACGCCGTGCGCGATGTGGGAGAGGCGGGGGCCGTCGGACAGGATGATGCCCCAGCCGCACCGGTTAAGGCCGGGGTCGATCCCAAGGATGCGCAAAACTGTCATGTGAGCGTCAATAGACCGATTCCTTACCAGATGACTTAAGTCGGCCCCGGGGTCCGACCGCGGGGCCGCAAGCCGGGCAGAACCCCCCTTCGTGTGCCGGATTGCACCGCTTTTCCCCTCTGGAGGGCAAGGCGCGCCGCCCGATGCGCCGTGGCCCGTCTCCTGCACGGCTCCTGCGCCTTCCTCAGGGCGCGAGGACTGAACATGAACGGCGGTGTGGCCGCGCGACTGGAGACCCTCGACGCCCTGCGGGGCGTCGGCACGCTGCTTGTCGTGGTCTTCCACCTCAACTTCCTGCCGTTCGACCTACTGTCGAACGCCTACGTGGGCCTCGATTTCTTCTTCGTGCTGAGCGGTCTCGTGATCGCGATGACCTATGAGGACAGGCTGCGCAAAGGCCTGCCGTTCCTGAGCTTCATGCAGGCCCGGGTGATCCGTCTTTATCCCACGTATCTGGTGGGCCTGCTGCTGGGCGCAGCGCTGGTGGGTCTGTGGCTGGTCACGGGCGACGAAGACGCCCCCGCGCTCAACGTGGCGGTGGAGGGGCTGGTGTTCGGCGCGTTCATGCTGCCCGCCCCCAGCGCGCCGGAGGACTTCTACCCCCTCAACGGCCCGCACTGGTCGCTGCTGTTCGAGATGATCGCCTATGTCTTCTACGGTTTTCTCGCGCCGCGCCTCGGCACGGGAATGCTGGTGTGCGTGGCCATCGTGGCTGGCGCGGCGCTCGTCGCGCACGGCGTGGCGCTTGGGCACCTGGAGGTGGGCTCCACCTGGGCGACGGCCACCGGCGGCCTGTGCCGCATCTTCTATTCGTTCACCATCGGCGTCCTGCTGTTTCGCTTTCTGCCGGCGGACGGCATCCGCCAGACGTGGTGGGCGTTCGCGCCGATCGTGCTGTTGGTGGTGGTGCTGACGTGGCCGGTGGCGAGCCCCTACGTGCTGGCGTACGACCTGATCGTCATCCTTCTGCTGTGCCCGGCGATCATCGCCGCCGGCGCCATGCTGCGTCCGCCGGCGTCCATGGCGGGGGCGTCCTCCGTGCTCGGCGAGATTTCCTATCCCGTTTACGTCATCCACTATCCGCTGATCTTCGCCGCCGGGTTCGTGGGCAAGGCGCTGGGGATGCCGCAGGCGGTCTGGTCGGTGCTGTTCGTGATCGGCGTTTCGGTCGCGGCGTTCCTGCTCAGCCGGTTGTACGACCAGCCTGTGCGCGCTTGGCTCACCGCTCAGGCGAAGGCGCGCCGCCAACGCCGTGCGCTGGCGTTGCAGGTCGAGGCCGCACGGCGCTAGCGTTCGAGCTTGGAGAGCACGTCGCGACGGCGGCGCGGGTCGATATCGGCGAACACCTCCGAAACGAACAGCCGCTTCTCCGTCACGATGCGCCGGACGCCCTCGGAGAGATCGAAGGCCGGGTCCTTGCCCATGTCGCTTACGACGCGGTAGGCGCGGGTCAATGCGTCGAGCGCCGGTCTCCGCTTGCCGCGGAAGGCCTGCTCCTTGCCCGATTCATCGACATTCTCGACCGGCGCGTTGGGAAAGAAGAGGCGACCGCGATCCAGCGACGCCGACAGGCGCGCGCGCATGTCGCTGCGCCGGCGCAGGAACTCCTCGTCGGACATCAGCCCGTCGCGGCGCTCGCGCACCAGCGCATGCGCGTCCGCCAGACGCTCGATGGTCTCGCTGGCCCAGTCGAGAAGGTCGCTGTTGCGCTGCGCGCGGAGGGATTCAAGCTGCATGATCTCCTGGCGCTTCACCGTGGCCCGGTTCAGCAGGAACGACCAGGCGGCGGCGATGGCGGAGACGAAGGCCAACCATTCGGCGGGGCCCATGTCCGTCACGAGGCGTTGGAGGAAGGCCATGTTCAAGGGTTCAGTCCAGCGCGAGATCGGCGGCGGCGTCGAGTATGGCGTCGGCGTCGAGCCGGTAGGTGCGGTAGAGATCGGGCAGATCGCCGGTCTGCCCGAAGGTCTCTACGCCCAGCGCGCGCACGCGATGGCCGCGCACGCCGCCCAGCCACGACAGCGCAGAGGGTGACCCGTCGATCAGCGTCACGATGCCGGCGTCGCGGGAAAGGGTGGCGAGAAGCGCGGCGATGTGGCTGTCGGGAGCGCGGACCTGAGGCTCGCTTTCCCCTTGCCGGGATGCGGACCGGAGGTCGGCGCTCTTGTGCGCCCACCGTTTTCGTCCCGCCGCCGTCCAGCCTCGATGCAGCAGGTCCGCGCTCGTGACGGCCAGCAGCCCCGCGCCGGGGTGATCCTCCAGCAGCAGGGCGTGCGCCTCCAACGCTTCCGGCGCCAGCGCGCCCTGATAAGCGATGGCGAGATCGGCGCCGTCTTGCGGCGGTTTCAGCCAATAGGCGCCGAGCAACGCATCCGCTTCCCACGCGTCGCCGTCACGCGCCGGTTGCCGCAATGCTCGGGTGGAGAGCCGGAAGTACGCGCTCTCGCCCTCGTCAGCCTGCATGTGGCCGAAGGCATGGTGCAACAGCAGGGCGAGTTCATCGGCGAACGCGGGCTCCCAGGCCGTCAGCCCGGGCTGGCCCATGCCGATCAACGGCGACCCGATGGACTGGTGAGCCCCGCCCTCGGGGCCCAGCGTCACGCCCGACGGTGTGGCGACGAGAATGAAGCGCGCGTCCTGGTAGCAGGCGTAGTTCAGCGCATCGAGGCCGCGGGCGATGAACGGATCATAGAGCGTGCCGATGGGCAACAGGCGCTCCCCGAACAGCGGCGCAGACAGCCCGAAAGCGGCGAGATTCAGGAACAGGTTGTTCTCCGCGATGCCCAGCTCGACGTGCTGGCCGTCGGGACGCTCCATCCAGATCTGCGCGCTGGCGATCTTGCGTTTGCGGAAGACGTCTTCGTCGTGAACGCGGCCGAACAGCCCGCGCCGGTTCACCCAGCCGCCGAGGTTGGTGGACACCGACACATCCGGCGATGTGGTGACGATAGCGTCCGCGAAGGCGCCGCCGTCGCGCGCGATCTCGTTGATGATCTTGCCGAACGCCGCCTGCGTGGAAATCTCCGCGTCGTCGACGGTGGGAAATGCGCCTCGCGGCGGCACTGGGATGCGTTGCGCCTCGAAGCGGCGGTTGACGTCCTTCGCCCAGGGCGCGCGGGCGAGGGCCGCCTTGCAGCGCGTCTCCACCTCGATGGGCAGGCCCGCGAACGGCTCCCATTCCCGCCCCTCGGGCACTGCCATCTTCTCGCGGAAGGCGGCCATCTGGGTGGGATTCATGAGGCCGGAATGGTTGTCCTTGTGGCCCTGGAAGGGCAGGCGCCAGCCCTTCACCGTATAGGCCAGCATGAAGATGGGCGTTTCGGAGGAGGCCGCGCGGTCGAACGCGTCGATCATGGTCTCCAGACAGTGGCCGCCGAGGCTCGTCATCAAGCGCGCAAGGCCCGCGTCGTCATAGCCGTCGAGCAGCTTCTGCGCCGGGCCTTTCAGGTCGCCGTCCAGCCGCTCGCGCCACGCCGCGCCGCCCTCGAAGCACAGCGCCGCGTAAAGATCGTTGGGGCACGCGTCGATCCACTCGCGCAGCTGCGCGCCGCCGGGCTTTTTGAACGCGTCGCGCAGGCGGCGTCCGAACTTGAGCGTCTCCACCCGCCAGCCGGCGGCGGCGAAGATGTCGTCGAAACGGTCGAACATCCGGTCCGGCGTCACCGCGTCGAGGCTCTGGCGATTGTAGTCGACGATCCACCAGATGTTGCGCAGGTCGTGCTTGCACGCCTCGATGAGGGCTTCGTAGACGTTGCCCTCGTCCAGCTCCGCGTCGCCCACAGTGGCGATGAAGCGGCCCATGCGCTCCTCGGGTATGCGGCCGCGCGCGGCGAGGTAATCCTGCACGAGGCTTCCAAAGGCCGTCACCGCCACGCCGAGGCCCACGGAGCCTGTGGAGAAATCCACGTCGTCGCCGTCCTTGGTGCGCGAGGGGTAGGATTGCGCGCCGCCAAGACCGCGAAACGCTTCAAGCTGCGCCCGCGTCTGGCGTCCGAGCATGTACTGGATCGCGTGAAACAGCGGCGAGGCGTGCGGCTTCACCGCGATGCGGTCCTGAGGGCGCAGCGCGTGAAAGAACAGCGCCGTCATGATCGTGGTCATGGAGGCGCAGGAGGCCTGGTGGCCGCCCACCTTCAGGCCGTCGCGGCTGTCGCGCAGGTGGTTGGCGTTGTGGATGGTCCACGCCGCCAGCCACAGCATGCGCTCCTCGAGGGTCTCCAGCGCCGCGAGGTCGGGGGCGGCGCGCAGGGGCGTGAGGTCGGCGACGGTGCGGGCGGTCATGGCGACGTCCTAGCCAGACGGGCGCCCATTGACCACCCGCTTCGCGGGCGGGGGCCTACGCCTTCTCCACCGCGTCCGCCGCCGCATTGATCGCCGCCACCAGCGTGGCCACGGCGGCGGCGTCGAGGTCTCCGTCGGCGTAGCGGGTGCGCAGCGCGTTGATGAGGCGGCGCACGGCGCGGCGCACGTCGCCCGGCTGGGGTTCCGCGTCGGCGTCATCCGGCGCGAAGCGCGCTTCGAACGCGTCCACGATCTTGCGGTTGGCGTCGAGCGCGGCCTGGCCCTCCGGCGTGATCGCCCAGGCCTTCTTGCCGTCCACCTCGGTGGCGGCGATGTGGCCCTGCTCCTCCAGCAGGCTCAGCGTCGGGTAGACGACGCCCGGGCTGGGCGCGTAGGCGCCGCCGGTCTTTTCCTCGATGGCCTTGATGATCTCGTAGCCGTTGCGCGGTTTTTCCGCGATCAGCGCGAGGGCGATGATGCGCAGCGCGCCGTGTTCGAAGTAGCGCCGTCCGCCCCAGCCGCCGCGTCCGCCGCCGCGCCCGTGGCGGTCCCCATCGCTGCGCCCGGTCCAGCCCGACCGGCCCTCTTCGGCGCCTGACCAACCGTGATGGCGTCCTCTCATGGATCCAAACATGTCCTTGCTCCGCGCGCCCCATCGGCGCGATCAGATATATCTAAAGTATCGATATATCGGTTTCAAGAACAGGCACTGTCCGACGTCGGGCCGGGCGTCAGGGGGTCAGGATGATCTTTCCCGCATGGGCGCCGGCCGTCATCCGCGCATGGGCGGCTTCGGCCTCCGCGAACGGGTAGACCCGGTCGATCACCGTCCTGACCTGGCCGGCCTCGATCCAGGGCCATACGGCCGCTTCCACCGCCGCAGCGATGCGTGCCTTCTCCGCCTCGGGGCGCGAGCGCAGGGTGGACCCCGTCAACGTCAGGCGCTTGAGCAGCAGGCGCATCAGGTTCAGCGGCGCGGTCGGCCCCTGCAGGAAGGCGATCATGACCAGCCGCCCCTGGTCCTGCAGGATGTCGATGTTCTTCTGGATGTAGGGGCCGCCCACCATGTCCAGGATCACGTCCACGCCGCCCAGACCCCGCACGACGGATTCGAAATCCTCGGTCCGGTAGTTGATGGCGCGGGCGGCGCCCAGCGTCTCGCAGAGACGGACCTTCTCGTCGTCGCCGGCGGTGGCGTAGGCGACTGCGCCATGGGCGACCGCCATCTGGATCGCGGCGGTGCCGATGCCGGACGCGCCGCCGTGAACCAGGAGTTTCTCCCCCGGTCTGAGGCCGCCCGCCTCGAAAACGTTGGCCCAGACGGTGAAGATGGTCTCCGGAAGGCCCGCGGCCTCTTCCATGCCGACGCCCTTCGGGATGGGCAGGACGGAGCCTTCGGGGGCGAGGGCGTATTCCGCGTAGCCGCCGCCCGGCAGCAGCGCGGTAACGCGGTCCCCGGTCCGCCAGCGGGTCACGGCGGCGCCGACCGCGGCCACCACGCCGGACACCTCCAGCCCCATGGTCGCAGGCGCGCCCGGCGGCGGGGGATACAAGCCCGCGCGCTGCATGAGGTCGGGCCGGTTCACACCCGCGGCGGACACCTTGATCAGCACGTCGCCCGGCTTCGGCGCGGGGGTTGGGATGTGGTCCACCCGCAAGGGCTCTCCGGGGGCGTGGACGATGGCGCGCATTGTCTCGGGCGGTGTCATCGCAGCCTCTCTCGGTTCCGGTTCATCGTTCACGCCGCTTTAGGGTAGAGTGGTCCAGGAGGCCACGGCATGCCCGACGACGATCCTCTCGCCAGCCCGTTGATCCGCCCCGCGGTCACGCTCGACCTGATGTCCATCGACGAGCTGACGGCGAAGATACAGGCGCTCAAGGCCGAGATTGAGGCCTGCGAGCGGATGATCGCGGCCAAGCAGAAACAGCGCGCGGCGGCGGACGCCATGTTCGGGAGCAAGGACGGTTAGGCGCGGCCCGCGCCTTGCACACCGCCCCTCCCGTGATGACCGATCCCCACCTCCTTTCCGTGGCCAGCGACGCCGCCGCCACCCGTCGCATCCTCGATTTCGCGCGCTCGGAGGTGTTCGAACGCACCTTTCGCGAGGGGATGGTGCTGGTGGAGGAAACCGCCGCCTATCTCGACGGCCCCGGCCGCGCGGCGTCCAAGCGGCTCGATCGCCTGGCGGCGCTGGCCTACGCGGGGGAGAGCATGCGCCTCACCACGCGGCTGATGCAGGTGGCGTCGTGGCTTCTGGTCCAGCGGGCGGTGCGCGACGGCGAGATGACCCTCGGCGAGGCCAGCCAGGACAAGTACCGGTTCACCGATCGCGACCGCGCCGACCTGCCCGCCTTCAGCGGCGCAGCCAACCTGCCTGATGCCCTCAAGGGCCTCATGGCGCGGTGCGAGATGCTGTACGATCGCGTGCGGCGCATTGACGATACCATGTACGCGTCGCTGGCCGGGGAGGCGGCGCCCAACCACGTCACCACCCAGATGGAGCGCCTGCGCGCGGCGTTCGGCGGCGACAGGCTTTAACGACGACCTAGAGCTTGCCTTCCACCTGCGCGCGCGTGCGCGCGGCAAGGACCGGGAAGGAAAACGGCTTGGCGACGAAGTCGTTGGCGCCCATGTCGAAGGCCTTCACGATCATGGGGTCGTCGTCGCGCGCGGTCACCATGATCACCGGCAGGTCCGTTTTCGACCATTTGGCCCGGATCACCGCCAGCGTCTCCAGCCCGTCGAGCCCGGGCATCATGTGATCCAGCAGCACCACGTCGAACGTGGCGACTGCCAGCTTGTCGAGACACTCCAGCCCGTTGCACGCGGTCTCCACCTCGAACCGGGCGGCCATCAGCCGGCGGCGCAGGATCTCGCGGTTGTCTTCGATGTCGTCCACCACGAGCACCCGCGGCCAGCGGGCTTCGTTGAGGAGGTCGTTCGTAAGGGCCTGGGTCATGGAATTGACTATGGCGCCTTTCCCTTGCGGTTTCGTTGACTGCGGGGCGCAAACGTCCTGGGCGTCAATTCTTTAGGCACGACTGGGGGCTATGGTCCGCGCTTGGCGTGGCGCGCGGCTCCGTGCGCCGGCGTCCCGACGGGCAGGAATCCGGCATGGCTGCAATGGACCGTGAACGAGCGAGCGGCGCGCCCGGTGTGGCGCGGCGGCGCCGCGCGTCCAGCCTGCGGCCAGTGTTCTGGCGGTACGACCCTCGGTCCGGCCTCATCAGCGGCGGCCCCGGCGCGAGCGTCCTGTTCGGCGCCCGGCGCGGCCTTCTTCTCAAGCTCCTCGCCGTCGCGGGGCGGGCCTCGCCCGGCGAGGCGGCGGGGTGGGCGGCGCTCAGCGCCGCGCTGACCCGCGGAGAGCGGTACGACGGCGTCCTGACCGTGCGCGATGTCGCCGGGAAGCTGCGGCGGCTCCGGATCGTGTGCGACGGCGTCGGCGCCGACGGCTTCGCTTCCGGCGTCGCCATGGAGGGGGCGTCTCCGGCGGAGGACGGCCCGCCGCTGGCGCCCATCCTGGCGCAGGTCGTGGAGGCCTCGCGGCGCACGGGCGCCGTGCTCGATCGCGACCTCCGGTTCGTCTGGGTCAGTGAAACCTGGCGGCAAAGCTTCATGCTCAATGCCCCGTCGGTGCTGGGGCGTGTGATTACCGACGTGATGCCCATGCTGCCCGCGCACTGGCGCGATGCGTACCGGAAGGCGCTGGCGGGAGAGCGCACGCATACCCCCGTCGACTTTTTCGTGCGTCCCGCAGACGGGCAGCGGGCATGGATCACGTGGGACGTCGTTCCCTGGCGCAATCCCGCGGGGGAGGTGGCCGGCGTCATCATCACCGGCGGCGATGTGAGCGCGCTGGTGGACGCCGAAAAAGCGGCCGAGCGCGGCATCGAGCGGGCGACGCTGGCGCTGGCGCTCGCCAACGGCGCGGCCTGGGAGGCGGACTACGCGCGCGACACCGTTTGGGTTTCGCCGAACCTGTCCCACATCATCGGCCGCGAGGTGCCGAAGGATCTCACGCGCACCACCGCGCTCGACTGGATCCACCCCGAGGACCGGGAAATGCTGCGCAACCACGCCCGGCTGGTGCGCGAGACGTTCGAGCGGCAGGAGTTCGAAGCACGGCTGGTGCGCCCTGACGGCGAGGTGCGCTGGGTGCGCAACGTCATGGAGGGCCGCCCGGGCCGCAACGGCGAGATCGAGCGCCTCCTGTGCCTCACGGTGGACATCACCGCCCGCAAACGGGCCGACGAGAACCTGCTGCGCGCCATGGCGCGCGTGGAGGCTGCGGCGACGCAGCGCCAGGCGCTGTTGCGCCGTCTCGGCCATGAGCCGCCCGCGGGCGGCGAGCTCCAAACGGACCGCTTCGAGAGCCTGGAAGCGCGACTCGACGGCCTGCTTGAGGAAATCGGCGTCCGCGACGAGGCGCTGGCGGCGCTGCTCGACGATCTCTCCAGCGCGCGCGCGGCCGCGGAAGAGGCCAACATCGCCAAGTCCCAGTTCCTCGCCAACATGAGCCACGAGCTGCGCACCCCGCTCAACGCCGTGATCGGCTACGCGGAGCTGCTGGAAGAGGAGTTGACGGCCGCCGAGCAGGCCGGCAGCCGCGACGACGTGCGCCGCATCCAGGCTGCCGCGCGGCAGCTGCTCAACCTGATCAACGAAATCCTCGACCTCTCCAAGATCGAGGCGGGCCGCGTCGAGATCGAGGAGGCCGAGACGGACTTCGCCCGGCTGGCCGAGGAGGCGGTCGATCTCGTGGCGCCGGCCGCCAAAAAGAACGGCAACGCGATGCAGGTGAACATCGCGCCCGATCTGCCCCACGGGCTCGCGGACGCGGGCAAGCTGCGCCAGTGCCTCGCGAACCTGCTGGCCAACGCCGCCAAGTTCACCCGCGACGGCGCGGTGACCCTCGACGTGCGCACGGGCGCCGACGCAGCCGGCGCCGCCACCATCGAATTCGAAGTGTCCGACACCGGCATCGGCATGACGTCCGAGCAGATGGCGCGGCTGTTCGAGCCGTTCATGCAGGCCGACGCCTCCACCACCCGCCGCTTCGGCGGCACGGGGCTCGGCCTCGCCATCACGCGCCGGCTCGCCCGCGCCATGGGCGGCGACGTGACGGCTGCGAGCGCGCCCGGCGAGGGCTCGCGCTTCACCATCGCCATGCCCCTGAAGCCGGTGGACGGCGCAGCCGCCGATGCGTGGGCGGTGGCGCCGGCGCGGCCGGAATCCTCCGGCGTGCTGCTTGTGATCGAGGACGAACCGAGCGCACGCGACCTGCTGCGTCGCCAGGCGCCGGGACGCTACCAGCTGTGCGAGGCGCGCACCGGGCTGGAGGCGCTGGCGGCGGCGCGCGCCCTCAACCCCGACGCCATCGTGCTCGATATCGGCCTGCCGGACATGTCCGGCTGGGACGTGCTGGAGGCTTTGCGGGCCGATCCCGCCACGGCGGAAACGCCCGTCATCGTGCTGACGGGCATCGGCGACCGGCGCGAGGCGCTGTCGCGTGGCGCCGTGGCGCACTTCACGAAGCCCGCCGACCGGGCCGCCCTCTTCGACGCGCTGAACGACGCCATCGCGCGGGCGGCGTCATCGGCCTCCACCCTCGAACTGTGACGACTAGCTGGGAGACGGACATGCGCGTGCTGATCGCCGAGGATAACCCCGAGAACCTGGATATGCTGCGCCGGCGGCTCGAGCGGCGCGGCTTCACCATCTTCGCCGCCCAGGACGGGCAGGCGGCGGTCTCCATGACACACGAGGTCAAGCCCGACATCGTCCTGATGGACGTGAGCATGCCTGTGCTGTCGGGTCTTGAGGCCACGCGGGCCATCCGCGCCCAGGCGGCGGTCGCCCGCACGCCGATCATCGCGCTCACCGCGCACGCCATGGACGGCGACCGCGCGCGTTGCCTGGAAGCGGGGTGCGACGCCTACGCCACCAAGCCGGTGGACCTGCCCAGCCTGATCGCCACCATGGAACGCCTGGTTCCCGCCGCCTGAACCACCGAGGCGGGGACCGCCGGTTCCCCCTCCCGCGTCCGCCGCCTTGCCATCGTTCGCCGAGGCCTCGTAGGGTTCGCGCCATCGTGGCCGTCCATCGGCCGATGGGGAGGAACCCTTATGCTTTCAATGAAGAAGGCGCGCTGGCTGGCCGCCGCAGCCGCCGTGGCGCTGATCGCCGCCTGCGCCACGCAAGCCGCCCAGACCGTCGCCGCCGTAGCTCCTGCGCCGGCCGCCGCCGCCCCCGCGAAACCGGACGCCGCAGCGTTCGTGGCCGCCGCCGAAGCCGAGCTTGAGACCCTCATCGAGGAGGCCGGCCGGGCGGACTGGATGCGCCAGACCAACATCAGTTACGACACCAACTGGCTGGCCGCGCGCGCGAATGCGCGCATCACGGAGCGAGCGTCCGCGCTCGCCAAGGAGGCGGCAGGCTATTCCCTCGACGGACTCGATCCGGTGGTGGCGCGCAAGCTCGACCTGATGAAGCGCGGCCTCACGTTGCCCGCGCCTGCACGCGCCGGGGCCGCCCAGCAAATGGCCGACATCGCCACGAAGCTGGAGGAAATCTATTCCACCGGCACGTTCATGGTGGGGACGCAGAAGGTCGATCTGCAGGAAGCCACGCGCCAGATGGCGACCTCGCGCGATCCCGCCCGCCTCGCACAGCTGTGGCTGGGCTGGCACTCGATTTCGCCGCCCATGCGCGCCGACTACGCCCAGCTCGTGACGCTGGCCAACGAGGGCTCCAGGGAGCTGGGATACGCCGATACGGGCGCGCTGTGGCGCTCGAAGTATGACATGCCGGCCGACGCCTTCGCCGCTGAGACGGACCGTCTGTGGAGCCAGGTGGAGCCGCTCTACAAGCAGGTGCACTGCTACACCCGCGCCAAGCTCAACGCGCGCTACGGCGATGCGGTGCAGGCCAAGACCGGCCCGATCCGCGCCGATCTCCTTGGCAACATGTGGGCCCAGCAGTGGGGCAACATCTACGATGTGGTGGCGCCCGCCGGCGACCGCCAGGCGTTCGACCTCACCCAGCGCCTGCGCGCCAACCGTTACGACGCCACCAAGATGGTCAAGACCGGGGAGGCCTTCTTCAGTTCGCTGGGCTTTGCGCCGCTGCCCCAGACGTTCTGGGAGCGCTCGATGATCACGCGGCCGCAGGGGCGCGATGTGGTGTGCCACGCCTCGGCGTGGAACCTCGACAACAAGGAGGACATCCGCATCAAGATGTGCACCGAGGTGACCGGCGAAGACTTCCAGACCGTGCACCATGAACTGGGCCACAACTACTATCAGCGCGCCTACAAGGATCAGGCGTTCATGTTCAAGGACGGCGCCAACGACGGCTTCCATGAAGCCATCGGGGACATGGTGGGGCTGTCCATCACGCCGGAATACCTGCGCCAGATCGGTCTGATCCGCGCCGTGCCGGACGCCTCCGCCGACACCGGCCTGCTGCTGCGCATGGCGCTCGACAAGGTGGCGTTCATGCCCTTCGGCCTGCTTGTCGATAAGTGGCGCTGGCAGGTGTACTCTGGTCAGGCGACGCCGGAGACCTACAACGACGCTTGGTGGAAACTGCGGACGCAGTATCAAGGCATCATGCCGCCCGGCGGCGCGCGGCCAGCAGACGCGTTCGATCCCGGCGCCAAGTACCACGTGCCGGCCAACGTGCCGTACATGCGGTACTTCCTCAGCCACATCCTGCAATTCCAGTTCTATCGCGCCGCGTGCCAGCAGGCCGGATGGACCGGCCCGTTGCACCGGTGCAGCCTGTACGGCGACAAACGCGTGGGCGAGAAGTTCAACGCGATGCTGGAGATGGGCGCCTCGCGCCCGTGGCCGGAAGCGCTGGAAGCGTTCACGGGCCAGCGCGAGATCGACGCCAGCGCGGTGGCCGATTACTTCAAGCCGCTCCAGGGGTGGCTTGAGGAGCAGAACCGCGGGCAATCCTGCGGCTGGTGACGCCGCCGGCGCCAGAACCGTGACCGGCCCGGATCGCGCGATCCGGGCCGGTTGCGCATCGGGGCCCGGCGCGCGAAGGTCGATCGCGCCCCGCCAGAGGGCGCGCGGGGCCGGCCCCCGTAAACACCGGGGAGAAACGGCCATGATGAAACGGATCGGACTCGCCGCCGCGGCGGCGGTGTGCCTGGCAGGGGCGGCGGCGGCGCAGGACTTCTACCCCTCCCGGTATGGGGCCGACGACACCATCGGCGCCGCCAACAATCTCTCCGCCGAAGGAGCCAAGGCGGCTGCAGGACTTGTGAGGCTGGGCAAGGTGTATGCGCTGGGCGTGGTCACCGGGCCGCAGACGCCGGCGTGGCCGCCGCGCTGGTCGCGGATGACGATCACGCAGTCCAACGACGGTACGGGCGCGGCGCTAGGCCCCAACCAGGTGACCGCCAACGACGATCTTCTCGTGACCTACCTCGGCGTGGGCACGCAGATCGACGGCCTGGGCCACGTCGGCATCGATCACCGCTACTACAATGGCCTGCACGCCAGGGATTTCGTCGCGCCCGAAGGCCTGAAGAAGCTCGGCACGCACGACATCCCGCCCATCGCCACGCGCGGCGTGCTGCTGGACATGACGAGGCACTACCGCGCCAACCCCGTCGCGCCGGGTACGGCCTTCAACAGGGCCGAGATCGACGCCGCCGCCGCCGCCGCGCGCGTCACGATCCGGCGGGGCGACGTGGTCCTGTTCCACACCGGTTACCTCGCCGTGGCCGCGACCGATCCCGCCGGCTACATCGCGCGCCAGCCGGGCCTCGGAAAAGAGGGGGCGGATTATCTCGCGGGGCTGGGCGTGGTCGCGATCGGCGCCGACACTGCGGCCCTGGAGGCGATCCCGTTTGAAAAGGCCGATGCGCCGTTCGTCGTCCACCAGACGTTGCTGGCCCGGCATGGCGTGCACATCCTGGAAAGCGTCAACACCGGGCAGCTCGCCGCCGATGGCGCCACGACGTTCTTTTTCGTGCTGGGCCAGCCGCGGTTTCAGGGCGCGGTGCAGATGGTGGTCAATCCCATCGCCATCCGCTGAACTGGCTCAGGCCACGTCCATCCCCTCCAGCGTATCCGCCGCGCGCCACGCTTCCAGCACCTTGACGAACGCGATGGGCCCCGCGCCGTAGGGCCCGTCCTGTTCGCTGCGCTCGGCGGGCCGGCCTTCGTTGTTGTAGTAGCCGGGCGTGCATTCCTCGAGGAAGTTGCGACGCAGCACCGCGAGCGACTTGATGGTCTCCACCCATTGCGTCTCGCCCGCCTCGGAGGGCTCCACGGTGCGGGCCTGCCGGTCCGTGCAGTGGCGGATGATGTAGGCGACGTGGCGCGCCTGCTCGTTCAGCATGTGCGGGAAATTCACCGCAAAGCCGGACTGTCCGTTCTGGAAGATGAAGCAGTTGGGAAAGCCGCGCGTGGACAGCCCATGCAGCGTGCGCATGCCGCCGGCCCATTTCTCCGTCAGCGTCTGCCCGCCGCGGCCGATCAGTTCGTAACCGGAGCGGCGCGTATACTCGGTGCCGACTTCAAAACCCGTGCCGTAGATGAGGCAATCGAGGGCGTATTCCTCGCCGTCGACCACGACCCCGCGGGGCGTGATGTGCTCCACGCCGCGGCCCTTCGTGTCCACCAGCGTGACATTGGGGCGGTTGAACGTGGCCAGGTACTCGTCGTGGAAGCAAGGGCGCTTGCAGAACTGGCGGTAGTACGGCTTGAGCGCCTCGGCGGTGGCCCGGTCCTGGACGATGGCGTCCACGCGGGCGCGAATCTGCTCCATTTTCTTGAAGTCCGCGAGCTCGGCCATCTCGGCCATCTGCTCGGCCGTCATGGCGCGCTTGTCGGCGTTGGCCATCAGGAGGAGGTTGCGGATGATGTCCGTCCAGCCGTCCGCCACGAGGTCTTCGGGCTCGTAGCCGCCGGAGACCAGCGTGTTGAAGTTGTCCATCCGGCGCTGCTGCCAGCCGGGCCCGAGAGACTGCGCCCAGGCCGGATCGGTGGGGCGGTTGTTGCGCACGTCGATGGAGGAGGGCGTCCTCTGGAACACGTAGAGATGCTTCGCGGCGGCGCCGAGGTGCGGCACGCACTGAACGGCGGTGGCCCCTGTGCCGATGATGCCCACCACCTTGTCCTTCAGGCCGTCGAGCCCGCCGTCGGAATCGCCGCCGGTGTAGCCGTAATCCCACCGGCTTGTGTGGAACGAATGGCCCGCGAACGTCTCCACGCCGGGGATGCCGGGAAGCTTCGGGCGGTGCAGTGGCCCGTTGGCCATGCACACGAACCTGGCGCGCATGGCGTCGTCCCGGTTGGTCTGCACGATCCAGCGCGCGGCCGCGTCGTCCCAGCGCAGTCCGGTGACCTCGGTCTGGAAGCAGACGTTGTCGTAGAGGCCGAAGTGCTCGCCGATGGCGCGGCTGTGCGCGAGGATTTCCGGTGCGCGGGAGTATTTCTCCTTGGGGACGTAGCCGATCTCCTCCAGCAGCGGCAGGTAGATGTAGCTTTCCACGTCGCAGGCCGCGCCCGGATAGCGGTTCCAGTACCAGGTCCCGCCGAAGTCCCCGCCCTTTTCAATGATGCGCACGTCGTTGACGCCCGCTTCCTTGAGGCGGGCCGCCGCCAGGAGGCCGCCGAAGCCGCCGCCGATCACCACCACTTCCACGTCGTCGGTCAACGGCGCGCGCGCGAATCCGGGGGTAACGTAGGGGTCCTCGAGATACCGCGCGAACGCCCCGGCGAGGTTGCGGTACTGGGCGTTGCCATCGGCGCGCAGGCGCCGGTCCCGCTCGGCGCGGTACTTTTCGCGCAGCGCGTCGGGATCGAAATCGAGAACGGTGGTCATCGCATCCTGCCCTTCGCGCTGTAACCCGCGCGTCGCAAGACAGTATATACACCTGCGCGGTCCACGCACCGGCGCCGTGGCGGAAACCGGATCGTCGCGCCTGTCGTATGGGTGGTCATGAAAATCTTCGTCGTCCTTTTCGCCCTGCTGCTCGCTGCGTGCGGCGCCGCGCCGGCGCAGTCCCAGCCCGTCGCCAAGGCCGCTCCGAAGGGCGAGATCCAGGAGGCGGTTTTCGCGGGCGGCTGTTTCTGGTGCGTGGAGCATGACTTCCAGGCCATCCCAGGCGTGAGGGAGGTGCTGTCCGGCTACACTGGCGGCCATCTGCCCAACCCGACATATGAGGACGTCATCACCGAAACGACCGGCCACTACGAAGCCGTCCGCGTGCGGTTCGATGCCGGCCAGATCACCTATCGCCAGCTGGTGGATCGCTATTGGCGGCTGATCGATCCGACGGACGCCGGCGGGCAGTTCTGTGATCGTGGGCCAAGTTATCGCTCGGCGATCTTCGTAACGCCCGCCCAGCGTGCGGACGCCGAGGCCAGCAAGGCCGCGCTCATCGCGTCCGACAGGCTCACCGCGCCGGTGGTCACGGAGGTGTTGCCCCTGGCCCGCTTCTATCCCGCCGAGGAGTACCATCGCGACTACGCGAAGAAGAACGCCGTGCGGTACAACCTGTACCGTCAGGGGTGCGGACGCGACGCGCGGTTGCGGCAGGTGTGGCGCAACTAGGACGCCCTGCCGGCGGCGGAACCTGCGCCGGCGGCTTTGCCGCGCCTCCAGCATGCCTCACAACGGAAGCGTCCGCGTCCCGGAGGTCCCGTCATGTCCAACCGCACAACCGTGCTCGCCGCCGCGCTCTTCGCCGCCGCGTGCGCATCCACGCCGCCCTCGCCGCCCTCGCCGGTGGCGACGCCGGCGGCGGAGGGGCCAGCCTTCACGTTGCGGCCCGTCTCGTTCGCGGCGCTGCCTGGGTGGAGCGATGGCGACCCCGCAGCCGCGCTTGCGGCGTTCCGTCGGTCGTGCGCCGCGCAATCCCGGCGGGATGACGCCATGCCTCTGGGGCGCGCGGCGCCCTATGGCGGCCGGGTGGGGGACTGGCGCAGCGTCTGCGCGGAGGCGGCGGGCGCTGCGGATGCGCGGGCCTTCTTCGAACGCAACTTCACGCCCCACGAGGTGGTGGCGCGCGCCGATCAGATGCGGCGCCTAACTGGCTACTACGAACCGGTGGTGGAAGCGCGCCGCACGGCGCAGCCCGGCTTCGACGAGCCCTTCCTGGCGCGCCCCGCCGACGTGGTGGGCATCGACCTCTCCGCCTTCGACGACGCCGCGGACATCGTGGGGACGATCACGGAGGACGTGATGAAGGCGCTCGCGCCCGTCCTGCCGGACGCCGTGGAAGCCGAAGCCGCCGCCGCGCTCGACGAGCGCCTCACGCGTCGCTTCCGCACCCCGATCTGGGGACGCGTCACGCCGGACCGCCGGGTGACGCCGCTGCCTGCGCGCGCGCAGATCGACAGGAGCGCGGGCGTGCTGGGCTATGCCCGGGCCTGTGACGTCTACGATGTGCAGGTGCAGGGCTCCGCGCGGGTGCGCTTCGAGGATGGCCAGTCCATGCGCATGGCGTACGCCGCGCAGAACGGGTGGCGGTGGACCTCGATCTATCCGCAGGTGCGCGATCTGGGCGCCGCGAGCGCCACCAAGGAAGGTGTGTGCGCCTATTTCGCCGGCCAGACGCCGGAGGGCGTGCGGGCAGCGATGAACCTCGATCCAAGCTACGTCTTCTTCTCGCTGGAGCCGATCGGGGATCCGGCCGCGGGCCCACGCGGCGCGCAAGGCGTTCCCTTGACGCCGATGGGCTCCATCGCCGTGGACCCCGCCGCCCACCCCTATGGGGCCGTGCTGTGGGTGGATGCGGAGAACGGCTTGCGGCGGCTGTTGGTGGCGCAGGACACCGGGGGCGCGATCCGGCGCGGCCCGCTGCGCGGGGACGTGTTTTTCGGCACGGGACCGGAGGCGGGCGCGGCCGCCACGCAGCAGAACGCGCCGGCCCGGTTCTGGACGCTGCTGCCCAACGGCCTCGGCGCACAGCAGATCGCGATGTACGACGCGCCGCGTCAGCCGCTGCCCTAGCCCAGCCAGACGAACAGCATGTGCATGTCGAACGGCCGTTTCACCATCGCCGCCGCGCCGAACACGATGCCGCCCACCGCCGGGATGAGGCCGAACCAGTAGAGCCAGCGCACCGCCGAAAGCGTCGCCACCGCCATCAGCGTGATCGCGATGGCCATGAGCGCATCCGCGAGATCGTAGTGGTCGCCCAGGAGATTGAGGCGCTCGTAGTCCGCCTCCGCGGCCTGCGCGCGGGTGCGGGTTTCCTCCAGACGGGCGCGGATGCGCGCGATCTCCGCGGCCTGCGCCGTCATTTCCGGAGCGAGCCGGGCGGCCTCCTCCGGCGGCGCGGTGCGGGCCAGCCGCTGGAGGTGGGCCAGTTCGTAGGTGGCCATGTCCTCGCGCACGCGCACCGCCTGGTACCAGGCCCAGCCGTTGTTCCGCTCCGCCTGCGCCTGCTGCATGGCCTCGGCCACATTGCCGCTCTTGATCGCGCCGAAGGCGATGAAGCTGGCCAGCAGCGCGATGGTCAGCGCCACGCGGTTGGCGAAGGGGTCGCTCCCGCGCTCGGGCGCGTCGATGTCTGGCATGGTCCGGTCCTCCCCGGGCGGCCAGATAGCAGGTTCCCGGGCCCGGCCCAAACCGCGCGCTGGCGGCGGGGGCGGGCGTCCCGTTCGGGGCGCGGCGAGCCGTCTTGCCGAGGGTGAGCGGAACGCTTAGCGGTGCGCCATGGCCCTCTCCGAAGACCAGCGACTCATCCAGGACACCGCGCGGCAGTTCGCGTTCGATCGCCTCCGCCCCAACGCGGGGACGTGGGACCGCGGCCACATCTTCCCGAAGGACGTCATCAGGGAGGCGGCGTCGCTGGGCTTCGCCGGCATCTATGTGCGCGAGGACGTGGGCGGGTCCGCGCTGGGGCGGCTGGATGCGGCGCTGGTGTTCGAACAGCTCGCGCGCGGCTGCGTGGCGACGTCCGCCTTCATCTCGATCCACAACATGGCGTCGTGGATGATCGACCGCTTCGGCGACGAAGAGCAGCGCCAGCGCTGGCTGCCGCGCCTCACGGCGATGGACCTGATGGCCAGTTACGCGCTGACGGAGCCGGGCTCCGGCTCCGACGCGGCCGCCCTGCGCACCACCGCGCGCAAGGACGGCAACAGCCACTACGTGCTCAATGGCGCCAAGGCCTTCATCTCCGGCGCGCCGGAGAACGATCTGTACGTCTGTATGGTGCGCACGGGGGAGGCGGGGCCGAAGGGCATTTCCACCCTCGTTATCGAGAAGGGGACGCCCGGCCTCTCGTTCGGCAAGCAGGAAGACAAGATGGGTTGGAATGCCCAGCCCACAGCGCAGGTGATCTTCGAGGATTGCCGCGTGCCGGTGGAGAACCGGCTCAACGTCGAAGGCTTCGGGTTCAAGATCGCCATGATGGGCCTCGACGGCGGGCGGCTGAACATCGCCGCCAGCTCCCTCGGCGGCGCGCAGGACGCCTTCGAGCGCGCATGGCGGTACTCCCGCGAGCGTCACGCGTTCGGCCAGCCCATCGGGGATTTCCAGGCCACGCAGTTCAAGCTGGCGGACATGGCCACGGACCTCGAAGCCGCCCGGGTGTTTCTCTACGAGGCCGCCGCCCGCCTCGATGCGCAGGATCCGGAGGCCACGAAGTTCTGCGCCATGGCCAAGCGGTTCGTCACCGACGCCGGCTTCCGCGTCGCCAACGAGGCGCTGCAGATCCACGGCGGCTACGGCTACCTCGCCGACTACGAGGTGGAGCGCATCGTCCGCGACGTGAGGGTGAACCAGATCCTGGAAGGGACGAACGAGATCATGCGCGTGATCATCGCGCGGGAGCTGGGCAAGGGGTGAGGCCCTGCGTGTTCGCTGAAGTCCCGCGGCGCAGCGGCGGCTAGCTCACCCCACGCGCGCCTGCAGCGCCATCGCCGCGGCCGGGTTCTTCTCCTTCGCGCCGGCGATCATGAAGATGAACACGTCGCGCGCCTTGCCGTCGCTTATGGGTTTGTCGGCGTAGGCCAGATCGGGCGGCGCTTCGCCGGCCGCCCACGCCTTCGCCACCGCGGCCCAGCGGTCCAGCGCTTTCGGCGCGTAGCCGTTCTTGTACTTCGCGTCCGTGTCCTGCAGGCGCGCGTAGACGAAGTCCGCCGTGAGGTCGGCGAAGGCGGGGTACTTGTCGTCGTCGGCGTAGACGATGGCGACGTTGTGCTTCTTCGCGAGCGCCACGAACGCGGGCGTGCGGAAGCTCTCGTGGCGCGCTTCCAGCGCGTGGCGCAGCTTCAGCTTGCCGAGTTTCGCCGGCAGCAACTTCAGGAACGCCGCGATGTCCTCGGCGTCGAACTTCTTCGTGCCGGCCAGCTGCCACAGGATGGGCCCCAGTTTCGGGCCGAGCTCTTCCACGCCGCTGCCCAGGAAGCGCTCGACGGACTCCGCGGCGCTTCCCAACACCTTCCTGTTCACGGCGAAGCGGTTGGCCTTGAGCGTGAACACGAAATCGTCGGGCGTTTCACCGGCCCACTTGCGGAACGTGGGCGGCTTGAAAGTGGAATAGAACGTGCCGTTGACCTCGATGGCGCGCAGCGCGCGGCTGGCGAAGCCCAGCTCTTTCGCGGCGGAGAGGCCGGCGGGGTAGAAGTTGTCCTTCCAGGGCTCATAGGTCCAGCCGCCGACGCCCACCCGGATCATGCCGCCTCGCATTGCCGCTGTCACACGGCGACTGTACGCCAGCGTCCATGATCGGCAAGTCACACGCGAGGGCTCCGGCCTTCACCATCACCCGTCGCACCGCGCTCGCCGGCGCCGCTGCGGCCTGCGCCACAAGACCGGAGGCGCCGATGCGCACCGCCGCCAGACCCATCGTCATCGCCCATCGCGGCGCCAGCGGGGAACGCCCCGAGCACACGACGTCCGCCTACCGTCGGGCCATCCTCCAGGGGGCGGACTACATCGAGCCCGATCTCGTCCTCACCCGGGACGGGGTCCTGGTGTGCCGCCACGAGAACGAGATTTCGGAAACCACCGACGTGGCGCAGCGGCCGGAGTTCGCGGCGCGCAAAACCGTCAAGACCATCGACGGCGTCACGGTGGAAGGCTGGTTCACGGAAGACTTCACGTTGCAGGAGCTGAAGCGCCTGCGCTGCCGGGAGCGCCTGCCGCAGCTTCGCCCGGCCAACACGGCGTTCGACGGCGGCGAACCGATCCTCACTTTCGACGAGGCGCTCGATATCGCCGCTGGCGCGGGCAGGCCCGTCGGCGTCTATCCCGAAACCAAGCACCCCGCCTATTTCGATGGGCTGGGCCTGTCGCATGATGCGCCGCTGCTGGCGGCGCTGACAAAGCGGGGCTTCAAGACGGCGGCGGCGCCCGTGTTCATCCAGTCCTTCGAGGTGGGCAACCTTGAGCGGCTGTCGGGCAGGACGGGCGTCAGGTTGGTGCAGCTTGCGTCGGGGGAGGGCGGCCCCGCGGACCGGCCGGGCGTGCGCTACCGCGACATGCTCACGACGGAGGGGCTCGCCGCCATCGCCCGCTACGCCCAGGGCGTGGGCGTGGAGAAGGCGCTCATCGTTCCACGCACGCCGGACGGCGCCGCCGGCCCGCCCACCGATCTCGTCGACCGCGCGCATGCCGTGGGGCTCCTCGTTCACGCGTGGACGTACCGCGCGGAGAACTACTTCCTCCCGAGGGACCTGCGCATCGGCGACAGTCCCGCCGGGCAAGGCGATCTCGCCGCCGAAATCCGCGCCCACCTCGCCCTCGGGCTGGACGGGGTCTTCTGCGACTTCCCGGCCATCGCCGTGGCCGCTAGAGACGGTTGATGACGTCAGAGATCATCGCGCGCGTGGAGGGCCGTCTCGGGCGCCTTACGCTCAACCGGCCGGCCGCGCTTCACGCGCTGAATACGCCCATGTGCGTCGCCATGACGGACGCGCTTCTGGCTTGGCGGGACGATCCCGCCGTCACCGCCGTCCTGGTGGACCATGCGGGGGGCACGCGCGGCTTCTGCGCGGGCGGCGATATCCGAATGCTCGCCGAAAGCGGCGCCGCGGACGCGGTGGAGGCCCGGCGGTTCTTCCATGCCGAATACCGGCTCAATCACCTCATCCACAGCTATCCAAAGCCGTATGTCGCGCTGATCGACGGCGTCACCATGGGCGGGGGCGTCGGCATCTCGGTGCATGGCGCGTTCCGCGTGGCCACGGAGGCGACGACCTTCGCGATGCCCGAAACCGGCATCGGGCTGTTTCCTGACGTGGGCGGCGGCTGGTTTCTGCCGCGCCTGCCGGAGCCCGAGGCTGGAACCTGGCTCGCCCTCACGGGCGCGCGGCTGAAGGGCGATGCATGCGTGTCCGCCGGGATCGCCACGCACTTCGTCCCGTCGGAGCTGCTGGGCGCGGCGCGCGCGCAGATCGCCGGCGCCGCAGACACCCATGACCCGCGCAGCGCGATCCGGTCCGGCCTCGATGCGCTGTGCGAGGCGCGGGGCGCGCCCATCGTCGCGCGGCCGGGCATGCTGGCGCCGCTGTTCGGCTTCGATACGGCGGAGGAGATCTTCGCTGCGTTGGAGGCCGGCGACGACTGGGCGCGCGAGCAGCTGGCCATCCTGCGCGCCAAGTCGCCGCAGACACTCAAGGTGGCGCTGCGTCAGCTGCGGGCCGGCGCCGCGTGCGCCACCTTCGCCGACGTGATGGCCATGGAGTACCGGATCGGGTCCCGCGTCGTCCGCCGGCACGATTTTCTCGAGGGCGTGCGGGCAGTGATCATCGACAAGGACAACGCGCCCCAATGGTCGCCCGCCACGCTGGCCGGCGTCACCGACGCCATGCTCGACGAGATTTTCGCCCCGCTGCCGCCGGACGAGGAGTGGACGCCGCTCTGAGCCGCTCGGGTCTGATAAGCCGGGCTCAGCCGGTGGCGCGATAGTCCGCCGTGAAGCTGCGGAACGGTTGCGGTGCGGCGATGGCCGCCGCGCCCGGAACGGCAGGCGGCGGGGTCGCCTTGGTCTGCTGGCGCGAGAGGATCGGCGTGTGGGAGCGGTAGATGTCCTGCTCGATCTCGGCGCGGCGGCGCGGATCGGCGATGGGCAGCAGATGGATCTCAGCCGCGCCAAGCGCCTGCGCCGCGCCCCAAACGTCATGGCGGGCAAGGCTTTCCGCGAAACTGGCCGTCTGCGCGATGTAGAGGCAGATGGGGCCGCCGGCCTCCATCGTCGGATAGTCGCCCGGTTTCACGAACATGTAGATGCCGCCCACCGGCTCCCACGCCCGCTTCGAACGCGCCACATCGAACTCGTACCAGCGGCCGCTCGCGCCCTGCCAGGAAAAGATCACGGGTCCGTCTCCGAAATGCCCGGCCGCCCACGGCCGCTTCTGGACGCCCAAGGCTAAGGTGAGTCGTTTTTCAGACCAGAGGCGCGGCGCGAACCGCCGTGGACAGGCGCGGACAACGCGCCTCAAGCCGGGAGCAGGCTGTGGACAGGGCGGACGCCGGGGCGCGGCGCGCTAGCGGTCCCAGGCCACGGACGCCGCGCCGGCTTCATCGAAGTAGGGGGCCCAGAAATCCTGGCGCGCGACCGCCTGCGCGGGGCCTTCGTCCTTTCGCTCCAGCGTCACCACCCGCACCGCGACGTCCGTCAGGTCCGGCGCGGCCCGCAGGGCGCCGGGGGCCGCCTGGTAACGGGCCCATGTTGCGCCGGGGGCGTACAGGGAGAAACGGCCGGGCGAAAACTGCAACAGGTCACTGACCAGCACGATGCGCCGTCCCGGGCCGGCGAAGGCCGGGTCCGCCGTCGCCGCGGCGAGCCCCTCCACGATGGGCGATCCGTCGGCGCTGCGCCCGCCGCGGGCGCTGGAGAGGGCGGCGGCCAGCGGCGCGTCGAACCGCTCCCGCTTCAGGGCCTCCAGCGTCTGGACGTTCTCCCACAGGGGATTGGCCGACAGCCTGTCGCCCGCGGTGCAGCCGGAGAAGAGTTCGCGCGGGGCGTTTTCCGCGTCCGGTCTCAGGCTCAGCACGGTCAGGCGGCCCCAGCGCGGCAGGCGCGCCGCTTCCTCCAGCGCCACGGCCTTGAGGCGCCGCTGGTGGCGGACGTCCAGCCGGTCGGTGGCGTCCACGAGGATGAGGGTGTGCGCCGGCGGCGGGCCGGCCGTCAGGCACAGCGTTGCGGCGTCGAAGGCCGGCGTGCGCAGCAGCATCGCCGCCGCGCCGACGCCACCCAGCGCCAGCACCGTGGCGAAGATCAGCAGCAGGCCCAGGAGATCCTTGCGCCGCCGTCGCGCTGCGCACCGCCGGCTCATGCGCCCGCCGTCTCGGGTCGCTGGCCCTCCATGCGGTCGCCCGCCTCCTGCAAGGCGCGGATCAGCTCGCCGATCTCGCGGTTGGCGGCGGCCTGCGCGGCGGCGAACGCGGCCTTGGCCTCCTCCAGCAGCACGCCCGCCGGCTCCAGCACGTCCGGCGCCGGGGGCAGGGGCGCGGGCGTCGCGAGGAACGCGCGGGGCGGCGCATCGGCGCGGTGGGCGGCGTTTTCCTGGCGGTAGAGCGTCACCAGCGCGAGGTGCGTGGCCTGGAGCGCGCGCAGTTTGGCGTCGATGTCCACGATGCGTCCCGCGGCGACGTCGTACTCGTGCAGCATCCGCGCGACCGCCGCCTGGTGCTCGTCCACCCGGGCGTTCATCTTCTCGATCACCGGATCGACGACCGCGTGCATCTCCTCGGCCAGTTCGTCCAGCGCTTCGCGGAAATCGGCCTCGGCGTCCTGTGCGTGGCGTTCGAACTTGCCGTAGCCGGGATACGCCTCGCCGAACTTCGTGGCCCCTTCGTAGAGCGCCATGAGGAACACGATGCCCCCCAACATGATCAGCGTGATCGAGGGGCCGGTGGCCAGAAGCCCCAGCCAGGATGTGGCGTCGCCGGGATTGGCGGCGGCCTCCGCGTCGGCGCGCCACCACGCCATGAACACATTGAACGCCGCCGCCGACGCCACGGAGAGCGCCGCCGCCGCATGACCCATCGCCCGGGGGCCGGGTCGCGCGTGGGCGGTGTAGCGAACGCCGAAAAAGCCGCCCAGGAAGCCGATGACGGCGTTGAGCGCGCTCATGACGATGGCGGTCACGTAGCCGTTCACCAGCCCCGTCTCGTTGACGCTGGCGAAGATCGGCGCGCTCGCGATGGCCTCCACCGCCATCAGCGCCACCAGCAGCCCCGTGGAGAGGATCGACGATTCCGGCAGCTTGGCGCCGAACACCCGGTCCTCGATCCGGCGGAACGTCTCCACGTCCGCACGCTCCGCCGCGGCGCGCGTGCGCAGCGCCGTCAGCTCGCTGCGGCGTCTGGTCTCGATCTGCGCCATCGGCAGGCGCGACTGGGCGGCGAGCAGCGCAAAATCCGTCGATGGCGGCGCATGGCGGCGCAGGACGGTTTCCAGACGCTGCGCAATGCCGATGCGTTCGGCCAACAACGGGGCCTGTTCGGCGAGGATCGCGGCGGCGATATCGGCTTCCGCGTCGGAGGCGTCGTCGGGGCCGGGCTTGCCGGCGGCCCCGTCGGCGCGCGCGCGCCGGCGAAGGCCGAGGCGCCGTTCGATCGACGCGGTCAAAGCCGTCGTGCTCGCGGTCGTCGCGAGGCTCGCCATGTCCGTCTCCCACCCCAGCGCGGCGCAATCAAGCAAACTCACGTCCCCGCGCCAAGCGTTTGGCGTCGCCTTTTTTGCGGCGCATGGTCTATGACACGGGCATGACCGATGCTGATCTGAAGCGCCTGTGCGCGCTGGCCCGCACAGCCGCCGTCGCCGCGGGGGATGCGCTCGTGCGCGAGCGGCTGGCCTGGCGTGCGGTGGAGTCCGAGGAGGGGCGCGAGGTCAAGCTGCGCGCGGACCGCGGCGCCGAGGCGCTGATCGTGGCCGCGCTGCAGGCAGGATCGCCGTATCCGATCCTGTCGGAGGAGATCGGTTGGGTCGGCGGCGCGGACCGCGATGTCGTGTGGGCGGTCGATCCCCTCGACGGCAGCGTGAACTACGCGCAGGGCTTTCCGCACTGGGCGGTTTCCATCGCCCTGGTCGTCGCCGGGCGACCGACGGTCGGCGTGGTCCATCTGCCGGCGCTGGGCGAGACGTTCACCGGCGTCGCCGGCGTCGGCGCCGCCTGCAACGATGCGCCCGTGGCGGTCTCCGCCGTGGACGATCCCGCGCGCGGCGTGCTGATGACCGGCATTCCCGCGCGCGCGGCGACCGATGCGGACGCCATGGCCGCGCTGCAGGCGCGGCTCCTGCGCTGGCGGAAGGTGCGGATGATCGGTTCGGCGGCGTGCGCGCTGGCGTACGTGGCGGCCGGGCGTGCGGACGCGTACCACGAAACGGGCGGCATGCTTTGGGATGTGGCGGGGGGCTGCGCGCTGGTGACCGCCGCCGGCGGGATCGCCGCCATCACGGCCGATGCGTTGGATGCGCCGCTGGATGTGCGCGCGGGCAATGGGCGCGTCGCGTTGTGAACGAGCAGCCGCCCCGGGATCTCTCCCGAGGCGGCGGCGGTAGGGCGGACGACCGGTTAGTTCGCGAGCGCGAGGCCCAGGATCACGCCCGTCGCCACGCCCACGAGGAGGAACTCGCCGCGATCGTCGCGAACCCAGTGCGCGCCGCGCGGAGGCGGGGCCAGCCGGTAGGCGCGATAGTCCACCGGACGGTAGGCGTCGCGGTAGTACGCGGGGAGGCGGTCGCCGCGGCGCCAGGCGCGATAGTCGGCCCGGTAGTCGCGGCGGCTGTAGTACGCGGTCGGCGGCGGCCCGTAGTACCAGGTGCGGCCGAGGTAATAGCCGTTGTGCGCGCGGCGGTCGTAGTGGCGCCCGTCGCGATAGCCTTCGCGATACGCGCGCCGTTCATCGCGGCGATCGTCGCGGTTGTCGTAGTCGCGATCGTAGCGATCGTAGCGATCGTAGCGGTCGTGTGGGCGGGCCGAAGCCTCGGTGGCGGCCAGCGGCGCCGCGAGGGCGACGGCCGTCAGGGCGGCGACAAGAACTCGTTTCACAGCGATGCTCCTTCGGTTCCGGGTCTCTCGCGGTTCCAACAACGTGTCGGCGCGGGATGTTGTTTCCCTGCATGACTGGAATGTTGGCCGAAGGCGGCTGAATGCAGACTGAATGTGCGTCACCGCCGCTTGAACGGATGTTCATCGTGCGCTTGCGCGCGCGTCACGTCAGCCGCGCGATCTGGTCCAGCCACACGCGGGCGCTCGCGTCCGAAGGCGCACGCCAGTCCCCGCGGGGCGACAGCGAGCCGCCTGCGAGGATCTTCGGACCGTTGGGCATCGCGGAGCGTTTGAACTGGCTCGTCTCGAAGAAGCGTTTCGCGAACACGCCGAGCCAGTGGATGATCTCCGCGCGCGTGAACGCGCGCCGCTCGGCGGCCGGCAAGCCGTCGGGCCAGGCGCCCCGCGCAACGTCGCCCCACGCGCATTCGGCGAGATAGGCGATCTTGTCGGGCCGGAAGCCCCAGCGCAGGACGTAGTAGAGGAAGAAGTCGTGCAGCGCGTAGGGGCCGATGGCGGCTTCGGTGCTCTGCATCGCGCCGTCCGCGCCCGCGGGGATCAGCTCGGGCGAGATTTCGGTGTCCAGGATGTCCATCAGGAGGCGTGACGCTTCCGGCCCGAACGCGCCCCGCCGCGCGTTCCAGCGGATGAGATGCTGGATCAGCGTCTTCGGCGCGCCGGCGTTGACGTTGTAGTGGGACATGTGGTCGCCCACGCCGTAGGTGCACCAGCCAAGCGCCAGTTCCGACAGGTCGCCTGTGCCCAGGACAAGCGCGCCGCGCTGGTTGGCGAGGCGGAAGAGATAGTCCGTCCGCAGCCCCGCCTGCACATTCTCGAAGGTGACGTCGTAGACCGTCTCGCCGCGGGCGGCGGGATGGCCGATGTCGTCCAGCAACTGTCTGGCCGCGGGCCTTATGTCGATTTCCTCGAACGTCGCGTTGAAGGCCTTCGCGAGGGCGGCGGCGTTGGCCTTGGTGGCGGCGCCCGTGGCGAAGCCGGGCAGCGTGAAGGCGAGGATGTGGGCGCGCGGCAGGCCAAGCGCATCCATCGCGTTGGCGGCCACGATCAGCGCCTGCGTGGAATCGAGCCCGCCGGAGACGCCGAGCACCAGCTTCTTGACGCCCGTGGCTTCCAGCCGCTGCGTGAGGCCGCGCACCTGGATGTTGTAGGCCTCATAGCAATCGTGATCGAGCCGCACGGGATCGTCCGGCACGAAGGGATAGCGCGGCACGGCGCGCGCCAGCGTGCGGCTCTTTTTCGGCCGCGCAAAGGCGAAGGGCACGGTGCGGAAACGCTGGGGCGCGTGCGATTGCGCGTCGCGCCAGGTGGACAGGCGCATGCGCTCCTGGCGCAGCCGGTCGAGATCGACGTCGGCGATGCAGAACTGGGCCGCGCGCGGGAAGCGGTCCGACGCCGCCAGCCGCTCGCCCAGTTCGTGGATGGTCGCCTGTCCGTCCCACGCGAGGTCCGTGGTGGATTCGCCGGGCCCCGCGGCCGAAAACACATACGCGGCGGCGAGCCGGCTCGATTGCACGGCGCACAGCGTGTCGCGGTGGGCGGCCTTGCCGATGACGGCGTCCGACGCCGACAGGTTGAGCAGGATCTTGGCGCCCGCCAGCGCGCCGGCCACGCTCGGCGGCGACGGCGCCCACAGGTCCTCGCAGATCTCGATGTGCACGGTGAGGTCGCGCGCGGAGTCCGCCTGGAAGAGGAGGTCGGTCCCGAAGGGCGCGGCGAGCGCGCCGACGACGATGGTCTCGCCCACAACGCCGACGCCGCTGGCGAAGTGCCGCTTCTCGTAGAATTCGCGGTAGGTCGGCAGGTAGGACTTCGGCACGACCCCCAGCAGCGCGCCGTCCTTCACGGCCACCGCCGTGTTGAACAGCCGGTCGCCGAAACGCAGCGGCGCGCCCGCCACGATCAGGCAGTCGAGGCCCGCGCTGCCGGCCGCGAGCGCGGCGACGGCGGCCTCCACCTCGTCGAGCAGGGCGTCCTGGAAGAGGAGATCGTCCAGCGTGTAGCCGCTCAGGCCCAGTTCGGGAAACAGCGCCACCTGGGCGCCCTCGGCCGCGCACGCGCGCGCCAGCGCCAGGGTGGCCTCGGCGTTGGCGGCGGGGTCCGCCAGACGCGCCACGGGCGTGGCCGCGGCGACGCGGACGAAATTGAAGGCGGCGGGAGACGCACGGGACATGGCGTCTATGTAAGCGTCATTCGCCGTCGTGCGCGACCGGCAGGGTAAAGTTTGCGCGGCCGCGCGGGGGAATCGGGCAGGATGGGCCGCCATGGCCGGTCTGTTTCCCCATCTGCCGCTGTTTCTCGATCTCGTGGGCCGGGCGGCTGTGCTGATCTCGGGGGAGGCGGGGCTCGCGCCCGTGGCCCGGCGGCTGCTGGATGCGGGGGCGGGGTTAACGGTTGTCCACCCGGACGTGTCCGGGCCGATGGCGGCGCTGGCCCCGTCGGCCCGCCTGTTGCGCCGGCGCTGGCGTGTGACGGACCTGGACGGCGCGGCGCTGGTCGTGGCGGGGGGGCGGGAGCCGCGCGCCGCCCGCGCCCGGGCCGCCGCCCGGGCGGCGGGCGCCATCTTCACCACCCTCGCCCCCAATGACCCCTCCGGCATGAGCTTCGGCGCGGCGATCAGCTGGGGCCCTGTGGCCATCGGCGTCTCCGCGTCCGGGCTGGCGCCAGGGCTTGGTGAGGCAGTCGCCCGCCGGCTGGAGGCCGCGGCCCCCGCCAGTTACGCGGGGTTCCTGAGTGCGGCGGCGCGGGCGCAGGACGCCGTGGCGCGCGCGTCCCCGGCGCCGGCCGAGCGGGACGCCTTCTGGCGGGACGCAGCCGCAGCGGCCTTCGACGCCGGCGGGGCGGGGGGAGACCTGGACTGGGACGCCTGGATCCGCGCCCGCCTGCCGGAAGTTTGAGCAATCAGGCGTTCCGGGCGCAAATGTGTGGCCTGCGCGCCACATCGAATTCCGATGAACAATCCGTGTCCAGAGGGTGCCTCGACCGCCCCTCGCGTAACGGATAGGACACGGCTGACTCGCGTCGATCCTCGGGGATTTGCGCGCCGCCGTAGCGTCTCTCGACGGTTAACGAAAAACCAACGTGACGGGCCGATACGACGCAACGAAGAGTTTGCAGGCGCGAAGCGCCGATGGGAGGGTTTGAATGTCTCGCAACAAGTTCTGGCTGTTCTCGGCTGCGGCCGTCGCTGCGATCGCCGCCAATGGCCAGGCCCAAGCCCAGGACACGGGCGACGAAATCATCGTCACCGCCACGAAGCGCGAAACCGCGCTGCAGGACGTCCCGATCGCGGTGACGCCCGTGACGGCGGAGCTGATCCAGAATTCCGGCATCAAGGACCTGCAGGACCTCACGTCCGTGGCGCCGTCGCTGCAGTTCAACGTCTCCGAGAACGAGACATCGGCCACCGCCCGCCTCCGCGGCATCGGCACCCAGGGGTCGAACCCGGGCCTTGAGTCCGCCGTCGGCATCTTCATCGACGGCGTGTACCGGGCCCGCAACGGCGTGGGCCTGAACGACCTCGGCGAAGTGGCGCAGATCGAAGTGCTCCGCGGCCCGCAGGGCACGCTGTTCGGCCGCAACACCTCCGCCGGCCTGATCAACGTCCGCACCGCCGGTCCGGACCTGAGCGACTACGGCGCCAACGGCTCGGTCTCCTACGGCAACTACAACGCCACGCGCGTGGACGGCAGCGTGAACCTGCCCATCGTCCAGGATGTGCTGGGCGTCCGCCTGTTCGCCGCCGTCGACCAGCGTGACGGCTTCATCGACGTGAACCAGCAGGGCGCCAACCCGCAGCTCGCGGCGGGCCCGAACAACCAGGGCGCCCACGAACAGAACAACCGCGACGTCTGGACCGTGCGCGGCCAGGTGGCGTTCGCCCCGACCAACAACTTCGACGCCCGCGTGATCGTGGACTACAGCGAGCGGGACGAAACCTGCTGCGCCTCGAAGCTCTACAACCCGACCGTCCTCAACGGCTATCCGACGCTGCGGTCCAACAACAACAACGTGGGCGTCACCGCCACGAGCGGAACTCCGCAGGATCCGTTCCAGCCCGGCCTCCTCGCCGGCCAGGCGAACGCCATTGCGGCGCTCGGCGGCTACGGCACCGCGGCCAACGGCGGCAGCGGCATCCAGAACGTCCAGCGCGGCGGCGGCTCCGTCGGTCAGCGGTTCGGGTACGCCAACCGGCTCTACGAGCAGCAGCTCGAGGACTGGGGCGTGTCGGCGGAGCTCAACTGGGATCTCGGCGCGGTCACGCTCTCCTCGGTCACCGCGTACCGGGACTGGAAGTATGACCAGGCGCAGGACTCGGACTTCACCCAGGCCGACATTTACTACCGCGCCAACGACGGAAACGCCGGCTTCGGCTTCGAAATCTTCACGCAGGAACTGCGCGCCGCGTTCGCTCTCGGCCCGGTGGATTCGATCGTCGGCTTCTTCTACTCCGACGAAACGCTCACCCGCCGCGACAACATCACGTTCGGATCGCAGGCGGGCGAATTCCTGTCCTCGCTCAGCGCGCTCTATGGCGCCCTGAACGACAACGGGCCCACCGAAGCGGCGTTCGAGAATGCCCCGCTGCGCGACACGTACGAGCAGGAAGGCGAGACCATCGCCCTCTTCACGCACAACATCTGGGCCATCGACGACGTGACCGACCTCACGATCGGCCTGCGGTACACCGACGAGTCGAAGGATGTGACCGGCCGCTTCCGGACGGGCTTCAACGCCCAGCCGCTGCTGGCCGCCACGCTCGACCAGGTCGACGGCGCCGGCAACGGCACCATCGACCAGCGCAACTGCTTCAACACCAGCCTGCCCGCTGGCGCGTCCGTCATCCCCGGCACCTCGCTGGCGGCGGCGACGATCGGCGCGCGCGCGATCTTCTGCAACCCAGGCCTTGACGCCTCCATCGACGGCATCCGTCGCCAGTCGCGCGAGGACAAGGAGTTTTCCGGCGTGGTGTCGGTGCGTCGCGAGTTCACGGACAACGTGAGCGGCTACGCCTCGTACTCCCGCGGGTACAAGGGCGGCGGCTTCAACCTGGACCGCAACTTCGAGCACCTGCTGTCGTCCACGGCCACGCCGGGGTCCGGCAGCTGGAACACGAACTTCGAAGCGGAGTTCGTGGACGCCTTCGAAATCGGCGTGAAGAACCGCCTGCTGGACGGCTCGCTCGTCCTCAACGTCGCGGCCTTCTCCAACAAGTACCAGAACTACCAGCTCAACACGTTCAACGGCACGTCCTTCCAGGTGTCGGAAGTGCCGGAAGTGTACAGCCAGGGCGTGGAGCTGGACGCGCTGTGGACGACGCCGGTCGACGGCCTCTCCTATCAGGGCGGCTTCTCGTTCGCCGAGGCCGAGTACGGCGACGACTCGGGCTGGGTGGTCCGCTCGCAGAACCGCCTGAACCCGGGCGCCCTGCCGGTCAACTTCCGCCTGCCGGGCTCGCGTCTCACCAACGCGCCGCTCTGGACCGTGACGGGCGCCTTCACCTACGAGAAGCCGATCCTCAACACCGGCTTCCTGGGCCTTGCCTACGTCGACTTCCGCTACGTGTCCTCGCAGGTCACCGGCTCCGACCTGGAGCCGACCAAGATCCAGCCCGAGTACACGATGGTGAACGGCCGTCTGGCCATCAAGACGCCGGCGGAGAACTGGTCGCTGGAGCTTTGGGGCCGCAACCTCACGGACGAAGAAACCCAGCAGATCGCCTTCAACGTGCCGCTGCAGGGCAACGCCCGTGGCGCGTTCCTCGGCGATCCGCGCACCTACGGTGTGACGCTGCGCTTCGACTACTGATCCCACCCCAAAACGGGTGGAGACGGGAAACGCCCCGGCCGCAAGGCCGGGGCGTTTTTCTTGACGGGCGTGTTTATGGGCGTGCGGCGTCTAGCGGCGGCGCGGCGGGCCGCCGGGGGGCGGGCCGTCGCCGCGCATCGGACCGGCGGCGGGGCCGCGCGGCGGCTCCGGGATCCGTTCGGCCATGTCCGTGCGGGAGACCCGGTCGTCCTTGTCGGCGTCGTACTGGTCGAATTTCGCGAGGATCGCGGCGGTGAACTCCGCGGCGGTGATCTCGTTGTTGACGTTGGAATCGAACGCGAGCCGGTAGGGGCCGAGGTTGGGCCCCCCCAAAGCGCGCGCCGACCAGGCGGAAAACTGGATGGGCGTCAGGGCGGCGCCGCCCTCGGCGGCCCGTTTCCATTCCGCCTCCGCCCCGGCAAGCGCCTCCGGGCGGGTGGTGACATAGTCGCCGTCGGCGTCGAACTGGACGAACAGCAACGCCGCGCCGGACAGGAAGACGGAGGGCCGGTAGGCCGCGCCTTCTCCAGCCCTCGCGCCCGGCGGGGGTCCGCCCCGGGAGGGGCCGCCGGCGCAGGCGGCGAGAGCGGCAAGTGCGGCGAGGGCGGCCAGGGTTCGGGTCATCCAGCGTCTCCAGAAGGGCGGCACCCCGATGTGGCGGCGCTGTGTTGCAGCGTCGTGTCGCGGCGTTGCAAGCGACCCGCGAGCCGACAGGCCGTCGCATGGACAAGACCGCCGCACCCACGCATACCGCGACCCGACAGGCGGGCCTCCTCTGTGCAGGCTCTGGAAGGCAAAGACATGGCGGCAGACGATCTGATCGTCGTATTCGGCGGCTCCGGGTTCATCGGCCGCTATGTGATCAAGGCGCTGGCCCGACAGGGCTTCCGCGTGCGCGCGCCCATGCGTCGTCCCCACCTCGGCCAGGACCTGAGGGTGCTGGGCGATGTCGGCCAGATTCACCTGATGCAGGCCAACGCCCGGTTTCCAGACTCCATCGCCCGCGCGCTGGAGGACGCCAACGGCGTGGTCAATCTGCTGGGCGTCCTGCACGAGCAGGGCAAGCAGACCTTCCAGGCCCTGCACGTCGAGGCCACGATCGCCATCGCCGACGCGGCCAAGGCGCGCGGCGTCACCCGCTTCGTGCAGGTGTCGGCCATCGGCGCGGACGTGAACAGCAAGTCCGCCTACGGCCGCACCAAGGGGGAGGCGGAGGCCGCGCTGCGTCAGCGCCTGCCCACGGCGACGATCCTGCGGCCGTCCATCGTGTTCGGCGCGGAGGACGCGTTCTTCAACCGCTTCGCGGAGATGGCCAAGTTCGCGCCCGCGCTGCCGCTGATCGGCGGCGGACGGACGAAGTTCCAGCCGGTGCACGTCCAGGACGTGGCCGCCGCCGTGGCCGCCGCGCTCACC
>JANRIM010000098.1:0-18468 GCA_033764865.1 Hyphomonadaceae bacterium
CACGGAAAGACCGGCTACGTGGAGAAGGACCACGCCGCCTTCGCGGCGTCGGCGGTGCGGGTGCTGCGCGACGACGGCGTGTGGGCGGCGATGTCGGCGGCGGCGATGGAGGGGCGGGCGGCGGCCTCCTGGCGCCACGCGGCCGCGGCTTTCGCCGGGCTCGCGCGATGACTACTTAGGGCCATGACCGAAACGAAGATCTGCGGCCTCAGCGAGCCGGCCGGCGTGGCGGCGGCGCTGGCGGGCGGGGCGCGCTACCTCGGCTTCGTTTTCTTTCCCAGGAGCCCCCGCCACGTGGAGCCCGCCCGCGCAGGCGCCCTGGCTGCGCCCGCGCGGGGACGCGCCGACACCGTGGCCGTCACCGTGGACGCCGACGACGCCCTGCTGGCGGCCATCGCCGCGGCGCTCGCGCCCGACTGGATCCAGCTGCACGGGAACGAACCGCCCGCCCGCGTGGCCGCCGTCCGCCGCTTCGCCGGCAAGGGCGTGATCAAGGCCCTGCCCATCGCCCGCGCCGAAGACTTCGCCGACGCCGCCCGGTTCGCCGACGCCGACCGCCTCCTGTTCGACGCCAAAGCCCCGCCCGGGGCCCAGCTTCCCGGCGGCAACGGCGCGGCCTTCGACTGGGGCCTCCTGCGGGGGCGCACGGTCCCGCGGCCGTGGCTGCTGTCGGGGGGGCTGACCCCGGACAACGTTGCCGAGGCCCTGCGCGAAAGCGGCGCGGGGGCCGTGGACGTCTCCTCTGGCGTGGAAAGCGCGCCCGGCGTAAAGGACCCCGCGCGCATCCTGCGCTTCCTCGACGCCGCCCGTTCCGCCTGACTTCGCCCCGCAGACGCAATCCCATGGACCCACGACGCAACTGGCGCGATCTGCCCGACGCCGCCGGCCGGTTCGGTCCGTACGGCGGGCGCTTCGTCGCCGAGACGCTGATGCCGCTCGTGCTCGACCTGGAGCGCGCCTACGCCGAGGCCCAGGCCGACCCCGCGTTCCACGCCGAGATGGACGGCCTGCTGCGCGACTACGTGGGCAGGCCCTCGCCCCTCTACTTCGCCGAGCGGCTGACGCAGCACTTCGGCGCTGCGAAAATCTACTTTAAGCGCGACGAGCTCAACCACACGGGCGCGCACAAGATCAACAACTGCCTCGGCCAGATCCTGTTGGCCCGGCGCATGGGCAAGACGCGCATCATCGCGGAGACGGGCGCAGGCCAGCACGGCGTAGCCTCCGCCACGGTGTCGGCGCGCTTCGGCCTGCCGTGCGTGGTGTACATGGGCGCCGTCGACATCGAGCGGCAGAAGCCCAACGTGTTCCGCATGAACCTGCTCGGCGCCGAAGTGCGGCCTGTGACCAGCGGCGGCGCGACGCTGAAGGACGCGATGAACGAGGCCCTGCGGGACTGGGTCACCAACGTCGCCGACACGTTCTACATCATCGGCACCGCCGCGGGCCCGCACCCCTACCCGATGATGGTGCGCGATTTCCAGAGCGTGATCGGCCGCGAGGCGCGCGAACAAATCCTTGAACGGGAGGGCCGTCTGCCAGACGCGGTGGTGGCGTGCATCGGCGGCGGGTCGAACGCCATCGGCCTCTTCCATCCCTTCGTCGAGGACGAGAGCGTGCGCCTGATCGGCGTGGAGGCGGCGGGCGAGGGCCTGCACGTCTACAACCGCCACGCCGCGGCGCTGAACGGCGGCAAGCCCGGCGTCCTGCACGGCAACCGCACGTACCTGCTGCAGGACGACGAGGGCCAGATCCTGGAAGGCCATTCCATCAGCGCGGGCCTCGACTATCCAGGCGTCGGCCCGGAACACGCCTACCTGAAGGACAGCGGGCGCGCGCAGTATCTGTCCGCCACCGACGAGGAGGCGCTTGCGGCGTTCCAGCTCTGCGCGGAAATCGAAGGCATCATCCCGGCGCTGGAGCCCGCGCACGCGCTGGCCCGCATCGGCGAGGTGGCGAAGGAGCTGGGGCCGAAGGGCTTGATCGTGATGAATCTCTGCGGCCGGGGCGACAAGGACATCTTCACGGTGGCCGATGCGCTGGGGAAGCGGATTTGACGCGGGCGCGCGTCTCCGGAAAGGGGGGCCGGTCCGGGGACCGGCGGCGCGGGGCATGAGCGCACGCATCGCCGCGCGCTTCGCCGCGCTCGAGGCCGAGAACCGCGCCGGGCTCATCGCCTACGTGATGGCGTCCGATCCCGACGCCGAGACCGCCCTCGCCATCCTCAAGGCCCTGCCCGCGGCGGGCGCGGACCTCATCGAGGTCGGCTTTCCGTTCTCCGATCCCATGGCCGAAGGCCCCGCGATCCAGAAGGCCAGCGAGCGGGCCCTCAAGGCTGGGGGGTCGCTGCGGGCGACGCTGGCGCTTATCGCCCGGTTCCGCGAGACGGACGCCACCACCCCGATCATCCTCATGGGCTACGCCAATCCTGTCGAACAAATGGGCGCCGCAGCGTTCGCCGAAGCCGCGCGGGCGGCGGGCGCGGACGGGGCGATCATCGTCGACCTGCCTCCCGAGGAGGATGTCCACATCCGCCAAGCCCTTGGCGGCCATGGGCTTTCCCTCATCCGCCTGGCCACGCCCACGACTGACGACGCCCGCCTCCCCGTCGTTCTCGAAGGGGTTACGGGTTTTCTTTATCATGTGTCCGTGACAGGGGTGACGGGCGACCGCGCCATCGGCGTGGACGCAGCCGGGGCCGCCGTCGCGCGGCTCAAACGGGCGACGACCCTGCCGGTGGCGGTGGGGTTCGGCGTCCGGGACACGGCCGCCGCCGCCGCCATGGCGCGGGTGGCGGACGCGGTGGTGGTGGGCTCGGCGTTCGTCGACGCGATCGCGCAGGCGGCGGGGACGGGCCAGCCCGTGGTCCCGGCGGTCACGGCGAAGGTGCAGGAACTGTCGACGGCGGTGCGCGGTGCGCGCAAACTGGGTTGAAGGCAGATGAGCAGCAATTCCTGGTGGCATAACGTCGTTCCGCGCGGCTTCCAGAAGAAGCCCGAGAAAGACGCCCCGCCCAAGAAGGACGCGCGCCTCGACAAGGACAAGCCGGGCGACGAGCCCCAGTGGGTCAAGTGCCCGCAGACCAACGAGATCCTGCCGCGCGACCAGGTGGAGGAGGCGCACTGGGTGACGCCCGCGGGCTTCCACATGCGCATCGGCGCCGAGCCGCGCTTCAAGAGCCTGTTCGACGGCAAGTGGACGCTGATCCCGCTGCCGAAAGTCCCCGCCGACCCGCTCAAGTTCAAGGACGACAAGAAGTACGTCGACCGCCTCAAGGCCGCGCGCGCCAAGACCGGCCGCGAGGACTGCATGACCGCCGCCATCGGCCGCATCGGCGGCCAGACCGCCGTGGTTCTGGTGCAGGATTTCGAGTTCATGGGCGGATCGCTGGGCCTCGCGGCGGGCGAAGCCTTCGTCACCGCCGCCGAGACCGCCGTGCGCAAGGGCGCGGCCCTTATCGTGTGCACCGCCTCCGGCGGCGCGCGCATGCAGGAGGGCGTGCTGTCGCTCATGCAGATGCCGCGCACCACGCTCGCCATCCAGGACCTGCACGACGCCGCCCTGCCCTACATCGTCGTCCTGTGCGACCCCACCAGCGGCGGCGTGACCGCCAGCTACGCCATGCTGGGGGACGTCCACATCGCCGAGCCCGGCGCCATGATCGCCTTCTCCGGCCCGCGCGTGATCGAGCAGACCATCCGCCAGAAGCTGCCCGACGGATTCCAGCGCGCGGAATACCTGCTGGAGAAGGGCATGGTGGACATGGTGGTGCCGCGCGGCCAGATGCGCGAGACCATCGGGGCCATGCTGTCCATCATGATGGCCAAACGCGCCGAACAGGCCGCCGCCGGCGACGATCCGGAGCTGCCGCTGCCACCGCCCGAGGAAATCCCCGTGCGCGACGCGCGCAAGCAGGACCGCACCACCGCCCGCCAGCGCCCGAAGGCGGCGGAGTAACGACGCGCCCGGCCCCGCCCATCCCTCCGCGGGGATCGCTGCGCCCCGCCATGCGCCTTCGTCCTCCCCGTGACATGCCTTAGCTTTCCGCCATGATGTTTCCCGGCGACGATCCCGTCTCGCGGCGCCTTGCGGCCATCGGCCACGAGTTCAATCACGCCCTGGCGCTCAAACTGGACCGCATCGAAGCGGCGCTCGACGCTCTGGGCCGCCCGCACGACCGGCTGCCGCCGACGATCCACGTCGCCGGCACCAACGGCAAAGGCTCCACCTGCGCGTTCCTGCGCGCCATCGCCGAAGCGGCGGGCCTGCGCACGCACGTGTTCTCCTCGCCGCACCTCGTGCGCCCGAACGAGCGCGTGCGCCTCGACGGGGCGCTGGTGGGGGACGACGCCTTCATCGACGCCATCGACCGCGTCGCCGCCACCGGCCTCACGCTCACGTACTTCGAGGCGATGACCGCGGCCGCGTTCCTCCTGTTCGCGGAGACGCCGGCGGACATGCTGGTGCTGGAGGTGGGGCTGGGCGGCCTGTTCGACGCCACCAACGTGATCGCGCGCCCCGCCGTCGCCGTGATCGCCCCGATCGACTACGATCACACCGCGATCCTTGGCGCGACGCTCACCGCCATCGCCGGGGAGAAGGCCGGCATCCTCAAGGCCGGCGCGCCCGCGGTGATCGCGCGACAGCCGCCGGAGGCCATGGCCGTCATCGAAGCGCGCGCGCAGGCCTGCGGCGCGACCCTGCTGCGATGCGGCGAGGCGTGGGACGCGTGGCCCGCGAACGGGCGCCTTGCGGTGCAGACGGCGGATCGCCTCCTCGACCTGCCGGCGCCCGCGCTGGAGGGCCCGCACCAGTTCGACAACGCGGGCCTCGCCGTGGCGGCGCTCATGGCGTGGGCGGATCCGCGCATCGACGATGCGGCGTGCGCGCAGGGCGTGCGCGCCGCCGTCTGGCCCGCGCGGATGCAGCGGCTCACGCAGGGGCCCTTTGCGGAGCGCGTACAGGCGCGCGGCGGGGATCTCTGGCTCGATGGCGGCCACAACCCGCATGGCGCGCGGGCCGTCGCCGCCACGCTGCGCGCCCTGCGCGCGCGCGATCCCCGCCCGGTGGTGCTTGTATGCGGCATGCTGGTGACGAAGGACGTCGAGGGGTTTCTCGCGCCGTTGGCGCCGGAGGCGGATGCGTTCGTCGCGGCGCCGGTGCGCTCGGCGGCGGGGCGCGCGCCGGCGGAGCTCGCCGCCCTCGCCGCCGCCCACGGCATCAAGGCGTCAGCCGAGGAGTCCATCGACGCCGCGATCGAGACCGCCTGCGTGGCCACGGCGGCCGCGCCGCGCATCCTGATCTGCGGCTCGCTTTATCTTGCGGGCGAAGTGCTGGCGGTGAGCGGGGGCGTCGCCTGATCGCCGCTCAAAACGCAGGAGGGCCGCCGGCGCTTACGCCTCGACCGTCTCGTTCAGCCATTCCACGATCTTGGACTTCGGAATGGCGCCCACGCGCGTGGCGGCCACCTTCCCGCCCTTGAACAGCATGAGCGTGGGAATGCCGCGCACGCCGTAGCGGGACGGCGTCATCGGGTTTTCATCGATGTTGATCTTCACGACGTCGACCTTCGCGCCCAGCTCGTCGGCGATCTCCTCCAGCGCGGGGCCGATCTGCTTGCACGGGCCGCACCACTCCGCCCAGAAATCCACCAGCACCAGCTTCTGGGATTGCAGTACGTCCGCGTCGAAGCTGTCGTCGGTGACTTTTGAGGTGGCCATGGGGTGCTCCTGGTTGCGAGAGGCGGGCGCGGACGCCGATCGGAGGCCCCTCCGTGTGGTGGGGATGTAGGGGCGGATTCGGCCCCCTTCAACAACGCGGGGCCGGCTGCGCCTCCGGGAGCCCTCGGTGGGCCAAGGCGGCTAATCGGCCGGGGCCGAAAGGACCTGCGCGTCCAGGAGGGCGTCCGGCAGATCCATCAGGGTCGGCCCATCCGTCCACAGCAGCGCGGCGCGCACCGGACGGCCGGGAAAGATCAACCGCACCGCCGCCCTGTAGGCCGCCATTTGCGCCAGGATGCGGGGAGCGGCGTCCTCCGCGCGCGCGGGGGGCGGCCGGTCGGTCTTGTAGTCCAGCAGGAGCACGCCGTCGGGCGCGGCGACCATGCGGTCGATGGCGCCGCGCACCACCACGCCGCCCGCCAGGGTGGCGACGATCGGCGCCTCCGCACGGCTGCCGGGGCCGAACACGGCGGCAAAGCGCGGATCGGCGATCACGCCCAGCGCCTCGTCGATGAGGGCCGCCGCCTCCGCCTCCTCGACGGCGCGCGCCTTGAGCCAGCGGGCGGCGGCCTCGCGGCGTCGCGGGGGCGGCACGTCGGGCAGGCGTTGCAGCAGGCCATGGATTAGCGCGCCGCGCCGGAAACGCCCCTGGGAAGACCGCCGCGGCGACAGCACCGGCCCGTCCCCGCCCGTGAGGCGGGAAGGCGCCAGCGACGCGGATGGCGCGCCGTCCAGCGGCGCGGGCGTGCGCGCCCAGGCGGGCAAGGCGGCGGCGACAGCCTTCGACGCTCCGGCGCCGCGCACCCGCGATGCAGCGCCCAGGGCGAGCCCCTCGCCGAACGGCGTTTCGCACGGCGTCGCGCCCGCGCGCGCCATGCCGTCGCGCACCGCGCCCCACCAGGAATCGGCCGCCGCACCTTCGTTGCTGTTCCCGCGCGTGGGCCCGCACACGATGAGCCGGTCACGCGCGCGGGTCATGGCCACGTAGAGGAGCCGGCGGTGCTCCAGCAGCGCCGCGCGGGTCGTCGCCGCGAGCGCTTCACGCACCACGGCGTCGTTCGCCCCGTCGGGGCCGGGGATCAGCGGGCCGTGCGCCGTCATTGTAAGGTGGCCGCTCATGCGCGTGCTCACCGGGCCTGTGGTGTCGGCCAGCAGCACCACCGGCGCCTCCAGCCCCTTGGCGCCGTGCACCGTCATGACCCGCACGGCGTCCTCGGCCTGCGCGGTCTCGCGCTTCACCTGCGCGTCGTCGGAGACGATGGCGTGGATGAAATGGTGCAGGGTCGTCGGTCCGCGCCGTCCCGCCGCCAGCGCGCGCGACAACAGCTCCTCCGCCGGATCGCGCGCCTCGTGGCCGAGCCGCGCCACCATCGCCTCCCACCCCGAAACGCCATGCGCATCCACACGATCGAGGATGCGGGAGAGGAAGGCGTGCGGATGCAGGCCGGCGTGCGCGACGAGATCGTCCACGAACGCGCGCGCCGGCGCGGTGCGCGGCGCGCGGTCGGCGCGCAGGCGGTCGATCAGGCGCTCGCCCTCGCTGCGCCCATGGGCGAGGGGGAAAATGTCGGCGTCGTCGTCCACCAGCCCGATCCACGGGCTCTTCAGCAGCGTCGCCAGCGAAAGATCGTCGCCGGGATCGAGCGCCACGCGCGCGGCGCACAGGAGGTCCAGAACCGCGATCTCGCGGGCCAGCACCATGCGGTCGGCGCCCGCCACCGGCAGGCCGGCGCGCTTCATCGCCTTCAGCAACTGCTGGAACAGCGGCCCCCGAGAGCGCACGAGCGCTAGCACGTCGCCCGGGCGCATGGGGCGCTCGGTCTTCGTCTCGGCGTCCCACACCGCTTCGCCGTCGGCGATCCAGCCCGTAACGCGCTCCGCCAGCGCCGCGCACAGGCGCGCCGCGGCGGTGGACTCCCGGTCGTTGTCGTGCGGCGCGCTCCACGCGTCGGGTTCCTCGCGCACGGGACGCGGCGCAAGCGGCCACCACTCCACGAGGCCGGCGTGGGTCTCGCGGAAGGGATCGTGGCGCACGACGTCACCGCCCTGCGGGCCGTCGGCGAGGTCGAGGCCGTCGAAGGTGGCGTCCACGACCCTGAGCACCTCCGGCGCGGACCGGAACGACATCTCCAGCGCCGGGGCCGCGAACGCGCGCCCCGCCGCCGTCGCGCGCGCGGAAAGCGCCTGCGCCTCCGAAAGGAAGTGCGCAGGATCGGCGCCCTGGAACGAGTAGATCGACTGCTTGGGATCGCCCACTGCGAACACCGTACGCTGCTCGGCGCGCGCGCCTTCGCCGGCGAAGAATTCCGCCTGCAACGGCGCGATCAGGCGCCACTGCGCGGGGCTGGTGTCCTGGCCCTCGTCGATCAGGATGTGGGAAAGCCCGCCGTCCAGCTTGTAGAGCACCCAGGGCGCAGCCTCCGCGTCGCCCAGCAGCGTCGAGGCTTTGTCGATCAGATCCTCGAAATCGAGCGCGCCGACGCGCGCTTTCGCCGTCTGGTACGCCGCCGCCAGCGCATGCCCGAGCGTGAGCGCCGCGCTCGCATCCGCCGCGCGCTCCGCCGCGAGGAGGCGCTCACGCGCCGCGATCAGCGCTGCGCCCATGTGATCGAGCGCCTCGAACAATGCGGGATGGCGCGACAGCACGGCCTTCTTGGCCATCGCCTTTCGCGGCTCGCCTTTCTGCGTGAGAAAAATCTCCAGCAACGCCTCGAGGCTCGGCGCGGCGCGCGCGGCGGCGATCCGGTCGGCGCCCGTCCCGTCCTGGCCGCCGCTTTCGCGCAGCACGGCCTCGGCCGATTTCAGCAGCGCCCAGTCAACGCCGGCGAGCGCGGCGACGACGATGGCCTCCGGCGTCGCCGATGCGCCGTGGCGCTCGGCGACGGCGGCGCGCGCGCGCGCAACATCACCCTTCGCCGCCACGAAGGCGCGCAAGGCGCCGCGCTGCGCGGCCAGCGCCGCGCGCAGGTCGTCGAACGTCTGGGCGTCGAAGCGCGCGCCCAGGCGGTCAAGCGCCGCCTCCAGGTCGCGGTCCCCGCGCGCCACGGTCTCGGCCCACGCCTGCGCGATGAGCGCCGCGGCGCGGACGTCCTCGGCGATCTCGAACCCCGGCGCCACGCCCGCCTCGAGCGGAAACCGCGCGATCAGCCGCTCGCAGAAGCCGTGGATGGTCTGGATGCGCAGCCCGCCCGGCGTTTCGAGCGCCTGCGCGAAGAGCGCGCGCGCCTCGGCGAGCTTCTTCGGTCCCGGCGGCGGCTCCCCCAGATCGGCGAACTGCGCGGTGAGCGCCGCATCGTCCATCACGCACCACGCGCCCAGCCGGTCAAACAGCCGCCGCTGCATTTCCGCCGCCGCCGCCTTCGTGAACGTGATGCACAGGAACGCCGACGGCGCCGCCCCGGCCAGCAGCAGGCGCGCGATGCGGTCCACCAGCACCTTAGTCTTGCCACTGCCGGCGTTGGCGGTGACGAACACCGACTGCGCAGGATCGGCGGCGCGCTGCTGGCTGTTCCTGGCGCGGGCGAGCGGCGTCGTCACTCCTGGCCCTCCGCATCGGCCCACTCCGCGCGCCGTGCGAAGTGGTCGTAGTCGGCCCACTCCTTGATGAACTGCACGCGCGGCTTGGACAGGTACGCCTGGCCCGGGTGGTCGTACTTGTCCAGCAGCGCCTCAAGCCGCGCCAGCGCTTCATCGGCGGCGGTCATCACGTCGGAATCGAGCGCAAGACGCGCCGCGCCCGGATCGGCGCCGCCGAACCGCCAGTAGATCAGGGCGTCCACCGGCGTGGCGGGCATGCTGTTGTGGGCGTCGCGGGAGAACCCGCCGCGCGCGGCGATGGCCGCCTCCAGCGTCAGTTGCGGCGACAGGCCCGACTCCACCTGTTTTTTCGTCGGCGGTTGGCCGGTCTTGAAATCGACCACCTCCGCGACGCCGCCCGGGCGACGATCGATGCGGTCGGCGGTGCCGTGCAGCACGTGGCCGCCAGGCAGCGAAAGCTCGCCGCGGATCTCGCGATGCGCGCGCACGCCGGCGGCGACGCGCGCGCGGTTCCACACGACATAGGCCGCCACCGACGCGGACAGGCGCGCACGCTCCGTGCGCACGCGCGCCGCATCGAACCCTGCGGCGGCCAACCGCTCCTCCAGCAGCGTGAGCAAGGCGGCGGGATCGTCGCCATCCGCGAAGCGTTCGATGGCCTTGTGGATCGCGATGCCGCGATGGCGGGCGTCGGCGATCATGCCCGGCGGATCCAGCACGGAGAGCCCCAGCACGCGCCTTGCGTAGACTGCGTAGGGATCGCGGATCAGCGTCTCCACTTCGGTGAAGCTGATGCGCTTGCTCCGCGCCGCCGCCGGCGGACGCGGCTGCGGCGGCCTGAGGCGCACAGGGTTGCGCGGGGCGTCGAGTGCGCGCACCCACAGGCGCGGATCGGCGTCGGCGCGCGGCGCCAGGATGTGCGCATCGCCGCTGGCGCGCGCCAACGTCTCCAGCCGCCACAGCCACCGCGACGCCACCGTAGGCGCGCCGTCGCGCATGGCGGGCCGCGTCATCACCACGTCGACGGCGTTGGCGAGTTGGGCGAAGTCATGCGCGGCGAGGCCGATGCGCGCTTCCGGCGCCGGCAGCTTCAGATCACGGCGCATGGTGCGGGAGAGAAACGCGTCCTCCGGCGGCGGGGCCGGCCACACGCCCTCCACCAGACCGCCGAGGATCATCAGGTCACGCCGTTGCAGACGCGCCTCCAGCGGACCGAGGATGGCGATGCGCGGATGGCCGCCACGTGGAGGCGGGGCCTCCCGCGCCGCCAGCAGCAACGCCAGCGCCCGTGGCGCATCCACCGGCTCCAGCGCCCCAAGATCGCCGCCGCACTCGCCCATGTCACGCAACACGCCCGCCGCGGCCTCGCCCAGCGGGCCCGACCAAAGCACACGCGCGCCGGCTTCGCCGTCGCCGGTGCACAGGCGTTCGGCGGCGTCCGCCAGCGCATCGGCCAGCAGCGCGAAATCCATCGGCTGCGCCCGCGCGGCGGCGAGCGGCGCGAGGCCGGCGGCGAGCGTCTCCATCACCGCGTCTCCGGGCTTGCCATGGGAACGCTCGAGCAGGCTGGCGAGGCTGCCCCACGTGCGCGGCCCGCGCAGCCATTCGCGCTCCAGCGCAGCCACGTCCGCCGCCCTGGTCGCCGCGTCGCGGTCCAGCCGCACCAGCGGGTGGCGCGCGAGCGCGAGCAGCGCGACGGGATCGGCGTCATCGACCAGGAGGTCCGCCAGCAGCGTCAGCAGCACGCCGTGCGGCGCCTCCGCCAACGGCGCGCCAATGGTGGTCTGGGGCGTGACGTCCCAGCGCGCGAGCTTGCCGGCCACACGCCGCGCGAGGCCTGCGTCGGGCGTGACGAGCGCGGCGGTGCGCTCGGGCGTCTCCAGCGCCTCCCGCAGGAGCAGCGCGATGACCTGCGCCTCCTCTTCCTCGTTGCGGGCCTCGATCACCTGCAAACCGGCGGCGCCGGCGCGCACCAGCGCGTCCCCGCCCAGCGCGTCGAGCCGGCTGCGCCAGTCGGCGGTGGCGCCCGCGGGCGCCAGCGCCTCGTTGATCAACCGCCGCCGCGCGTCCGCGCGCTGCGTCTGCGCCCCCGCCAGCGAGGCCACGTCTGCACGCGCCACGCCCAACGCCTCAAGCGTGTCGCGCAGCGCGTGCTGGGGATGCTGGGGATCCACCTGCGCCCACGCGCCGTCGTCGAGATCGGTATCAAGGCCCGGCAACACCACGCACCCGCGCGGGGCGGCGGCCACGGCCGCCATCAACGCGCGCGTCGCGGCCACGGAGCCGGTGGAGCCCGCAATGATCACCGGCGCCGTCGGCGGGTCGTCGCGCCACGTCTGGGCCAGCCGCCGCAGCAGCACGCCGCGCCGCTCGGCGGGATCGCACAGACCATCGAGGCGCAGGCGCTGCGGCCAGTACGTGGCGACGATTTTCAGGAAGTCCGCCGAACGCCGCCAGTGCTGGGCGAGATCGCGTTCCGCCACCAGCGTGTCGAGGCCGCTCCAGTCCACGTCCTCCACGGTGGCCGCGGCGTCGAGCAGGCGGCACAGTTCGTCGGCCCACGCCAGCGCACGCACCGGATCGGCGACGCCACCCTCCGCCGCGTCGCGGCGGCGCACCAGCTGGGCCAGTTCGAACCGGCGGCGCAGCGGCTGGATCGCCGGCGGCACGTCCAGCGCAATCGGTTCAGGGCCCCAGACGTCCGGATCGTCGTCGAGATCGCCGAGCGCTCGGATCGCCGGCAGCAGCGCCGCGCCCCCGAGCCGGCGCGCGAACGCCTCCACCAGCCCCGCGCTGGCGCGGCGATTTGGCAGGAAGACGATCGCGTCGGCCAGCGCGAAGGGATCGTCCCGCGGGATCGCCGCCAGCAACGCCCCCACGAGCGTATCGAGGAAGGGCGCGGACGCGGGGATCGTCCGCACGCGCGGGGCCGGGCCGTCGAACAGTCCGCCCATAGCCCCCGCCCCCGCCTACGGCGCGCGCGAGGCCGCGAGCCGCGCTTCGGCTTCGTCGCGCGCGCGCGGATCGCCCACATGCATCCAGAAGCCCCCCAGCGGCGCACCGAACAGGCGCCCCTGCGCCTGCGCGCGCACCCACAACCGCTTGAAGGAGAACGGCTCCAGCGGCTCTCCGGCGACGATGGCGGGATTGACCACCTGCACGCCCGTCCATGCGAACGGCGCGCTGGGCGCCGCACCGCGCAGCGTGATGCGCGCATCGGCGCCCATGGTGAAATCGCCCGCGCCGTCGAAGCCGAGGCAGTTGTCCATGCCGGCCAGCAACAGGCGCGCGTCCATTGTCTCGGGATCGAAGCCCGCGACCAGGCGGGCGATGGCCGAGCCTTGCGGCTCCTCCCACAGGGAATCGGTATTGCAATGGATGTACGGCGCGGGCCCGATCAGCGGCAGCGCCTGCCGCACGCCGCCGCCGGTGTCCATCAGCCGCGCGCGCTCGTCGGAAATCAGGATCTCCACGTCGCGCCGGCCACGCAGGTGCGCCTCGAGGAGATCGGCATGGGCGTGCACGTTGACGACGACGCGGCTCACGCCCGCAGCCACCAGCCGGTCGAGCATGTGGTCCATCAGCGTGCGCCCCCCGACGGTGACGAGGCACTTGGGGCGGGTGTCGGTGAGCGGACGCATGCGGGTGCCGAGGCCGGCGGCGAGCACCATCGCGGTTTCGATGCGCGTCATGCGATCTCCAGATAGGGGGCGGCGACATCCTCCAGCAAGGCCCTCAACTCGCCCAGCTCGGGGTGGCGCAGGTTGGCGGCGAGATGGCCCCACTCGCGCGGCATGAACTGGCTGTAGCGCCCCTTCCCGTCCCGGTAGACCAGCCGCGAGAAGATGCCGAGGATTCGCAGGGCGTTGAGCGCGCCGAGCAGCGCAAGCTGGCGGCGGAAATCCGCCTCCGCCATGCCGCTGCGGCGGAGGTAGCGGGCGATGGCGGCCTCGGCGGCGATGGGCCCCACGTCGCGCCGCGCATCCTGGAGCAGCATGGCGAAATCCCACGCCGGCCAGCCGCGCACGGCGTCCTGGAAGTCCAGCAGCCCGACCCGGCGCACGCCGTCGCGATCGGGCAGCCAGATCAGGTTCTCGGCGTGAAAGTCACGGATGGTGAGGGTGCGCGGCATCGCCTGCGCCTCCGCGATGAGCGCGTCGCGGATGGCTTCCCACCGCGCGCGCGCGGCGTCGTCAAGTCGGATCTCCGGCGCAAGCAGCGGCGCCCACTCCACGAAGAGGTCCGCGTTCGCCCTGAGCGCAAGCGCGTCATAGTCGAGCAGAGGCCAGTCGCCCACCGGCCCGGGCAGCGCGCCGGGGACAGGGGCCGCATGCACCTGCGCAAGCACGTCGGCGGCGGCGCAATACAACTGAATCTCGTCCTCGCCCGCCTCGATGACGCGCGCGAACAGGCCCTCGCCCAGATCCTCCACCACCGCGTAGCCCGCCGGCGCGTGCACGCCGAGGATCAGCGGCGCGGACAGCCCGAGGTCGTTGAGGTGGTCGGAGACGGCCACGAACGCCTCCACCCGCGACGCGGCAAGGCGCGAGATGGCGTTCCAGCCCAGCGCGCGACGCTCCTGCTCGGTGGCGTCCGGGGGACAGGGCGGGGATTCCGCATGCACGGGCGCGTCCATCAGGATCGCCTGGCGATCCCCTGCGTAGAGCCGTTCGTACCGGCGCGTCGACGCGTCGCCGGCGAGCGGCGCGCGATGGGCGCCGGCGAAGCCCGTGGCCTCCAGCAGACGCGCCAGCGCCTCCTCCCGGGACATGCCGGCATCCCAGCCGTTGGCTTCGCCCGCCGTTTCGCTCATCGTCACCGTTCCACGCCCGACCCAGCTGCCCTGGCCCCGTCGCCTTATCGCGTCGCGGGCCCTGCGCCGTCCATCGGGCGGCGCAGCCTCTATCGTCCGATTCGGCCTGGCCCGCGTCGGCGGGGGCGGCGATGCGCATGCTTGCGCCAGTTCCCGATGCGTCCCATCAAGGCGCCACAGACGCGGGAGGACAAGCGTGAGCGACCCATCGGCGCCGGCAGCGGGCGCGGGACGCGTGGTCATCGTCGGCGCCGGCCAGGCCGGCGGCGAGACCGCCTTCCGCCTGCGTCAGCTGGGGTATGGCGGCGCGGTGACGCTGATCGGCGAGGAGCCGCTCGCGCCCTACCAGCGCCCGCCGCTGTCGAAGGCCTACCTTTCGGGCGCGCTGCCCCTCGACCGCCTCCTGCTGAAGCCGGCGGAAGCCTACGCCGAGGAGAACATCACGCTGCTCATCGGGCAGACGGTGACGTGGATCGACCGCGCGCGCCGCACCGTGCGGCTGGAGGGCGGGCGAGAACTGGCGTGGGACGCACTCGTGCTGGCCACCGGGTCGCGGGCCCGCGCGCTGCCCGTGGCCGGGGCGGACCTGCCCGGCGTGCATAGCCTGCGCACCGCCGCCGACGTGGACCGCATCCGCGCCGAACTGGGCGCCGCCAAGCGTCTTGTCGTGATCGGCGCCGGCTACATCGGGCTGGAGACGGCGGCCGTGGCCCGCAAGCTGGGGCTGGACGTGACGGTGGTGGAGTACGCGCCGCGCCCGCTGGCGCGGGTGACGAGCCCGGAGATGTCGGGCTTTTTCCTCGACGTGCATACGGCCGCCGGGGTTCGGTTCGCGCTGTCGGCGCAGGCGGCGGTGATCAAGGGCGACCGGCGCGTGCGCGCCGTGGGCCTGGCCGACGGGACCGAAATTCCCGCCGATCTCGTGATCGCGGGCGTGGGCATCCTGCCGGAAACCGCGCTGGCGGAGGCGGCGGGCCTCGCCGTCAAGGACGGGATAACCGTGGACCGGTTCGCCCGCACGTCCGACCCCGCCATCTACGCCATAGGGGACTGTGCGTCCCGCCCGCTGGTCCACTACGACCGCACGGGCCGGCTGGAGAGCGTCCACAACGCCATCGAGGGCGGCAAGATCGCCGCCGCCATGATCGCGGGCCACCCCGCCCCGGCGGAGGAGGTCCCGTGGTTCTGGTCCGACCAGTACGACCTCAAGCTCCAGATCGCGGGGCTGTTCAACGGCTACGACGAGATCGTGCTGCGCGGCTCCCCCGCGGAGCGATCCTTCGCCCTCTTCTACCTGAAAGCCGGCAAGCTCATTGCGCTGGACGCCGTCAACCGCGGGGCGGAGTTCCTCGGCGGCAAGCGCCTCATCGAGCGGGGGGCGACGGTTGCGCCGGCCGCGCTTTCCGATATGTCCAAGCCGTTCAAGGACATCATGAACGCCGCCCTCGCGTCTTCGTAATCTGCCGGAAGGACTGCATGCCCAAGATCACCTACATCGAAGCCAGCGGCAAAGAGCACGTCATCGACGTGGCGGCGGGCCAGACGGTCATGGAAGGCGCCGTGAAGCACAACGTCCCCGGCATCGACGCCGACTGCGGCGGCGCCTGCGCGTGCGCCACCTGCCACGTCTACGTCGACCCCGCCTGGGCGGGAAAGACCGGGGAGAGCACGGGGATGGAGCAATCCATGCTCGACTTCGCCAACGACGTGGAGCCCACCTCCCGCCTCTCTTGCCAGATCAAGGTGACGGCGGAGCTGGACGGTCTGATCGTGCGCCTGCCGAAAAGCCAGCACTGAGTTTCGTCCAGCGTTCCGTCCATCGTTTTTCGCGATGTATGGCGGCACGCGAACAGTGTACGAGCCGCGCTGAAACCGGACACGACGGTCCATCCCTGATGTCCCTTCGCCCCCGCGAGGGGGAGCAAGGTGGCCGCGAAGCGGCCGGATGAGGGGGCGTCCCGAAAAACGCGCGCTTCGCCGCCGCCGCGCTCACTCCCGCACCACGCCCCCTCACCGGGCCTCGCTGCGCTCAGCCACCCTCTCCCCCTCGCGGGGGCGAGGGATTGCCACGTGCTATCCCTCAGCCTTTCCCCATTTTCTGGATTTCGGGTACCCTCGCAGCGTGAGGGAGACGGCGATGCGGTGGGCGCTTCGACTACTGGCGGCGTTCGTGGTGCTGGCGGCGGGGATGGGCAATGCCCAGCCGGCGCCGAAGCGGATCGCGCTGGTCATCGGCAATGCGGCCTACACCACGCCGGGGTGGGCGCTGGCCAACCCCGTGCGCGACGCACAGCTCATCGCACAAAGACTTTCGGCGCTCGGCTTCGAGGTCGATCCCGTGATGAACGCCAGCAAGGCGACGATGGACGCGGCCATGCAGCGCTTTGGCGCGAAACTGCGCGGCGCGGGCGCCGACGCGGTGGGCGTGTTCTACTACGCCGGGCACGGGCTGGAGCATGATGGCGCCAACCTGCTCGTGCCGGTGGATGTGACGGCGAACTCCGTCGATGACCTGCGCTACCAGGCGCCGCCCATGCAGTTCGTACTGCGCGACATGGCGCGCGCCGGCAACGCGGTGAACATCGTGATCCTCGATGCGTGCCGAAACACGCCGCTGCCCAGCGGCACGCGCGCGGGCGCGGCGGGCGGGCTCGCCGACCTCGATGAAGCGCCACCGGACGTGCTGATCGCCTACGCCACGCGCGCAGGCTTCACCGCGCCGGACAATCCGAACGAGCGCAACAGCGTGTTCACGCGCACGCTGGCGGACGCGCTGGCGAGCAATCCGTCCGACACGGTGGTGAACCTGTTCAGCCAGGTGCAGGCGCGGGTGTTCGCCGCCACCGGTCGGGCGCAGCGGCCGGAATTCCGCAGCGGCTTGTTGCGTGCGCCGGACTGGCGCTTTGCGGCGGCGTCCGCGTCACCCGTCGTTGCACCGCCACCCGCCATCGCCTTCGATCCGCGTCAGGCGGAGCTTGCTTACTGGAACTCGTGTTGCGGGTCAGGGGCGGCGGCTGAGGACTTTGAGGGGTATCTGGCGAAGGTGTCGGCGCGGGAGTTTCCGGGCACGTACGCGGATACGGCGCGACGGCGGGCGCAGACGCTGCGTGCGCCGCCGGTGACATCACAGCCTCCCATATCGACGCCAGCCGTCGCCGTGCAGCCGCCGCGTGCGCAAACGGGCCAGACGATCAAGGACTGCGCGGAGTGCCCTGAGATGGTGGTGATCCCCGCAGGCTCGTTTGTGATGGGCTCGGCCGCGAGCGAGGCGGGGAGATCGAGCGACGAGGGCCCGCAGCGGACGGTGCAGATCGGTTCGTTTGCGGCGTCGAAATTTGAGATCACGTTTGCGCAGTGGGATGCGTGCGTGGCGGGCGGCGGCTGCGGCGGGTACCGGCCTGCGGATGAAGGCTGGGGCCGTGGCAATCAGCCGGTGATCAACGTGTCGTGGAACGACGTGCAGAGCTATGTGACGTGGATCAACGGGCGCGTGGGGGGCCAGCGGTACCGGCTGCTGAGCGAGGCGGAGTGGGAGTATGCGGCGCGTGCGGGGACGAGCACCGCCTACTCGTGGGGCTCCGATGCCAACGGGGGTTGTGCTCATGGCAACGGCGCGGACATGGCGGCGAAGCGTGAGGACAGTTCGTGGACGACGTCCACATGCGATGACGGCGTTGGCAAGCGCACAGCGCCGGTGGGCCGGTATGCGCCGAACGCCTTTGGTCTTCACGACATGCACGGCAACGTCTGGGAGTGGGTGCAGGACTGCTGGATCGAGAACTACAACAACGCGCCGGGCGATGGTTCCGCCCGCGAAACGGGTTCGTGCTTCTACCGCGTCTACCGTGGCGGCTCGTGGCTCAACTATCCTCAGTTCCTCCGCTCGGCGCTCCGCTTCAGGAGCTCACCCACCATCCGGTACGACGATGTCGGCTTCCGTTTAGCCAGGACGCTTTAGGCCCTTGGGCCTAAAGCTTACCGCTTGCAGCTTTAGCTCTTTACCTGCCTCGCGAATGCGAGGCCTTCGGCGAAGCCGTACTTGTTAGGGTCTGGGGGCGAAGCCCCCAGCGACGCATCGGCGCCCCCGCCCATGCCTGCTGATTCAGGTCGCACGCGGGCGTAGACGCCCGCACTTCGGCGCATGGAGCGTCGACGTCGTTGGTATGCCAGAGCGGCCCCTCGCGCCTCTTCCACCCAAATAACGGTGACGGCCCACCTGGACGATCCGATCGTGCGCCCGCCGAACAGCCGGCGCGCCGCACTCACCCGATCCGGTGCGGAATGAAGCAGGCGTTGACGCCGGTGACCGGGTCCGCGTCCTCGCGGATGCCGAGGCCGCACGGCCGCCCGCCCGCCACCCACACGCCGAACACCGGATAAAGCCCATCGAACGGCGTC
>JANRIM010000099.1:0-13926 GCA_033764865.1 Hyphomonadaceae bacterium
ACCGCGTGGCGGGACTACTTCGACATGAAGGAGGTTGAACGCCAGATGGCGGGGTGAGAGGCGTGCGGGGATGAGGAGCGCGGGCCTCCGGCCCGCCGCTTTTCTTCGACGGTGAAGCGGGCCGGAGGCCCGCGGTCCTCACGGTTGTGGGACAGACTGTTCACTTATCCCCGCCCGCCAAACCTGTGCGACAATGGCCTCCTCAATCGTCGAGGAGACCGCCCTGACCATCGCCACGCTCACCCGCTTCATCGCCCTCATGTTCGCCGCGCTGTTCGCGCCGGCGGGCATGCTGGCGCGCGTGCGCGGGTTGAACCGTGTGCAGCTGTGGCTCTTCGCGCACGGGCTGGCGGAGATGCAGCGGGACGGAGAGCGTTTGCGCTATCCCGGCGAGAGCATCGCCACAGTGGCCGCGCGCATCGACCTGATGGTGTGGCTGGCGTTCGATCCGTTCGCGGCGCGCCGGCATCTGGCGCGCACGGCGCGGGGCTGGCGACGCGCGCGGCTCGGCAAGTCCGCGCCGCCGGCGTTCACGCCGCCGCATGTGCCGATCGCGCGCGCCGGCGTGGCGCCGCGCGCGCCCCTGCCGGCCGACACCAGCTAACGCGCGCCCACACCCTGTTGACGACCATCACCGCGAAATCAGCGATTCCGCGGGCGCACCCGCACGCCTGCGGTTGCGCCCGCCGCGCTCTTCCCCTAGCCGACGATCCCACGCCTCTCACGCCCCCCAAAACGCCCGCCGGAGCGCCGCCATGACAGATCTCCCCGCCGACCACCTGACCATGCAGACGCTCGTAAAGGCGGACGGCGAACTGGAGGTCTCGCTCATCCGCGCGCCCGTGCCCGCCCCGCGCCACCATGAGGTGCTGGTGCGGGTGCTGGCCACGCCCATCAACCCCTCCGACCTCGGCCTGCTGGTGGGCGCGGCGGACGTATCGACGGCGCGCGCGTCGGTGCGGGACGGCCTGCCGGTGATCACCGCCGCCATTCCGCCTGCCGGCATGCGCGCGATGGCCGGCCGCGTGGGCGAGGCGCTGCCCATCGGCAACGAAGGCTGCGGGATCGTGGTCGGGGCGGGCGCATCGCCCGAGGCGCAGGCGCTGCTCGGCCGGACGGTCGCGCTGCTCGGCGGGGCGATGTACGCGCAGTACCGGTGCCTTCCCGCCGCGCTGTGCATGGCGTTGCCCGACGGCACGGACCCGGAGGACGGCGCCTCGTGCTTCGTCAATCCGTTGACGTCGCTGGCCTTCACCGAGGTGATGCGCCGCGAGGGCCACACCGCCATCGTGCACACCGCGGCGGCGTCCAATCTCGGCCAGATGCTGGTGAAGATCTGCGCCAAGGACGGCATCCCGCTGGTCAACATCGTGCGCAGCGAGGCGCAGGTGGCGATGCTCAGGGAGATCGGCGCGACGCACGTGATCGATTCCTCGAAGGAGACCTTCGTGGACGACCTGGTGGCCGCGCTGGTGGAGACGGGCGCCACGCTCGGGTTCGACGCCATCGGCGGCGGCAAGCTCGCCAGCCAGATCCTCGCCGCGATGGAGACGGCCGCCGTCAAGCGTATGACCACCTACAGCCGCTACGGCTCCGACACGTTCAAGCAGGTCTACATCTACGGCGGGCTCGACATGGCGCCGACGACGCTCACGCGCAGCTTCGGCTTCTCGTGGTCCCTGTCGGGCTTCCTGCTGACGCCGTTCATGGCGAAGGCGGGCCCCGAGGTGGTGGCGCGGATGCGCCAGCGCGTGGTCGACGAGCTGACCACCACGTTCAAGAGCCGCTACAGCCACCGCATCACGCTCCATGAGGCGCTCGATCCGGCGGTGCTCGCCGCTTACAACGCCAAGCGTACGGGCGACAAATATCTCATCCGGCCGCACGGCTGAGCGGAGGGGACTGGCCATGGCCCGCAGCACGCGCATCGCCGACACCGCCGATCTCGTCGCCGCCACGGAGTGGGCGCGCCGGGTCTATGGCGCGTTGCGGGACTGGGACGTGGCGCGCCGCGGCCGCTGGAGCACATGGGACGACGGCTCCATCCTGCTCACCGTGGAGACGACGCCGGACGGCGCCCCCTGCGCGCCCGTGACGATCGCCGCCGTCGCCGACCGCATCGCCTTCCACACGCGCGACTGGGAGGCCGATGTGCCGATGCCGGGGCAGTCGTTCGAGGCGGCGGTGGAGTCCGTCCGCTCGCTGGGGCGGCTGTGGTTTTCCGGCGGCATGAAGCTCGCGGCGTTCTACCAGGGAGACCAGCGGCGCGGCGCGCTGGCCATCGATCCGGCGCGGCTGGAGGAGGAACTGACGCGGGGCCTCGCCTGGATCGCGGCGCAGGCGGTGGTCGACCGGGTGGAGATCCAGGGGCCGCGGCCGGACCTCGACGAACGCTTCGGCCTCGCGGTGGACGGGCGCCCGCTTGCGCCGCCCAACTAGCGTGGCCCCGCAGGCGTCGCCCAACTGGCGTATCCGGCGCGATCGCGGCATGGGGAAGCGTCTCGCCGGGAGCCTCCATGCTGACCTTCGCCCACATCGCGCCGCCGCTCATGCTGCTGGCGTCCAACGTGTTCATGACCTTCGCCTGGTACGGGCACCTGAAGTTCAAGGCCGCGCCGCTCGCGCTCGTGGTGATGGCGAGCTGGGGGATCGCGCTGTTCGAATACTGGCTGGCGGTGCCGGCCAATCGCATCGGCCACGCGGTCTATTCGGCCGCCGAACTCAAGACCATGCAGGAGGTGATCACGCTCACGGTGTTCGTCGGCTTCTCGGCGCTGTGGCTGAAGGAGCCCATGTCGTGGAGCCAGCTCGGCGGCTTTGCGCTGATCGCGGCGGGGGCGGGGCTGGTGTTCTTCAAGCCCTAGGCGGCGGGCGGCGCCATCGCCTCGGCCACCGCGCCGTCGCGGGGGTCGCCGGTGGCGCGCAGGCCGTGGGCCACGGCCGACTGGTCCGCGGCGGAGCGGTCCTGGCTCAGCTTGCGCTTGCCCTCCACGGCGTCCACCCGCAGGGCCACGCCCACGATGCCCGCCATGAGCCGGTCGATGTAGTCGCGCGGGGCCTCCGCGATGGTCCACGGCTTCGCCTGCGCCGCCTCGTGCCGTCCGGAAAGGCGGGCGACGGCGTCTTCCAGCCGCGCGGGATCGTCGAACGTCTCAAGCCGGCCCCGGACGTGCAGCGTCACGTAGTTCCACGTGGGGACAGCGCGGCCGTGCTCTGCCTTGGAGGGATACCAGCTGGGCGAGACGTACGCCTCCGGACCCGCCATCACGACGAGGCCCTCGCAGGGCGCGGCGCGCCACTGCGGGTTGGCGCGGGCCACATGCCCCACGAGCCAGTCGCCGTCGAGGAACAGCGGCAGGTGCGTCGCGGAGAGATCGGGCGTCACCAGAAGCGCCGCCCGGTCGAACGCGGCGAGCGCCGCGCGCGCCTCGTCGTCCGCCATCACATGCTTCGGGTGCGCGTACATGGGCCGGCTCAGGCGTCGGGGACGTCAGGCGTCCGCGTCTTCCAGAAGCCCGCGTTCCACCGCCGCCGCCTTCATGGCCTTCTGCAGCTTCTCGAACGCGCGCACCTCGATCTGGCGCACGCGCTCGCGGCTCACGCCATACTCCTTGGAGAGGTCCTCCAGCGTGGCGGGCTCCTCCTTGAGGCGGCGCTCCTGGATGATGTGGCGCTCGCGCTCCGACAGCGTGGCCATGGCGTCCTGGAGCAGGTCCATCCGCTGGCCGAACTCCTCGTTGTTGGCGAGCGTGGTCTCGGCGCTGACGTAGTTGTCGTCGGCCAGCCAGTCCTGCCACTCGGCCTCGCTCTCCGAGGCGATGGGCGCGTTGAGGCTTGCGTCGCCGCCGGAGAGGCGACGGTTCATCGAGATGACTTCTTCCTCCGTCACCGCGAGCTTGTGCGCGATCGTGGCCACGTGCTCGGGCCGCAGATCGCCCTCCTCGAGCGCGGAAATCTCGCCCTTCATGCGGCGGAGATTGAAGAAGAGCTTCTTCTGCGCCGCCGTCGTCCCCATCTTCACGAGGCTCCAGGAGCGCAGGATGTATTCTTGGATCGCGGCGCGGATCCACCACATCGCGTAGGTCGCGAGGCGGAAGCCCTTCTCGGGCTCGAACTTCTTGACCGACTGCATGAGGCCCACGTTGCCCTCGGAGATGACCTCCCCGATGGGCAGGCCGTAGCCGCGGTAGCCCATGGCGATCTTGGCCACGAGGCGCAGGTGGCTGGTGACGAGGGTGTGGGCCGCCTCGGTGTCGCCCTGCTCGCGCCAGCGCTTGGCGAGCATGTATTCCTCCTGCTTCTCGAGCATCGGGAACTTGCGAATTTCCTGAAGGTAGCGCGAGAGGCCGATTTCCGGCGACAGCGCGACGGCGACTTTGGTGTTGGTGAGGGCGGCGTCAGCCATGGTGTTTCCCCTTTAAGCCCCTCGTCGCGGCAGTCGGACGCTCCTCCAATGAGCGAGCGCCGGTCCGGTTCCGAGGTCCAGAGTTTCCCGACACGTGATATGGGGGGAAGAGCCCGCGTTAAAAGACCCGCGAAAGGAACGCTTGGTCTGTCTAGGGGGATGTGCGGGCGGAAAGAAGGCGGCGGGCCTTAACCTATCGTCAAGGCGGGAGGTCAGCCGTGCGCCTGCTGGGGCGGGGAGGGCGGGCTCTTGAACGACAACGCCAGCGCCAGGTAGGCCTCCAGACGGTCCGGAGCCACGATATGCACCCGCGCCGCCTTGGCCTGGTCGACGACAGCGTCGCTCGGGCGCAGGCCGGTGAGGATGGCGGCGTACTGGGCGCCCTCGGCGTCCTTGGCGGCCATGGCGTCGGCGATATCGGCCTCGTCCGCGTGCGGCGTGATGGTGCGGGTGCGCAGGGCCACCCGGACATCGCCGTGAACCGCCACGGTCCAGGGCTCCCCCCGCCGGGCGGGCAGGACGCTCCAGCCCGCGGCTCGCAGGCTCTCGGAGAGATTGAAGGTGTCGTTGGCGGGCGCGGCCAGGGCCTCGACGGCCGGCGGCTCGGGGCCGGTCACGCCCCGTTCGGCGACCGGGGCGGCGGCGGGGGGCGCCTTGCGGGCCGGCCTGTGGCCGCCGCGCCGGGCCGGCTTCTTCATCCGCCAAACGTTGATCGCCAGCCCCAGCAGCGCCAGCGCCAGCATCAGCGCCGGCCGCCACAGCACCAGGGCCGCCACGGCCGCCAACAGCAGTGTCCCCAAAATCAACAGGTCGACGCGCATGGTCCTTCGCCTTCCGGGTTCGGGCGGGCGCGCTGCAAGTTCTACGCCTGTGGGGCGAGTGCGGGGCTCAGCCGGCGGCGCGCAGGGCGGCCAGCAGGTGCGCCATGTCCGCGGGCAGGGGGGCTTCGAACCGCATCGTCGTCCCCGTCCGCGGGTGGGTGAAGCCCAGCACCGCCGCGTGGAGGGCCTGGCGGTCGAAGGCCCGCGCCGCCGCTTCCGCCGCCTCATGCAGCGGGCCCGCCCCGTCCGCCTTCAGGCCGCGGAACTTGCCGTACACCGGGTCCCCCAGCAGCGGCGCGCCGACGTGGGCGAGATGGACGCGGATCTGGTGGGTGCGCCCGGTCTCCAGCCGGCACTCCGCCAGCGCGGCCGCCGGCCGGCCCGCGGCCGCGCCCGCCACCTGCCCGAAGGTTTCCACCGTCCAGTAGTGGGTCACCGCGCGCTTGCCGGCCTCGCTGCGGGGGTCGCGCACGACGGCGAACTTGCGCCGGTCGTCGGGCGAGCGGGCGAGCCGGGTGTCGATCACGCCGTTGCGGGGGTGTGGGGCGCCGCGGGTGACGGCGAAGTAGACCCGCTCGATGGCGTGTTTGGCGAACTGGCGCGCGAGGGCCACGTGCGCGGCGTCGTTCTTGGCCACGACCACGAGGCCGGTGGTGTCCTTGTCGATGCGGTGGACGATGCCGGGCCGCGCGACGCCGCCGACGCCGGAGAGCGAGGCCGCGCAGTGCGCCAGCACCGCATTCACCAGCGTGCCCGTCAGGGCCCCCGGCGCCGGATGCATGGCCATGCCGGCGGCCTTGTCGATCACCAGCAGGTCGTCGTCCTCGTGAACGATGGCCAGCGGAATCGCTTCCGGCGCCGGCGCAGCGGGCGCCGGCGGCGGCAGCTCCAGCGCGTACGCAGCCCCGGCGCGCGCCTTCTCGCTCGACAGCTTCACCGGCGCGCCGTCGACGGTCAGCTTGCCCTGTCCGATCAGTCCCTGGATTCGCGCGCGCGACAGGTCCGGCCAGAGTTTGGCGAGCCACGCGTCGATGCGCTCGCCCGCGTGGGCAGACGTGCACACCGCGGTGAGCATAGGCGCCGGGGCCGCGCCGTCGGCGCCGTCGTCGTCCTCGGCGAGGTCGGGATCGCTCATGACGCCGTCGCCCTCAAGCCCCGGCGCGGGAGCTGCGCCTGATCATCCGTCGACGGGCCCGGGACGGCGGAGACTGCGAAATGCGGCGCGCTCACGGCGTGCGCGCCGCCGCGAGGGAGGCCTGCTCCACGATCATGATCTTCTGCCAGATCTTCCGCGAGAGGTTGGTGGTCATCGCCTCAAGGTCGCTCACGCTCTCGATCACCACCGGATCACGCATGTCCTGCGCATAGAACGCCGCGACCTTGGCCACCAGCGACAGCATCTCGGAGCAGTAATCGAGGTACCGCGCGAGTTCGAACGGCGTCATCGTCTCCACCGGCGAGGATGCGGTGCGGCTGTCCGGCGCCAGCAGGGTGGTGGGATCCTTGGTGAGCTGGTGCATGTCAATGACGTGCGCCAGCGCGCGCAGTTCGTAGAGGTCCTCCAGCGCCCGGCGGCGCTTGTCGCGCTCCTCGTGGCGCAGCAGGAAGAAAAGGCCCGCGCCGAACAGCAGGCCGATGTTGACCGCCGAGTCCACGCCCTGCAGCAGGGTGATCACGGCGCCCGCTTCCTCGCCCGGGCGCCACAGGCGCAGGAGGCTCGGCAGCTTCACCTCCTTCAACAGCAGCCCGAGCGACAGCGCCAGCAGCGCCGCCACCGACAGGACGCCCGCGCGCACCCACACGTTGGGCCTGCGCAACGCCGCCACGCGGTCCCGGTCGCGGCGCGCCACCTCGCCCAGCTCCGCGCACACCTGCGCCAGCCCACGGCCCGCGAAGCGTTCCCGGATGCGTAGGGTCAGCCGGTCGATGGTGCCGATGACGCTGTCAGGCTTGATGGCGCGATAGGACATGCGGCTAGGGTGCTAGGCGATTTCGCGGACCGCGCCTACTCGTTCTCGTCTTCGTAGCCCACCAGGCGCAGCGGGCGGGCCTTCACGCCGTTGAGCGCCGCCCAGCGCGCCAGCGCGTCGTCGCGGCCATGCGTGATCCACAGCTCCCCGGGGGCCACTTCGGCGATGGTGGCGGTGAGTTCGTCCCAGTCCGCATGGTCGGAGATCACCAGCGGCAGCTCCACGCCCCGCTGCTTGGCGCGCTGGCGCACCCCCATCCAGCCGGAGGCGAAGCAGTCGACGGGGTCGGCGAAGCGGCGCGACCAGCGATCCCCCATGGCGGACGGAGGCGCGATGACGATCTCGCCGGCGAACTTTTCGGTGCGTCCCGCCGTGGCGGGCGCCAGCGGCCCCAGCGGGACGCCGTGCGCCTCGTACAGCGCACACAGCTTCTCCATGGCGCCGTGGATGTAGATGGGCCGGTCGTAGCCGGCCCTGCGCAGCAGCGCGATCACGCGCTGAGCCTTGCCAAGGGAGTACGCGCCGACGATGTGCGTGCGCGCCGGAAACATCGCCGCGGACCGCAGCAGCCGGGCGATCTCGCCGGCGTCGTCGGGGTGGCGGAACACCGGCAGTGCGAAGGTGGCCTCGGAGACGAACACGTCGCACGCCACGGGCTCGAACGGAGCGCAGGTGGGATCGGGGCGCCGCTTGTAGTCGCCGGAGACGACGATGCGCAGGCCCTTGTGCTCAACCACCGCCTGGGCGGAGCCCAGCACGTGGCCGGCGGGTTTGAGCGTCACGTCCACGCCGCCGATGCGCGTGGTCTCCCCGTAGCGCACGGGCTGTTCGAGGCCGGTGAAGTCCGCGCCGTAGCGCTCGGCCATGATCGCCAGCGTCTCGCGCGTAGCCAGCACGCCGCCGTGGCCAGCGCGCGCGTGATCGGCGTGGCCGTGGGTGACGACTGCGCGCGTCACGGGGCGCACGGGGTCGATGTAGAAGTCGCCCGGCGCGCAATAGAGGCCGGCGGGCCTGGGGGAGAGGAGGTCGGCCGGGCGGATCGCTGCGGCCACGTCAGGGAACGGGGCGCGTGGCGCGGGCGACGACCTTCACCTCCACGATGGACTCCGCCACGTAGAGCCGGTCGATGTCGATGGCGGTCCACGCCGGATAGGGCGCCTTCACGTAGCGATCCTTGACCGCGGAGAACGCCTCGATCTGGCCCGGCAGGTCCGTGTGGAACGAGGTGATGTCCACCACGTCGTCCCAGCTCGAACCGGAGGCCGCAAGCGTGGCGGCGATGTTCCGGAACGTGCGGTCGATGGCGGCCTCCATGCCGGCGCGGCCGGTCTCGCCGGGGTTCGGCGTGGCCACGACGCCGGCCAGGAACACAAGGTCGCCGCTGCGCACCGCGGCGGAGAAGTGCAGGTCGTCGCGCCAGGACTCCGTGCCCGGCGGGACAATAGCCTGCTTTGCGACGGGCGGCGGCGGCGCAACCCGCGTGCTCTCGACGGAGACGCAGGCGCACACGAGGGCGAGGAGCGGGAGAAAGGCGAGGCGGCGCATCCCCGAACTCTAGGCGTGGGGTCGCGCCGCGCCAAGCCTCAGTGGTGCGCCGGCGCGGGTGAGGGGCCGTGATTTGCGACGGACGCCGGCCCGTGTTGGGCTGCGGCCGGCGCGACGGCCTGCGTCGCCATGACATTGGCGGCCATCACCTGCGTCAGCGGCGCCGGCCGCGCCGTCACCGGCTCCGGCATGGCGGACGAGTGGTGGCTCTTGATCAGCCATTTGCCGCCGATCTTTTCGTAGAGATAGCTGTAGCGCGCCACGACGAACGTCGGCTGGCCCTCGCGGATCAGGTCGAAGGTGTAGACGCCGGAATTCACCGCCGTGTTGGAATCGAGCACGTCCACGTGCTGTTCGTTGATCACGCCCCGGGGATGCATCGCGAGGAACTCCTCGAAATAGGCTGCGATCTCCACCCGGTTGGTGCGTACGGCGTTCGACACCGTCGGCAGCAGCACGCCGTCCTCCGCGTACAGCAGCGCCATGTCGTGGGGCCCGCCGGTGCGCAGCGTTTCGTTCCACGTTTCAAACAGGGCCGCGATCTCGCGCTTGTCGGGCAGGTTGGCGCCCGGCGTGACCACCACCGCCTTGGGCGCGTGGGGATCGTCGGCCGCCGCGTGCGAGGCCTGGTGCTTGGCGCACCCGGCAAGGGCGAGGGCGGCGGCGGTCGCAAGCGCAAGCGGGCGGGCGCGGGAAAACATCGTGAAGGCCTCGTTGACGGATGGGCTCGGGTGCGTTCTGCCCCGACGCCTGCGCGCAACGCTCTACCGCATCGCCCTGAGCGTTCGGTTAAGATAGCGTGCCGCACATGGCGCACCCTGCGAAAAAACCCGCTGAAACCCCGCTGCCTGCGCCGTTCGCCGGCTGGTTCGCCGCGCGCGGCTGGACGGTGCGGCCCCACCAGCAGGCGCTGCTGGAGCGGGCGCGGGAGGGGCGGTCGTGTCTCCTGATCGCCCCAACGGGCGCAGGCAAGACGCTCGCGGGCTTCCTGCCGAGCCTTGTGGAACTCGCGCCGCTGTCGGGCGACGCCCGGCGGCCGCACCGGCTGCATACGATCTATGTCTCGCCGCTGAAGGCGCTCGCCGTGGACGTGCTGCGCAACCTTGAGACGCCCGCCGCCGATATGGGCCTTGCGCTGCGCATCGAGACGCGGACCGGCGATACGCCGCCCGCCAAGCGCCAGCGCCAGCGCGCCTCGCCGCCGGACATCCTGCTCACCACGCCCGAACAGCTCTGCCTGCTCGTCGCGTCCGAGCATGCGCGGGCCTTTTTCGAGGATGTGCGCACGATCATCGTGGACGAAGCGCACGCGCTTGCGCCCACCAAGCGGGGCGACCTGCTCGCGCTCGCCATCGCCCGCGTTGCGGGGTGGGCGCCGGCGATGCGCCGGGTGGGTCTCTCGGCCACCGTGGCCGATCCCTCGGCTCTGGCCCGCTGGCTCGGCGCGCAGGATGTGGTCATGGCGCCGCCGGGGGCCGCCCCCGTCATCGACGTCCTGGACACCGACGCGCGCATTCCTTGGTCCGGCCATTCCGGCCGGCACGCGATCGCCGACGTCTACGCCGCCATCCGGCGCTCGCGCACTGCGCTTGTCTTCGTCAATACCCGCGCGCAGGCGGAGCTCACGTTCCAGGAGCTTTGGCGCGTCAACGAGGACAACCTGCCCATCGCGCTCCATCACGGATCGCTGGATGTGGAGCAGCGCCGCCGCGTGGAGGGCGCGATGACGCGCGGCGCGTTGCGCGCAGTGGTCTGCACGTCCACGCTCGATCTCGGCATCGACTGGGGCGATGTAGACCTCGTGATCCAGCTCGGCGCGCCGAAGGGCTCCTCGCGGCTCGTCCAGCGGATCGGCCGGGCCAACCACCGCCTCGACGAGGCGTCGCGCGCGCTGCTGGTGCCCAACAACCGCTTCGAAGTGCTGGAGTGCCGCGCCGCGCAGGAGGCCATCGCCGACAACGCGCTCGACGGAGAGGCGGGACGCACAGGCGGGCTGGATTGTCTCGCCCAGCACATCATGGGCGCGGCCTGCGGCGAGCCGTTCGACGCCGATGTGCTCTACGCCGAGGTGGCCGCAACGGCGCCGTACGCCGACCTTACGCGCGCGCAATTCGATCGCGTGCTCGATCTGGTGGCCACGGGCGGTTATTCGCTGCGCGTCTACGAGCGCTACCGCCGCATCGTGCAGGACGCGAGGACCGGTCGCTGGCGCGCCCGCTCTCCGCGCGATGCGCAGCAGCACCGGATGAATGTCGGCGCCATCGTGGAATCCACCATGCTCAACGTGCGCTGGCTGTCCGATCGCAAGGTGGTGTCGCAACGCAAGGCGGGAGAGGGAGGCGCGCTGCGCGGGGGCCGGTCCCTCGGCAAGATCGAGGAGTATTTCATCGAGACGCTGAAGCCGGGCGACACCTTCCTGTTCGCCGGGCAGATCCTGCGGTTCGTAGGTTTGCAGGAGACCGACGCGCTCGTGGTGCGCGCCACCGGCGAGGAGACGCCCTCGATCCCCAGCTACAACGGCGGCAAGTTTCCGCTGTCCACCTATCTGGCCGATCGGGTGCGCCGCCTCATCGCCGATCCCGCCGCCTGGCGCACGCTGCCCGCGCAGGTGCGCGAATGGCTCGCGGTGCAGCAGGCGCGCTCGGTCGTGCCCGCGCGCGACCACCTCCTGGTGGAGACGTTCCCCCGCGCCGCGCGGCACTATCTGGTCTGCTATCCCTTCGAGGGCAGGCTCGCGCACCAGACGCTCGGCATGCTGCTGACCCGGCGCCTGGAGCGGCTGCGCAAGAAGCCGCTCGGCTTCGTCGCCAGTGAGTACGCGATGAGCGTCTGGTCGCTGGAGCCGATGGGCGACGTGGATTTCGCCGCCCTGTTCGACGAGGACATGTTGGGCGACGATCTGGACGCCTGGCTGGCGGAGAGCGCGCTGATGAAGCGCACGTTCCGCACCTGCGCGGTCATCGCGGGCATGATCGAGCGCAAGAGCCCCGGAGCGGAGAAGACGGGCCGGCAGGTGACGTTCTCCGCGGACCTGATCTACGACGTCCTGCGCGCCCACGAGCCCGATCACGTGCTGCTGCAGGCGGCGCTGGCGGACGCCAGCACGGGCCTGCTCGACATCGGCCGCCTGGGCGACCTCCTGCGCCGCGTCAAGGGACGCATCACCCACCGGGACCTGCCGCGCATCAGCCCCTTCGCCGTGCCCGTGATGCTGGAGGTGGGGCGGGAGCCTGTCTATGGCGAAGCGCAGGACGCGATCCTCGCCGACGCGGAGGCCGATTTGGCGGCGGACGCGATGATGCAGTAGCGTGCCGGAAAAATGCCGGGGAGGACACATGACGACGCTTCACAAACGCGGCCGCGCGCCGCACGCGCTGCGCGCGATCAAGACGGGCGCCGTCGCGCTCGCGTGCGCCCTGGCGCCGTGGGGGGCCGCCGCCGCGCAGGATCCCGCCACACCGGCCACGCGCACAGCCAACGCCGCCGTCGTCGCGACGCTGCCGCCGGCCGACGGCGAGGATGAGGCGTTCGCCCAGCGCGGCTTCGTCGCCGCGTGGCCGGAACCGCAGATCAGGACCGCAGACGGCCGCGTGGCATGGGACTTCTCCGCGTACGCGACCCTCCCCGCCGCCGCGCCCGAGACGGTCAATCCAAGTCTCTGGCGCCATGCGCAGCTGATGGTGAAGCACGGCCTCTTCCGCGTCACCGACCGCATCTACCAGGTGCGCGGCTTCGACGTGTCGAACATGACCATCATCGTGGGCGACACGGGCCTCATCATCGTCGACCCGCTCACCACCGCGGAGGTCGCGCGCGCGGGCCTTGCGCTGGCGCGGCGCACCCTCGGGGACAAGCCGGTGAAGGCGGTGATCTACACCCACAGCCATGCCGATCACTTCGGCGGCGTGCGCGGCGTGGTGGAGCAGGCGGACGTCGAGGCGGGCCGCGTGCAGATCATCGCGCCGGACGGCTTCCTCGAGCATGCGGTGGGCGAAAACATCATCGCCGGCCCCGCCATGAGCCGGCGCGCCACCTATCAGTTCGGCGCGGGGCTGTCGCCCGGGCCGTTCGGTCAGATGACGTCGGGCATCGGTCCTGCAGTCTCGTCGGGCACGCTGACCCTGATCGCGCCGACGAAGACGATCACCCGCACGGGCGAGTCTCACACCGTCGACGGCGTCGAGATGGTCTTCCAGTACACGCCCGGCACGGAAGCGCCGTCGGAGATGAACTTCCACCTCCCGCAGATGCGCGCGCTGTGCCTGTCGGAGAACGCCAACGTTTCGATGCACAACGTGCTGACGCCGCGCGGCGCGCTGGTGCGCGACGCCAAGGTCTGGGCGGATTATCTCACCCAGTCACTGCGGCTCTACGGCGCGCAATCGGATGTCATGTTCACCAGCCACGGCTGGCCGCGCTGGGGCGGCGATCGCATCGTCGACTTCATCGCCAGCCACCGCGACGCCTACAAGTTCCTGCACGACCAGAGCGTGCGCCTCATGAACGCCGGGTTGACGGGCGAGGAGATCGCCGAGCGCCTCGTCCTGCCCGACGCGTTGGCGCGCCGCTGGTTCAACCGCGGTTACTACGGCACGATGCGCCACAATTCGAAGGCGGTGTATCAGCGCTACATGGGCTGGTACGACGGCAATCCCGCGCGCCTCGATCCGTTGCCGCCCGAGGAGGCGGGTCGGCGCTACGTGGCGGCCATGGGCGGTGCGCGCAAGGTGTTGGCGGAGGGCCGCGCGGCGATCGCGCGCGGCGACTACCGCTGGGCCGCGCAGCTGCTGGATCACCTCGTGTTCGCCGAGCCCGCCAACGCCGACGCGAAGGCGATGCTGGCGCAGGCCCACACCCAGTTGGCCTACCAGGCCGAGAGCGCCATCTGGCGCAACATGTATCTCTCCGCCGCCGCCGAACTTCGCGCCGGCGTCCCCAGCCGGCCCACCTCCACCGTCAGCCCCGACTTCATCCGCAATACGCCCACGCCCATGGTGCTCGATCTGCTGGCCGTGCGGCTCGCGCCCGAGCGCGCGACGGGCGCGCCCTTCACCATCGCGCTCGTCTTCCCCGAGCGGAGCGAACGGCACCTCGTCACGGTCCGCAACGGCGTGCTGATCCACGAGGCGGGCGTCACCGACGCCGCCGACGCCACCGTCACGATGCCGCGCGCGGTGTTCCTGCA
>JANRIM010000125.1:0-20044 GCA_033764865.1 Hyphomonadaceae bacterium
GGCCTCAACCTGCTTGACCTGTGGGACAAGCTGGAAGGCGTGGAAAAGGGCGTGATGGTGATCCTCGGGATCTGCGCGATCTACTCGATCGCGCTGCTCATCGAGAAGGTCTGGGTCATGCGCGCCAACAACGCCAAGATCAAGGAATTCCTCGCCGCGTTCCGGAAGGCCAACTCCGTGGAGGAAGCCGAAGCCATCGTTCGCAAACTGCCCGCCTCCGGCATCAAGTCGATGTTCGACGCCGGCATGGGCGAAGTCCGCAAGACGCAGGACCTCGGCCTCTACACGATGCGCGACGCCCGCGACCACACGATGCAACGCGTCGGCTCGGCCATGCAGATAAAGCAGAACGACCACCTGGAAGAGCTCGGCTCCTCCATGACGTTCCTGGCGTCCATCGGCTCCAACGCCCCGTTCATCGGTCTGTTCGGCACCGTGTGGGGCATCATGAACTCCTTCATCGGGATCGTGCAGACGCAGTCGACGTCGCTGGTCGCGGTGGCCCCCGGCATCGCCGGCGCGCTGCTCGCCACCGCCGCCGGCCTCGCCGCCGCCATCCCGGCCGTGCTCATCTACAACTTCTCGGCCAAGCAGATTTCCAAGATCGCGGGCAAGTACGACGACTTCGCGTCGGAGTTCGTCGCCCTGGTCTCGCGGGACATGGACCGTCGCGGCGCCTGAGCCGCGTAAGGTTCACGAGGAGCAACGCCGATGGGCGCGAAACTGGATACCGGGGTCGGCAAGAAGCGCGGCCGGCCCGAGGTCAACGCTGAGCCGAACGTCATCCCGTTCATCGACGTGATGCTCGTGCTGCTCATCATCTTCATGGTGACGGCGCCCATCGCCGCCGTGGACATCAAGGCCGACATGCCGGACAGCCAGGTCCTCGCGTCCAAGCGGCCGTCGAAGCCCGTGTGGGTGACGCTCGTCGACGGGCCCGACTGCAACCAGGCGGTCAAGGGCTCGGCGGTGGCCGGCTGCCCCGCGGTGTTCGTGATGGAGGAGCAGGTCGAGTTCGACGACGTCGGCCCGTCCACGATCGCGGCGATCAAGGCCAACAACCCCCGCGAAGTGGCGCAGGATCCCGACTTCTTCAAGGATCAGCGCATCTACGTGCGGGCCTCGGGCGGGACGCAGTACAAGAACGTCGTGCGGGTGATGAACCGTCTGCAGGACGCCGAACTCACCAAGATCGCGCTCGTCGCCGACGACAAGAAACGCTGAGCGAGAGGACGAGGACCAATGGCCGGCAAACTCGCAGGCGCCAGTCGCGGGAAGGGCATGGCGCCCAACTCCGAACCGAACGTCATTCCGTTCATCGACATCATGCTGGTGATGCTGATCATCTTCATGGTGGCCGCCCCCATGCCCACCGTCGACGTGAAGGTCGATCTGCCGCCGCCCGGCATCCCGATCTACACCCAGCCGGAAGACAAGCCGACGATCGTCTCCATCCAGGACGAGGCCGGCGTGCTCACGCTCTACATCGGCGATGAAATCGTGCCGCAGGAACGCTTCCGCGACCGGCTGTTCGAGATCGTCCGCACCAACAACACCACAATGCGCGATGATCTCGCGAAGCTGTTCAAGGACGCCAAAGTGTTCGTGGACGCCGATCAGGAGACGAACTACGCGAACGTCATCGGCCTGATCAACGAGATCGACCAGACCGGCTTCAAGCAAGTGAGCCTTCTGGTCAAAGACGCGGCGATTTAGGGGATCCCGACGTATGGTGCAGTTTCGCCTCGCCGCCCTTGCGATCTCCGCGATCGTTTGCGGGAGCCTGATCTATCTGGCGTTCACGCACGAGATTCGCGGCATCGGTGAGATGTTCGATTTCTCGAAGGCGGTGACGGTGGTGACCAAGAAGCCGCCGCCGCCGCCGCCGCCACCGCCACCACCGCCGGACAGGCCGCCCCCGCCGCCGCCTCCGGCCATGCGTTCGCCGCCGGCGACCAGCACCGTGGAAGTGTTCACCGACATCCCGGTGGTCCCGCCCACGCCGCCGGCGCCGCCAGCGCCGCTCGCGCCCCCGCCGCCGCCCACCATCACCAACCCGCAATGGGTGCGCCGCCCTACGGCGCGCGACGTGGAGCGCTTCTATCCCAAGCGCGCCATCGAGCGGGAGAAGACGGGCGAGGTCACGCTCAACTGCACCGTGCGCACCAACGGCACGCTGTCGTGCTCCGTGCAGTCGGAGAACCCCACCGGCTGGAACTTCGGCGAAGCGGCGCTCAACCTGTCGCGCAGCTACGAGATGGTTCCCGCCACGCGGGACGGCCAGCCCGTGGAAGCGCGCTACACGCTGCGGGTGCCCTTCCGGCTCCAGTAGGCGTCGCCCGCGCGCCGTCCGGCCGGGCAGGAGCCGGCGGGACGGTGAGGCTGCGGCGCCCCGGACGATGGTCGGCGCCGCGCTTGCGCCGCCTTTGCGCGGCATAGCCGGCTCCGGTCGCGCGCTGGAACGGACGTGCGGAACGAAGGAAGCGCACAGGCGGGCGGGCATGCAGGTCGCAGCCGGCCCGGGAACCGCGCCCGGCCCATGAGCGACGTACGGTCGTGTGGTGGACGGGCGCCGACGGAGAGATTACCCGACCACCGGAAGGCCGCCCCCATACGAACGCCGGCCCGTCACGCTTGGCCCGCAAACCTTGGCCCATGGACCCAGGCCAACAGACCAGGAGGATCATCCGCATGAAGCTCGCAGCAGTCGCCGTCGCCGCCGTCGCCCTCTTCGGCGTGGCCATCGCCCAGACCGGAACGCCGCCCGCCGCGGCGCCGGCGGCTCCCGCCCAGCCGTCCGCCGCGTTCGCGGCGTGCCCGCCGCTGCCGGCCGATCCCGCCGCCTGGCCCGATGGCGCGACCGCCCGCCCGAAGGACATGGAAGCCGCGCAAAAGCGCTACAACGAGTGGGAAGCGTCGCTCGCGCCGGTGATCACCTGCAAGCGCGCCGCCCAGCAGGACGCCAAGGCCATCGCGGAGGCCACCACGCTCGCGTTCAACGCCGACGCCGTGCGCGTCAACAACTTCCGCAACGCCTGGAAGACGCAGGCCGAGGCCTTCATGGCCCGCAGCGCCAAGGGCGAAAAGAAGTAGGCGAAAGCCTCCACGCCATCGCGTGATTGCGGAGAGCCGGCGTCCTGCGACGCCGGCTCTCTTCGCTTCGCGGCGTCGTCCTTTCGGCGCGGGATATGCCCGCGGAGGCGCCGGCGCGGTTGACCGCCGCAGCGTCAGGCGGCGTTAGTACCGCTGGAAACGCGGAGACGACGTCATGGCCCACACCTTCGAAACCATCCTCTATGACGTGAAGGACGGCATCGCCACGATCACGCTCAACCGGCCCGAGAAGATGAACGCCTTCACCGGCCAGATGATGCTGGACATGATCGCCGCCTTCGACCTCACCGACGCCGACGACGCCGTGAAGGCCGTGATCGTCACGGGCGCCGGCGACCGCGCCTTCTGCGCCGGCGCCGATCTCTCCGCCGGCGCCAAGACGTTCGACTACGAAGCCCGCGACGACCGCCCGGAGAAGGGCCCCAAGGACAGCCTGGAATATCTGCGCGACGGCGGCGGCCGGCTTACGCTGCGCATCTTCGAAAGCCTCAAGCCCGTCATCGGCGCCGTCAACGGCGCGGCGGTGGGCGTGGGCGTGACGATGCAGCTGCCGATGGACATCCGCCTGGCATCCACCGCCGCCAAGTTCGGCTTCGTCTTCTCTCGCCGCGGAATCGTGCCGGAGGCGTGCTCGTCGTGGTTCCTGCCGCGGCTTGTGGGCGTGTCCACAGCGCTGGAGTGGTGCTATTCGGGCCGCGTGTTCTCCGCCGCCGAAGCGAAGGAGCGAGGCCTCGTGCGCTCGCTGCACGAGCCAGCAGATCTCATGCCCGCGGCCGTCGCGCTCGCGCGCGAGATCATCGACAACACCGCGCCCGTCTCCGTCACGATGACGCGGCACATGCTGTGGCGCATGCTGGGCGCCGATCATCCGATGGAGGCGCACAAGGTCGACAGCCGCGCCATCTTCCAGCGCGGCAAGCAGGCCGATGCGAAGGAAGGCGTGATGTCGTTCCTCGAAAAGCGCACGCCCGCCTACCCCGACAAGGTCTCCGCCGACATGCCGGAGGTGTTTCCCTGGTGGGAGAAGCGCTTCTTCGAGTAGCGCGCCCGGGCGGGGCTACCCCGCGCGCTCCATCTTCCAGATCGGGCTGAAAATCCCGAGCGCCGCCGCCGCGAGCGCAAGCCCCGCTGCCGGCGCAAGCGAGGCGGAGGAGGGGCCGAGATAATGCACGGCCTGCGCGATCAGGAACGCCCCGATCGGCGCGCCGCCCATGAAGCCCATGGAGTACACCGCCAGCACGCGGCCGAGGTAGGCGGGGTCGGCGCTGGATTGGGTGATGGTGCGGCTTGACGACATCGTCACGCCCGCGCCCAGCCCCCACACGCCCACCGACGCCATGAACGCCCACAAGGGCTTCTCGATGGCGAAGGACGCAAGGATCGCCGCCGCCAGCATGTGCGAGACGAGCAGCGCCCGCCCGGGTCGGCGCATCGGGGGAAGCGCGCCCACCAGCACCGCCGACACGAACGACGCGCCGAAGAAGATCGCCAGCAGGTGGCCCACCTGTTCGGCGTCCCCCCCATACACGTCGCGCACGATGAGCGGAAACAGCACCTGGAAGCTGCCGATAATGAACACGCCGATGTAGGCCGACGTCCACAGCATCGGCCCCATCACCGGATCGCGGAACGCGTAGGCGAGGCCCGCGCGGATTTCAGCGAACGCCGCGCCCACGGTGCGCGCCGTCACCACCGGCCTGGGCGCGCGCAGCTGCAGCGACAGAACGCCCGCCACCACCACGCTCAGCGCCTGCAGGATGAGGAACGGGGCGGGGTTGGCGCCGGCCATCGCCCCCGTCATCAGGCCGCCGATCTGCGCCCCCAGCTGCACCGCCGTCGCGCCGGCCGCCGCCCGCGCCAGCGCCACCTGGCTGCCGCGCGCGATCTCGCGCCCCACGACGCCGTTGAGCGCGGCGTCCCGCATCGGCAGCATGAACGCCGCCAGCGATCCCATCACCACGCCGTAGATCAGCACGCCCTGGAACGCGATGGCCTGCGTCGTCGCCGCCCACGCCAGCGCCAGCGGCGGAAGCGCAAACGCAAGCTGCAGCCAGAACAGGCCCGTCCCCGCCCGTACGCGCTCCGCCAGCAGGCCGCCGAACAGCAGCAGCGCGAACATCGGCGCCGACAGCGCCATTTGCGCCTCGCCCACGCGGCGCGCGTCCTCGTTGAGCACGAACGTCACCAGCGAGGGGTAGATCACCATCTGCAGCCCGAAGGCGAAGAAGTAGAGCGCCACCACCGTGAAGTAGATCAACAGCTCCCGCCCGGGCTTCAGCCCGTCGCCCATCGTCCCGTCGGCAGCGTCGCGGCGCGTCATGGCCTGCGGTATCCCACGACCCGCCCGCGAGGGGGAAGGCTTCGGGCCATCCGCGGGCGACGGGCGAGGCCGGAGGCCGGGGGCGTCCTAACTCGCGGTTAACGCCCGCTCCGCCATAGCTCGGGCATGTCGGAGTCGCTCTCCTCACCCTCGCTGGACGGGGACACCCTCGAACTCAGCCTCGACACGGCGCTGAAGTCCCGCGCGTTCCTGATCCAGCGGCTGTCGGAAATCGTCTGCTGGCCGGCGACCCGCATCCCCCCGCACGAGCGCGAACTCGCCGCCGACGTGCTCGTGGGCCTGCTGCGGACGGCGTCCATCGACATGCGCGAGCGCTGCGCGGCGCGCCTCGCCGTCATCGTGGAGGCGCCCAAACCGCTCCTGCGCTATCTCGCGCGCGACGCCATCACCGTGGCCCGCCCGCTGCTGGAGCATTCCCCCGCGCTCGACGACAGCGATCTCCTGGCCACCATCCGCGGCGGCGTGCGCGCGCACTGGCTGGCCATCGCCGGCCGCCGCCACGTCACGGAACTCGTGGCCGAGGCGCTGGTGCGCACCTGCGATCCTGCGGTGGTCGTCGCCGTGCTGCGCAACAAGGGCGCCAGGCTCTCCGTGCAGGCGCTTGAATCCGCGGTGCTCCAGTCGCGCGACAATCCCCAGATCCCAGCGCTGCTCAGCCAGCGGCCGGAGACCAGCCCCGCGCAGGCGCTCACGATGTTCTGGTGGGCGGAGGCCGAGACGCGGCTCCAGATCCTGCGCCGCTTCGCCGTCGACCGCGCGGTGCTGTGCGGGGAGCTCGCCGACCTGTTCGCGCTCGCCGCCCATGAGGACTGGGCCGACGCGGAGACGCGCAAGGCCATCGCCCTCATCGAGCGGCGCCAGCGCAATCGCGCCGCCGCGGAAAAGAGCCCTTTCGGCTCGCTGGAGAACGCCATCGCCGCCGGCGCCGCGGGCATCGACCGGCCGCTGGTGTCGGAGATTTCCTATCTCGCCGGCATCCGCCCCCAGACCGGGGCCAAGATCATGTCCGACAAGGGCGGCGAAGGCATCGCCATCCTCTGCAAGGCCACCGGCCTCAAGCGGGACTCCCTGCGCGCGCTGTGGCGGGGCCTGCGCCGGCCGGAGGGCGATCCGGACAACCCCGCAAGCCCGCTGGGCCGCGTGATGGCGGTGTTCGACCTCATCGCCACCCTCAAGGCGCAGACGGTGCTGCGCTACTGGAACTGGTCTCTCACCAGCGCCATCAACCCCGCTGAAGCCGCCCTCATGGACGCGTCCGACGAGGAGATGGAGTTTTCGCCCGCGCGCCGCAGCGCTGCGCTCGTGTTCGGCCGCCGGTAAGACCCCGCCGACGACTCGCTCTAGGACGTGATCGTTGGCGCGGCGTCGCGCCGGGGCGAGGCGGACAGTGGCGTCAGCGGGACTGATCTTTCTCGGCGCATTCGCCGTCTGGATGGCCGCAGCGCCCTGGCCGTTGGCGCCGCGCGCCGCGCTGGGCGCGGCGATGCTGGGCCTCTCCGTCTGGGCCGCGGGCCGCCTGCGCGTGGCGGATGGCGCCGTCGGGCGCTTGATCACACGCGCGCCCGCGGCGGCGCTCCTGCACCTGAAACATGCGCCCGCGCTGGCGCGCGACACCGTCCGCGTCGTCCTCGCAGCGCTCGGCGCCCGGCAGACGGCGCCGGTGTTCGTGCGCCTGAAGCTCAAGCCCGCTGACGCCGCCGGCAACGCCGCCGTGATCACCGCCTTGAGCGCCGCGCCGGGCGGCGTCGTGATCGACGCGGACGGCGGCAGCCTCCTCGCCCATGCGCTGGTGGAATCGGACGTGCACGTCCCGGCCCTGCAGGCGCGGGAGCGGGATGCGCTTCGCGCCGGCGGCGGAGCGCAGGCGCGATGATGGGGGCCTTGCTTCTCGCCGCGCTCGCGGCGGCGGCGGGGCTGTGCATGGCGCGGCTTGTGCGCGGCCCCACGCCCTATGACCGGCTGCTCATGGCGCATGCCCTATGGATGCTGGCGGCCCTGCTGCTGGCGGGTCTCGGCGCGCTGGGCGATGCGCCGGCGCTCATCGATGGGGCGATCGCCGTCGCGCTGATGGATGGCGTGATCGTGCTTGCGGCGGTGAAGGCGCTGCGGCGCAATTCCTTCCAGCCTGCGCTCGCGCCGGCGGAAGAGGGAGCCGGGCCATGACCGGCGTCACGCCCGACGAGGGCGCGCGCCTCGTGGCGGCGGCCGTTCTGGGCGGCCTCGGGTCGCTGGCGGTGCTTGCGGGATGTCTCGCGGCGCTGCGCTTCGCGGATGTGTACGAGCGGCTGCACGGCGTGCGGGCTGCCATGGTGGGGGCGGCCCTGGTGCTCGCGGCCTTCGCGGTGCAGGCGTGGGACGGCGCGGCGACGCTGCGTCTCGCGCTGCTTGCGGGCGTGCTGGCGCTCACGGGGCCGGCGCTCGCGCACCTGATCGCGCATGCCGCCCACCGCGGCGGCGTGGAGCCGGCGTCCCGCCACGCGCGGCAGTCCCAGGCGACGCGATGATCGTAGCCGGCGTCGTCTTCGTTGCGGTGTGTTCGGCGATCCTTGCGGGATGCGGCGCAGCGGCGCTTGCGCTTTCGCGCACGCGCCTGGCCGGCGCCATCGCCTTCGCCGCCACGGGGCTGTTCTGCGGCGTCGCCGCCACCGCCATGGGCGCTGCGGAGGCGGGCCTCGTGCTGATCGGCGCGACGGCGGTGCTGACGGCGATGACGCTGGCGGCCGGCGCCTTGCTGGGCGAGATGGTCCAGGGCCGGCCCGTGACGGCGCGCGTGGCCGTCGGCGCAGCGGTGGCGGCGGGCGTGGCGCTGGTCGGCGTCTGGGCTGCGGCCCCGGCCGTGACGGGGCTCGCGCCGCGCGCGCCGGGGGCGCTGTTCGCCGTCGCGCGCGGGGGGGACCTGTTCATCGCGTTGTGCGCGCTCGCCGGCGTCGCCGGCGTGGCGGCGTCCCTCCTCGGATTCGGCGAGCGCGGCGTGCTCGGGCCTGACCGGGCGGACGCCGGAAAGGCGGCCCCGCCATGAGGATCGGCGCCCAGCGTGTCCTGCGTGTGCTCGCCCACCGGGTGATCGTCCTCCTGCTGGCGGCTGGGGCCTTCCTGCTCGCGGGCGATCCACGCGGCGCGGGGCTCGCCGCCGGCCTCCTCGTGACCCTGGCGCTCATCGCGCACACGGTGGCTTTCGGCGTGGCGGCCACCATGACGGCGGCGGCGGCGGCCTGGTGGCGCTGGTGCGCCGCGGCCGGCGTGCTGCTGGCGGCGGGGGCGGGGGTGTGGGCGTCGCAGGGCGAGGCCTTTGCGCTTTCGGCGGCGACCCTCGGGGGGTTGGCGCTTTCGTGGGGCGGGGCTCTCCTTCACCTCGCCGCTTTCCTCGTGAGCGCCGGGGCATGCGTGTTCGTGTTCGTGTGCATCGCCGGGCGCGCCACCGCGCTCGGAGACGGGGGATGACCCCGTGGCGATGATGAGCGGCGCCGATCTCTTGGCCCGCGCGCACCTGCCGCTCGCGGCGCTGGTGATCGTGGCGGGCATTGGCGTGGCCGCGGCCTCGCGCGACCTGCTCAAGCGGCTGCTGGGGGCGGGGGCGGCGATGCTGGCGTCGGGCGCGCACCTGGCGGCGATCGCGCCGGCGGCGGAGGCAGGCCTCGCCGCCGGCCTGCTCGCGCTGGCGGCGATCGGGCTCGGGCTTGTGGCGCTCGTGCGCATTCGCGAGGCGTTCGGCGACGTGGACGGTCGGCGGATTCTCGCGGGTCTGGAAGACGACGCCGTGAGCGCGGACCGCGACGCGTGACCGATCCCGCCGCCTTCATCGCGGTGCATGGCGCCGACATCCTCACCATCGCGCCGTTCGCGGTGGGCGCCGCGCTGACGGTGGCGCCCCACCGCCGCCTGGGCGCGCTGGTCGCAGCGGCGACCGGCGTGGTCATGCTTGGCGTCGCCGCAGGCGTCGCGGCGCTGGGCGGGCCGGCGGTCGATCCGTTGAGCACGGGCGCGCTGCTGGTGCTGGCGCCGGTCGGCGCGGCGGGGTTCGTCGCCGCGGGCGCGGTGCTGGCGCGGGAAGTGGACCGGCGCACCCAGGCCGTCGCGCTGGGGCTCGGCCTCATGGTTCTGGCGGCGGCGTTTTCCGCGGTGACCACCGACGACGTCGTGACGCTGGCCCTGTCGCTGACGGCGACGGCGGTGCTCGGCGCGGGGCTCACTGCGCTCGCAGCGGGGCGCAACCGCGCGGCCTCGGCGGCGGCGTTCACGGCTGTGCTGGTCGCGCTGTGCGCGGGCGCGCTCGGCCTGTTCGGGGCCGGATTGATCGTCGGCGGCGCCGGCGCATCGGACCTGCTGGCGATCGCGGGCGCAGGGGCCGGCGGCGCCGGCGTGGGGATCGCGCTGCTGGCGTTGGCGTGCGCGGCGTATGCGGGCCTCGCGCCCATGCACGGCTGGGCCGCGGACGTGGCGGCCTCCACCCCGCACGGCACGGCGCCCATCGTGATGATCGTGGCGCGGGTGGCGGCGTTCGTCGGCCTGACGCGATTGTGGGGCCTCTCGCAGCTGGAGCCGGCGTCGGCGCTGGCGGAGGCGTTCGTCGTCGGGGGCGCGGCCCTCGGCGCCGTCGGCGTGGCGGCGGGATCGATCCAGGCCATCGGCGCGCGCGACGCCCGGCGTCTGGCGGCGCACGCGCTCACGGCGCAGTTCGGCTGTGCGCTGATCGGGTTGGCGGCGGGCGGCGTGGACGGCGCCATGGCGGCGCTGTTCGTGGTCGCGGCAGGGGCTGCGACCGCGCTCGCGCTGGTGGTCGGCGCGGCGGCCGCGCGGCCGCAGCTGGGCGCCGCGGCGCCGATGAGCGCGCTGGACGGGCTGGCCGCGCAGCGTCCGTTCGTCGCCGCCGCCATGGGCGTCGCCGCCTTCGGCCTCACGGGCGCGCCGCTCACCGCGGCGTTCCTGGGCAAGTGGCTGTCGGTGGAGGCGGCGCTCGGGCGCGGCTGGTACTGGGCCGCAGCGCTCATCGTGGCCGCGTCCTTCGCGGCGGTGTTCGTGGCCGGGCAGATCATCGAGCGGCTGTACTTCAGGGAACGCTCCGCCCAGATCGGGCCTGCGCCTGCGGGCGCGCTGGCGTTCGCGCCCGCGCTGGCGGCGTCCATGGCGGTGACGCTGGCGTTCGGGTGGAACGGGGCGGCGCCGCTCGAGGCGGCCCGTCTCGCGGCGCGCGCGATCACGGGTGCGCCGTGAGTTTGCCGATGCTGCTCCTGGCGGCGCTGCTGGCGCCGCTGGCGCACGGAGCGCTGGTGGCGCTGGCGGCGCGGCCGCCCGGCCTGCGCGATCTTGTGCACATCACCGGCGCGGCGACGCTTGCGGTGATCTGCGCGGCGCTGATGGCGCGGGTCGGGGCCGGCGCGCGCGGGGAGGTGGTGATCGCAGAGCCGTTGCCGGGCCTGGAACTCGCCCTGGCGGCCGATCCGCTCGGCGTGGCGTTCGCCGCCGCCGCGGCCGCGCTCGGCGCGCTCTGCGCGCTCTACACCGTGGGCTACGTCCGGATGACGCGCGATCCGGCGCCGGCGCGTTTCATGGCGTTCGCCGCGTTCGCGCTTGCGGCCACCGTGGGCGTGGCGCTCGCGGCCAACCTGTTCACGTTCTTCGTGTTCTACGAAGCGCTGTGCATCGCCACGTTCCCGCTGATGGCGCACCGCGGCGGACGCGCCGCCTCCCATCGCGCCGCGGCGGGCTATCTGGTGTTGATGCTGGCCCTGGCGATGGGCGCGCTGCTGCCGGCGATCATCTGGACGAGCGTCGCGGCCGGAGACTTGCGCTTCGCCGACGGCGGCGTCCTCGCCGGACGGATCGACGCCGCGTCGGCGAACGTGTTGCTGGCGCTGTTCGTGGCGGGCATCGGGATGGCGGCGCTGTTTCCCGCGCACCGCTGGATCACCGCCGCCGCGGGGGCCAGCCCGCCGGCCGCCGCCCTCGTGTTCGCCGTCACGGCGGCCAGCGCCGGCGGCTTCGGCGTGCTGCGGGTGGCGGCGCACGTGTTCGGGCCCGCTTTGGCGCAGGCGCAGACTGCGGCCACGGCCATCCTGGCGCTGGCGACGGCGACGCTGCTCGGCGCGTCGCTTGCGGCGTTCGCCCGGCGCAATCTTTCAGAGCGGCTTTCGTATCTGTGCGTGGCGCAACTGGCCGCCGTCACCGCCGGGGCGATGCTCGGCCCCGCGGGCGACGCCGATCTCGCCGCCGGATGGTTCGCCGCCGCTTTGCAACTCGTGGCCTACGCCACCGCCACCGCGACGCTGTGCTTCGCCATCGGCGCCATCGACGCCGCCCATGGCGCCGCCGAGATCGACGATCTGGCTGGCCTCGGCCGGCGCATGCCGTGGGTGTTCGCGGCGCTGGCCTGCGGGGCGTTGAGCTTCGCCGGCGCGCCGCCGCTCGCGGGCGCCTTTCCCAAGCTCTGGCTGATGATCGCGGCGGCCGATCGCGGCGCGCTGTGGGTGGGCCTTGCGATCGCGGCCGGGTCGCTGTTGTCGTTCGCGGCGCTGACGGCGCCTGTGGTGCGGGCGTTGTTCGCGCCGGTCGCGCCCGAGGCGCACGCCGCGCCGGACCGGGCCCCCATCCTGATCATCGCCCCGACTGTGGCCGCCGGCGCTTCGACGCTGCTGCTGCTGGTCTGGCTCAACCCCATCGCCCGCTTCCTGGGCGACCTGCGTGGAGGCGCGCCATGAAATCGATGTGGTTCCGGTGGTCGTGGCCGCGGGTGCCGGCGTGGGCGGTGGTGACGACGGCCGGCGTCGTGGGTCTTGCGGCGCTCGGCGCGGAAGTGCTGTGGCCCCGCGACGCCATCGGCCCGCCGCTGGAGGAGCAGACGGGCTTCTACGCCGGGGCGGGCTTTGCGGCGGCGCTCGTGGTGGTGGCCGGCGCGTGGGCGGCGCGCATCCTGCGCGACGACGCCCAGGACGGCCCGCGCAGCGGCGCATGATCGAGTTTGCGGTCAATCCCGGCTATGCGCTGCTCGCGGGCGCACTGGCGGCGCTGACGGCGCCGCAGGCGTGGCGCGGCGCGATCGCGCTTGCGGCGTCGCTGGGGGCGCTGGCGCTCGCGTTCACGCCTTCGTTCGGGCAGCACGCAGCGTTCGCCCAGATCGGCCTCGACGTCGTGCCGCTGCGCCTCGACGCGCTTTCGCAGACGTTCGGCGTGCTGTTTGCGTTGGTTTCCATCATGCTCGCGCTGCATGGGGCTGCGCCGCGCGTGCGCGCCGAGACCGGCGCGCTGCTGGTGCTTGCGGGCGGGGCCTTGAGCGCCGTGTACGCGGGCGATTTCCTGAGCTTCGTGGCGGCGGCGGAGCTGTCGACGCTGGCGGCGGTGGCGCTGCTGTTGTTGCGGGAGGAGTGGGCGGCGCAGGAAATGGGCATGCGCCTGCTGGGCTGGCAGGCGCTGTCGAGCATCCTGTTCCTGTCGGGCGCGGCGTTTTCCATCGGCATGACCGGGGAGGCCGTGTTCGAGCGGCTGTCTCCGGCGACGCCGGGCGGCGCGCTCATCCTTGCGGCGCTGGGCGTGAAGGCGGGCTTTCCGATCGCGCACGTGTGGCTGAAGGAGGCGCTCCCGCGCGCCACCGCGGCGGGCGGCGCAGCCATCGCCGCCTACACCACGATGCTGGGCGTCTACGGTCTTGCGCGCGGCTACGCGGGCGAGCCGATGCTGGTGGTCGTGGGGCTCGCGATGGCCATCCTGCCGGCGGTGTACGCCATGGCGGAGGACGACCTGCGCCGCGCGCTGGCCTACGGCCTGGTGGCGCAGACGGGCGTGATGGTGGCGGCGATCGGCATCGGCTCGCCGCTGGCGATGGCTGCCGCGGCGGCGCACGCGTTCGCCACCACGCTTGCGTTCGTGCTGCTGGCGATGGCGCTTGGCGCGGTGCAGGCGCGGACGGGCACGGCGCGCGCCTGCGAGCTGGGCGGGCTCGCGCGCGCCATGCCGGCGACGGCGGCGCTGGCCTGCGTGGCGGCGCTCTCCATCGCGGGCGCGCCGGGTACGGCGGGTTTCGCGTCGCTGGCGCTCGTGCTCGACGCCACCGCGCAGGCGCACCGTTCATGGGCGTACTACGCGCTGATCGCCGCCGTCGGGGCGAGCGTGGCGCACACGGCGGTGAAGATCCCGTACGCGGCGTTCTTCGCGCCCGCGCGCAAGCCGCCGCCGCCGCCGGCGCTGTTCGGCGCGCCGCAGCTGGCTATGGTCTACGCCGCCGCGCTCATCGTGGTGGTGGGGATCGCGCCGCAGTGGCTCTACGCGTTCCTTCCCCCGGACGCGGTGCGGTTCTCGCCGTACGACTGGGGCCGGTTGATGTCCCACCTCCAGTTCGGCGCCTTCGCGGCGTTGGCGGTGGCGGCGGCGCGGATGGCGCGGCTCTATCCCGTGGAGACGCCGGGAGAGCTGCGCGATGTGGACCGCATCATCCACGGCCCGCTGTGGACGCTGGCGCAGCGGGCGGGGGCGGCGCTCGCCGGCGCGCACCGGCTATGGCGGCGCGGCGAACAGCGCGGCGCGGAAACCATCGTGCGGCTCGCAGGGCGGTGGACGGCGCTGGCGGACCGCCCGGCGCGGCGGCTGGCGGCGGACGCAGCCTGGATCCTGATCGCGCTCTCGGGCCTGCTTGCGCTGAGCATCGCGATTGCCCATTTGCGGTGAGTTGAGCTTGGCGAATGCTCCGCTGATGCTTCATGTCGGCGGCTTCACCTCGAATTGATCATTGCTTTATCTGCCCCTTTCAACGAGAATGGCAGAAAGCCCGCGTATTGAAGGCTGTTGGCCGTAATGGAAACTCGTTCAGAACTGGTGGAGCTGACGACCGAGATCGTCGCCGCCTATGTCGGCGCCAACCAGTTGGCCGCCCACGAAATCCCCGCCGTCATCGAGACGGTGTACCGCTCCCTGAAGGGCCTTTCGGCGATGCCGGAGGCCGCGGAGCCCGAATCCCGCGCGCCGGCGGTACCCGTGAAGCGGTCCGTCACCAACGAATTCATCATCTGCCTGGAAGACGGCAAGAAGTTCAAATCGCTGAAGCGCCACCTGCGCACCCGCTACAACATGACCCCCGAAGAATACCGGACCAAGTGGGGCCTGCCGCACGATTACCCGATGGTCGCGCCCAACTACGCGCAGGCCCGGTCCGATCTGGCCAAGCGCATGGGCCTGGGAAAGAAGGCGCCGGCGGCGAAGACGCCGCGCAAGGCCCGCCGGGACGCCTGACCCCCTCCGCGGGGCGTCCGCCGCGGGCCTAACGCGCCGCCACGATCATGATCTCGACCGTGTAGTCCGGCGTCGCAAGGCGCGCCTCCACGGTGGCCCGCGCCGGTGTGCAGCCGGGGGCCACCCAGGCGTCCCAGACGGCGTTCATCGCCGCAAAGGTTCCCATGTCGGCCAGCCAGATCTGGGCGCTCAGCACCCGCGTCTTGTCCGATCCCGCGGCGGCGAGCAGTGCGTCGATCTTGCCCAGGACGCTCTGCGTCTGGGCGCCCACGTCCTTGCCGGCCGGCGCGTCCGCCACCACCCCCGCGAGATAGATCGTATCCCCATGCACGACGGCCTGGCTCATGCGGGGGCCGGTCTCGAAACGGGTGATGGACATCGCGGGCTCCTTGAAACGGCGCGGTGTCTAGCGCGCCGGGCGCGGGCCGTCAGCAGCGCGGCGCCCCGATCGGGCGAAATCTATCCCACACCCCGCAAATAGGCTTATTATCCTAGTTAGGAGATCATTGTCCCGAACGTGGAGACCGCCTGTGACCCTATCCTCGCCTACGCCGCCCTCGCTCGCGCCGGCGCCACCGCCACTGCGCGGCGCCTCGCCGCCCGCCCGGTTCGCGGCGGAGCTGCTTGGCTATGCGCTCGACCTTTCCGCCGCCGACATCCTGGCCCCCCGCCGGGGGCAGGCCGCAGCGGCGGCGGCGCGCCAGGTGGCCATGTACCTGCTGGCGACCGCCCACGAAATGAGCCTGACGCAGGTGGCCGCCTCCATCGGTCGCGACCGCTCCACCGTCGCCCATGGCCTGCGGGTGGTGGAGGATCGGCGCGAAGACCCCCGCTTCGATTCCTGGCTGCAACACCTGGAGGATGCGGTGCGCCTCGCCGCCGCCGCCCGCCCGTCGCGCGCCGAGCCCGGCCGGAACGGGGCAGGCCGATGACCGCGCCGCTTCCCCTCGCGCGTCGTCGCAAGGCGCTGGCCCGGCTGGCGCAGGACGGGGCCGTGCTCGCGCCGCAGCGCGAGGGCGTCGGCCACGGGGTCTATCCCCGCGGCGACCGCCGTCGCCGGCCGCTCGCGCGCCTGACGCCGGAGGACGTCCAGGCGCTGGCGCTGGAGGGGGCCATCAGCCCCTCCGGCATCGCCGGATGCTGGCTGCTGTCGGGGCCCGGCCGGGCGCGGGTGCGGCGGGAGGCCGCCGAGGACGAGGCTTTCCTGCAGCAGCACGCCCCCCGCATCGACCGCACGGTCATGGAGGGCCACGCCGTCGCGCGCACGGTGCGCGGGGTCGATCCGGCGGGGCCGGTGGCGCGCCTGGCGCGGTTGTCCGACAGCGCGGGCATGGCCTTCTTCTCGGGCCGGGAAATCGCCGCCGCGCGCCGGCTCTGGGAGGAGCATGAGCGCGCCCAGCGGGGGCTCCTGCGCGGGTCGGACTGGTCGGCGCCGCCGCTGGGGTCCACGGCCCGTGGCCCCGGCGGCGCGCAGGAAGGCGCCACGCTGTCCGCCATGGCGGCGCGGGAGGCGGTGGCGGCGGCGCTCAACGGCCTGCCGCGCACGCTCAGCGCCGCCGTGAAGGCGTTCCTGCTCGACGAAACCGGCCTGGAGACGCTGGAGCGCGCCGCGCGTTGGCCGCAACGATCGGGCAAGCTTGCGCTCAAGATCGCGCTCGACCTGCTGGCCGACCACTATGGCGCGGCGTGAGCGACGCCCGCTTCGCGGCGGATGCGCTCCATCATGGCGTAAAGCCCGTTGGAGCGCTGCGCCGTCAGCGCGTCCGCGAGGCCGAGCCGCGCGGCCAGCGCCTTCGGCTCCTGCGCCAGGATCTCCTCGGGCAGGCGCCCGGAAAACACCCGCAGCAGCACCGCGATCAGGCCCTTCACCAGATGCGCGTCGGACTCGCCGCGGAAGTAGAGGCGGCCGTCGCGCGGTTCGGTCACCAGCCACACCTGGCTGGCGCACCCGCGCACCTTGGCGGCGTCCGTGCGTTCGTGCGGCGCGAGCGGCGCCATCTGCCGGCCAAGATCGATGAGGTAGGCGAAGCGCTCCTCCCAGTCGGTGAAGAGCGCGAAGTCCGCCTCCAGGGCGGCGATGGCGTCGTCGATCGTCTCTGTGCTCATGGCGGGCATGTGGCCCGCCGCGACCAAAAAGGCAAAGCGCTGCAGCCCGGCGGCGCCTGTGACGCAGGCCGCCGGGCTGCGTAAGGCTACTTGCGCTGGGTCGCCGGCGCCTGCGCCGCGGCGGGCGCCGGCGGCAAGGCGGCCACGGGCGTGGACATCGCGCCCGTGTCGACGGTGGAGGCGTCGCGGATGCAGGCGCCCATGTCCTTCAGCGCATGCTCGCCGAGGCAGAAGGCGTTCTCATACCGGAACCGCGCCGCCGACATGCACTGGTAGAACTGGACCTGCGCCAGCTCGAGGCAGTTCTTGGTGCTGTCTTCCGAGAGCAGCCGCTCCGTCTGGGAGGCGGGGTCCTGCGTGGCGCCCACGATGTAGAGCGCCGCCAGCGTGGTCATGCGGTTGACGGCGCCGACGCGGTCCTGGTTGGGGCGCAGCGTGTAGGTGGGCGCCGCGATCTGCGCGACCGAGGGCGCAGGCGTGGTGCGGAAAGCGTCCCAGAAACTCAGGCCGCCGAACTGGTTCGGATCGCTCCATGGAGAGACGCTGCCTGCGGCGGCCGTGAGGCGCGCGGTCAGCTCCGGGGCGACGGTGCGGGCGCCGGCGCCTTCCGCCAGCGTGCGCAGCCGCTGGACGCGGGCGGGCTGCTGCGGCGCCACCTGGCCGGCCCAGCGCTGCTTCTGGAGGCCATAGGCCATCTGTTTGTAGCGTTCGCCCACGGTGAAGACGCGCTCCCCGTCGGCGCGCGCGGAGGCAAGCGCGAGGCGCGCGGCGTCGGCGCCGCCGTCAAGCGTCTGCGCATAGCCGGGATCCAGCGTCAGCCCCCGCACGAAGCGCGTCGTGCCGTAGTGGCCTGACACCTTGCGCACCTCCGCCACGAACCTGGGCGATTGCGCCGCCGTCAGCGCGCCGTAAGCCAGCCAGCCGCGCATCAGCGCGGCGCGGTTCTGGGCGGCGGCGCGATTGAGCACGGCCTCCAGCTCGTCGGCGTTGGCCACGGACTGGTTCTGGAGGTCGGTGATGTCGCTCTGGAACGCGGCGTAGGCCGGGATCGCGGCGGCCAGCGGCTCGGGCGGGGGTCCCGCCGGCAGCACGGGTGCGGCGGCCGCGGGCGGGGGCGGCGGCGCTGGTTGCGCGCGGGCCTTGCCCTTCGGCTGGGCGTGGGCGGCGGTGACCGAAAACCCCACCGCAACAGCCAGCAGCGCCGCTGTCCAGACCTTCATGTCAGGCTCCCTGAATTGCACGGACGGCCCCGCGGACCGTCCCAAAGACGTGTTCTGTTTCCGCGCGCCGGCGCGGGCGGTATCGTCCTAGCGGGATTCCCGAACGAAAGGGGTGAGGATTTGGTTAGCGCCGCAGTGGACCGCGCGCCCGCCGTGGCGGGGGACGTCCTGTTCGCACTGTGGGCTTGGATGGCGGGCGTCGTCATCGTCTCGCTGTTCGCTTCGGTGTTGGGGCAGCCGGCCCGCGCCTGCGCGCTGGCCGCCGCCCTGGCCCTTGCGCCGGCGGTGGCGATGCTGCTCCTCGCTCCGCGATGGGGCGAAAAGTGGGCTGAGGCCGTCGCCATCGACAGTTGGACGGCTTCGGCCGCAGCGGCCGTGGCCCTTACGGGCGGGGCGGCCTCGCCGGTCTCGGCGGTTTTCCTGATCGGGCCCGCGCTTGCGTTGCGCGTCGCCGGGCCGGGCCGCGCCGGGGAGGCGGCGGCCATTGCGGTGGCGGGCTTTGCGGTCGCAGCGCTCATGAGCGCGGTGGCCGGCGTGGCGGGCCCGTCGCCGGCGGCGGGGGCGTTCACGGTGCTGGCGCTCGCGCTCGCGGGCTGGCTGATGGCGCGCGCCGCGCCGGCGCGTGCTCCGGCGGCGGTCGCAACGCCCGTGGTCTCGCCGTCGGTCCCGGCTCCGCAGGTCCCCCCTGTGCAGGCGCCCGCGCCGCAGGGCGCTGCGCTGCTCGCCGGGTTCGCGGAGGCCGCGCACGAACTGCGGACGCCGCTCGGCCACATCATCGGCTTCGCGGAGCTCATGCAGCGCCAGATCTTCGGGCCGTTGCCGGCGAAGTACGCCGAGTACGTCGATCTGATCCTCTCGAGCGGACGGCGCATGAACGCGCTCGCGTCGGACTGGCTGGACGCCGGGCGGATCGCGTCAGGCCGCTATGCGATCCAGCGCGAGGCCCTGGACTTGGCGGCGATCGTGCGCGAGGCGGCGGTGGCGGCGGGCTTCGCCGCGCAGGCCCGGGGCCAGACGGTGCGGGCGGTGGGCGCGGACGCCGGCGCGCCGTTCTTCGCGGATGCGCGCGCCGTGCGCCAGATCCTGGACAACCTGCTCGCCAACGCCGTGAAGTTCTCCCCGCCGGGCGGGACCATCACGGCCCGGCTCATCGCCGGTCCCAACGCCGCCATTCTCGATGTGGAGGACGAGGGGCCGGGCATCCCCGCGGCGGACCGCGCGCGGCTCGGCCGGGCGTTCGAGCGGGGCGTCCATGACGGCGCCGTGGAAGGCGCGGGGCTGGGGCTCATGATCGTCGGCGCGCTCGCCGAGGCGCACGGCGGGCGCCTGGACATCCTGGACGCCGAAGGCGGCGGCGCGCTGATGCGGGTGATGCTGCCGGCGGTTCAGGCCCCCACCTGATCAGGCCTCACTTTATCAGGCGTCGCCTGATCAGGCGCCGGGCTGAGCGCGCAGGAACGCGCGCGCGGCGGCGAGGTCGCCCACTTCCAGATACAGCCGCCGCGCCCCGCCCGGGGCGTCGATCTCGATCTCCACCGCCTCGCGGGGATCGAGCGCGGCCAGCGCGTCGAGGGCGGCGTCGGGGAAGGTGAGAGCGGCGAAGCGGGCGCGTTCGACGGTTTCGATCCGCCGGTCCTGGGCGAAGACCACCGTAGCGCTGGCGCGGGACGCCGCCAGCGTGTGGAGGCCCGTGGCGGTGCGGCCCGGCAGGTCGGCGGCGGACCGGGGCGCGCGGGCGCGGTCACGGAAATAGAGCCGGGCCCCGGCGGGCGCCGCAGCCCCGGGGCTGAGCGGCATGCGCAAGCTCAGGGCCGCGCCGGCGCCGGTCTCGCGAATGCCGAAGATGGCCTGCCCCGGCAGGTCCTGGCGGAGATAGAAGCGGTCCGCGTCCTGCGTGCGCCGGGCGAGCCAGGCGCGTTCGCCGCCGGCGAACCGCATGGACGCCAGCCGGGCCCAGCCCGCAAAGCCGGCGCGGGCGCCGTCGGCGGCGCGCGTCAGCACGGGGTCGGCGCACGGCCGGCGGGCGCCTTCGGCGCGGGCGTCGGCC
>JANRIM010000016.1:0-18269 GCA_033764865.1 Hyphomonadaceae bacterium
GGATCGGGGTGGGTCTCGATGAACACCGCCGCCACGCCGATGGAGACTGCCGCGCGGGCAAGGGTGGGGACGAACTGGCGTTCCCCGCCGGAGCTGTCGCCCTTGCCGCCGGGCTGCTGCACGGAGTGGGTGGCGTCGAACACCACCGGCGCGCCGAAGCCCTTCATGATCGGCAGGGCGCGCATGTCGCTCACCAGCGTGTTGTAGCCGAAGGTGACGCCGCGCTCGCAGGCCATGACGTTGGGGTTGCCGCTTCCCGTCACCTTGGCGAGCACGTTCTTCATGTCCCAGGGCGCCAGAAATTGCCCCTTCTTGATGTTGATCGCCCGGCCGGTCTCGGCGGCCGCCACCAACAGGTCCGTCTGGCGGCACAGGTAGGCGGGGATCTGGAGCACGTCGACGACGCTGGCCACGTCCGCGCACTGGTCCGGCAGGTGGACGTCGGTGATCACGGGGACGCCCAGCCGGCCGCGGATTTCCTCGAACACCGGCCCGGCATAGGCGAGACCCGCGCCGCGCTTGCCCGAGAGGCTGGAGCGGTTGGCCTTGTCGAAGCTCGTCTTGTAGATGAAGCCCGCCCCGGCCCTGGCGAACAGGCCCTTCAGGAACTCCGCCGTCTCCAGCGCGTGATCCCGGCTTTCCATGGCGCAGGGGCCGGCGATGAACACAAGCGGCCTGTCGTTGGCGACGGCCAACTTGCCGATATGAACGGTGTTTTGGGCGGGGATATCCATGGCGCAGAAATAGACGCTCCGCCCCCGTTCCACAACGTGACGTTCCATACCGTCTTGAGCGTCGCCCCTGTGTCGGGAAGACGCCGTCAACCCGGCGCCAGGTGGGCTGCGGTGAAGCCGTGGGCGGCGGCCAGCCGCTCGCAGACGCGGGCGCGGTGGCAGATGCGCCAGTCATGCTCCAGACACATCAGGCAGGTGCGTTGGCCCCGCGCCAGCACCGCCGCCTGCTCCAGCGCCAGATGAGCCTCCGGACGGTCCAGGGCGGCGTCCACAATCGACCAGAACGTCCCCATGTCGCCGGCTCGGTGGGCGCTCCGTCCCGCCTTGGGCGTGCCCAGCGCCTTCATGTGCACATAGCCGATGCCAGCCTGGGCCAGATTGGCCTTGAGGAGCGACTTGGAAAACCCCGCCCGGCGGGAATTGGGCAACTCGCGTACGTCGATCACCGTCTCCACCCCGGCCTCGATCAGCGCCTCCAGCAGGCCGTCGAAGCCTGCGCGCTCATAGCCGATCGTGAGGATTTCCAGCGTCACGCGATGCCCAGTCCGATCAGCAGGAGAAGAAACGCGCCCATGGCGATGCGGTACCACGCGAACGGACCGAAGCCTGCGCGGGACACGAAATCCAGAAACGGCTTCACCACCGCCAGCGCGGCGAAGAACGCCGCCACGAACCCCACGGCGATGAGCGCCAGCCGTTCCGCCGTCACCGCCTGGGTCTGCAACTGCAGAAGGTCATGGACGAAGGCGGCCGCCATCGTCGGCATCGCAAGGAAGAAAGAGAACTCCGCCGCCGCCCGCCGGTCGAGGCCGAGCGCCAGCGCGCCGATGATCGTGCCGCCGGAGCGGGACACGCCGGGAATGAGCGCCAAGGTCTGGAAGACGCCGATCCCTATGGCCCGGGCGATGGGGGTCTTGTCGGCCTCGTAGACCGTGGGCGCAGGGCGGAACCGTTCGATGAGCAGCATCACGACGCCGCCGAGGATGAACGCCCAGGCGATGACGGCGAGCGATTCCTGCAGAACCGTCTTGACGAAGTCCGCAAGGAAAACTCCCGCCACCAGCGCCGGCAGGAAGGCCGCGACGATCAACAGCGCGAAACGCCGCGCCTCCGGCTTGGTCGGCAGGCCCACGATCGTGTCGATGATCTTGGCGCGGTAGAGCCACATCACGGCCAGGATCGATCCGAACTGGATCATGACCGTGAACACCTTGCCCTCGTCCTCGAAGCCCAGAAGCCGCTGGCTGAGCAGCAGGTGGGCGGTGGAGGAGATGGGCAGGAACTCCGTCAGACCCTGAACGATGCCCAGGACGAGCGCCTTGAGAAAGAGAATGGGGTCCATCGAGCGGTTTCCGGGGTCCTGCGGGCTGGCGCCTTCTGCCATGGCCGGTGAGTCGGCGCGAGCACGGGCGCCGGGCGCCCAAGCGCCATGCAAAATCCGTGATTAGGGCAGCATTAGTGTCTTAAAAGCATAAATTTGCCTTGCGCCGCGGGGAATTTGTCCGTATCCGCCCAAGTGTTTTGGGGCCTTGTGGCTTTGAGGGGACGGTTGTGGCCGAACGCATGCTGAAGTTTGTCTCCGTGGACAGGGGCCCGCCTGAGAAGCGCGCCTCCAAGGCGCGCAAGGGCGACTTCAAGGAAATCTACGCCGAAGTCGCGCACCGAAAGGCGGAAGAGCAGGCGTCGCGCTGCTCCCAATGCGGCGTGCCTTTCTGCCAGTCTCACTGCCCTTTGCAGAACAATATCCCCGACTGGCTGCGCCTGACGGCGGAGGGCCGGCTGCAGGAAGCGTACGAGGTGTCTGCCGCCACCAATCTCATGCCCGAGATTTGCGGCCGCATCTGTCCTCAGGACCGGCTGTGCGAGGGCAACTGCGTCATCGAGCAGTCCGGGCATGGCACGGTGACGATCGGGGCGATTGAAAAGTTCCTCACCGAAAACGCCTGGAAGGAGGGCTGGGTGGCCCCGTTGGCGCCGGCGCGGGAGCGGGACGCGACTGTCGGCATCGTGGGCGCGGGGCCGGCGGGGCTGGCGGCGGCGGAGGTGCTGCGCGGCAAGGGCTACCAGGTGACCGTCTACGACCGGTACGACCGCGCGGGCGGCCTCCTCGTCTACGGCATCCCCGGCTTCAAGCTCGAAAAGGACGTGGTCGCTCGCCGCGTGGCCCGCCTGGAGGCGGGTGGGGTGGCGTTCGTCCTGAATTGCGAGGTCGGCCGGGACGTGACGTTCGAGGCGTTGCGGCGCAGGCACGACGCCGTGCTCATCGCCACCGGCGTCTACAAGGCCAAGGATCTCGGCGTGCCCGTGGGCGCCTCGAAGGGCGTTCTGGCGGCGATGGACTATCTCACCGCCTCCAACCGCGTGGGCCTTGGCGACACCGTGGAGGCGTTCGCCTCCGGCGCGCTCGATGCGCGGGGCAAGCGCGTCGTCGTCATCGGCGGCGGCGACACCGCCATGGATTGCGTGCGCACGGCGGTGCGCCAAGGCGCCAAGAGCGTCACCTGCCTCTACCGCAGGGACCGCGCGAACATGCCGGGCTCCGCAACGGAAGTGAAGAACGCCGAGGAGGAAGGGGTGCGCTACGAGTGGCTCGCAGCGCCCAAGGCGATCCTGGGCGACGCGAAAAAGGTCCGCGGCGTGCGCGCTGTCCGCATGCGTCTTGGCGCGCCCGACGCCAGCGGTCGCCAGGCGCCGGAGGAAGCGCCCGACAGCGAATTCGACGTGCCAGCCGACATGGTCATCAAGGCGCTCGGCTTCGACCCTGAGGATTTACCGCGTCTGTGGGACGAGCCGTACCTCAAGCTCACCCGCTGGGGCACGGTGAAGATCGACGAACGGACGTACGCAACCTCGATGCCCGGCGTTTACGCCGCCGGCGACATCGTGCGCGGGGCCTCCCTCGTCGTATGGGCGATCCGCGAGGGCCGGGACGCCGCCGAGGGCATCCACGCGATGCTCAAGGACCGCGCCAGCGCGCGCATAGCCGCAGAGTAGGGATAAGGACCTCTCGCCCTTCGACAGGCTCAGGGTGAGGGGTGCGACAGGCGAGGCTTTTCCTCGTCCTGAGCTTGTCGAAGGACGACCGGTATGAACGCCCACGAAGATATCGCCCGCTACGAGCGCGAGCGCGCCAAGCTGATGGACGCCCATGCCTATGATCCGCGCGACGAGCACGACGCGTGCGGCGTGGGGCTCGTCTGCGCCATCGACGGCAAGGCGCGGCGCGAAGTGGTCACCATGGCGATCGGGGCATTGAAATCCCTGTGGCATCGGGGGGCCGTGGACGCCGACGGCAAGACCGGCGACGGCGCGGGCATCCTGGTGGAGGCCCCGCAGGACTTCTTCCGCGAGGTGGTGATCCGCACCGGTCACACGCCTCGTCCGGGGCCGATCTTCGTCGGCCAGATCTTCCTTCCACGCAACGACTTCGGGGCGCAGGAGCGCGCGCGCACGATCATCGAGAGCGAGATCCTGCGCGGCGGGTTCGAGTTCTATGCCTGGCGGCAGGTGCCGGTGGACATCTCCATGATCGGGGAAAAGGCCAACGCGACCCGTCCCGAGATCGAGCAGGTCCTGTTCTACGACCCGATGGCGCGCGACGAAGTGACGGTCGACAAGGACCTGTTCCTGATCCGCCGCCGCATCGAAAAGCTCGCGCTCGCCGACAACATCGCCGAACTCTACATCTGCTCCCTGTCAGCGAAGCGGCTCATCTACAAGGGCATGTTCCTGGCCGAGCAGATCGACGGGTTCTATCCCGATCTGACCGACGAGCGGTTCGTCTCCAGCGTGGCCATCTACCACCAGCGCTACTCCACCAACACGTTCCCGCAATGGCGCCTCGCCCAGCCCTTCCGCATGCTCGCCCACAACGGCGAAATCAACACGCTGAAGGGCAACATCAACTGGATGAAGAGCCACGAGATCCGCATGGCGTCCGAAGCGTTCGGCGCTGCGGAGGCGGACGTGAAGCCCATCATCCAGCCGGGTGGTTCGGACTCAGCGGCGCTCGACAACGTGTTCGAGGTGCTGGTGCGCGCCGGCCGCTCCGCGCCCATGGCCAAGGCGCTTCTCATTCCCGCCGCGTGGGCCAAGAGCGCGACCATGCCGTCGGCGCATCGCGCGCTCTATGCCTACTGCAACGCCGTGATGGAGCCGTGGGACGGCCCTGCGGCGCTCGCCATGTTCGACGGCCGCTGGGCCGTGGCCGGCATGGATCGCAACGGCCTTCGTCCGATGCGCTATGCGCTCACCACGGACGGCCTTCTCGTCACCGGATCGGAAACCGGGATGTGCGCGATCGACGACGCGCGCGTGGCGCGCCGCGGGCGCGTGGGCGCGGGCCAGATGATCGCCGTCGACACCGAGAACGGCGTCTTCTATGGCGAGACCGAGATCGTCGACCGGCTCGCCGCAAAGCACCCCTACGAAAAGTGGCTGGAGCACGTCATCGATCTCGATGCGGCGCTGGCGGGCGATGAGCCGCGCCTGTTCCCTGCCCGGGAGGAATTGCTGCGCCGCCAGGCCGCCGCCGGGCTGACGCTGGAAGATCTCGAACTGATTCTCCAACCGATGCTGGAGGAGGGCAAGGAGGCGATCGGCTCCATGGGTGACGACGCGCCGCTGGCGGTCCTGTCGGACCGCTACCGGCCGCTCTCGCACTACTTCCGCCAGAACTTCAGCCAGGTCACCAACCCGCCCATCGACCCCTTGCGCGAGGAACGCGTGATGAGTCTCGCCACGCGGTTCAAGAATCTCGGCAACATCCTCGCGCAGGACGAAGCGCAAACCAACGTGTTCGTGCTGTCGAGTCCCGTCCTCACCAACGGGATGTACACGCGCATGGTCGCCGAGCTCGGCGACGCCGTGGCGGTGATCGACTGCACGTTCGAGGCGCCGCAGCGGGCCGAGGAGGCTGGCCCGGCGCTGCGCGCCGCACTGGATAGGATCCGCCTCGAAGCGGAGGAGGCTGTCCTTTCGGGGCGCAGCCACGTGGTGCTCACGGATGAACGCCAGGGCGTCGGTCGGGTCGCTGCGCCCATGGTGCTCGCCACCGGCGGCGTGCAGACCCATCTGGTCGCCAAAGGGCTTCGGTCCTTCTGCTCGATCACCGTGCGCAGCGCGGAGTGCGTGGACACGCACTATTTCGCCGTTCTGATCGGCTGCGGCGCCACGACGGTGAACGCATACCTTGCGCTTGACACCATCGCCGACCGCGTCGCCCGGGGCCTCGCGGGCGCCATGACGGTTGAGCAGGCGGCCGCCAACTACAAGAAGGCGATCGACGCAGGTCTGTTGAAGATCCTGTCCAAGATGGGAATCTCGGTGATCTCCTCCTATCGCGGCGGCATGAACTTCGAGGCCATCGGGCTGTCGCGCGCGCTCGCTGCGGAGTTTTTTCCCGGCTTGACCAGCCGGATCTCGGGCATCGGCCTTGCGGGCCTGGCGCAGGAGGCCGCCGAACTCAACGCGCGCGCCTGGGAAGAGGGCGTCGTCGCGTTGCCCGTGGGCGGCCTCTATCGCTGGCGCGCCAGCGGCGAACGCCATGCGTTCGAGGCGGCAAGCATCCACCAGTTGCAGGATGCGGTGACGCGAAACTCTTTCGAAGCCTACCAGCGCTATTCCAACGCCCTGCGGGAGCGGCGCCACCGCGAACCCATCCAGCTGCGGGACCTGCTGGAGGTGCGCGAGAACGCCGCCAAGTCCATCCCGCTCGACCGGGTGGAGAGCGTCAATGAAATTCGCAAGCGGTTCGTGACGCCCGGCATGTCGTTGGGCGCGCTCTCGCCCGAGGCGCACGGCGTGCTCAACATCGCCATGAACCGCATCGGCGCGAAGTCGGTGTCGGGCGAGGGCGGAGAGGATTCGGCGCGCTATACGCCACTGCCGAACGGCGACAGCATGAACTCCGCGGTGAAGCAGATTGCTTCGGGACGGTTCGGGGTCACGGCGGAGTATCTCAACCAGTGCCGTGAAATCGAGATCAAGGTGGCGCAGGGGGCCAAGCCCGGCGAGGGCGGACAACTGCCCGGCTTCAAGGTGACCAACCTCATCGCGCGCCTTCGGCACGCCACCCCTGGCGTGATGTTGATCTCGCCGCCGCCGCACCACGACATCTACTCCATCGAGGATCTCGCGCAGCTCATCTATGACCTGAAGCAGGTCAGCCCGCAGGCCCGTGTCTGCGTGAAGCTGGTCAGCCAGGCGGGTGTAGGCACCGTGGCGGCGGGCGTGGCCAAGGCGAAGGCGGACGTGATCCTGATCGCAGGCCACGTGGGCGGAACGGGCGCAAGCCCGCAAACGTCGATCAAGTACGCCGGCGCGCCGTGGGAAATGGGGTTGTCCGAGGCGCATCAGGTACTCACCCTGAACAATCTTCGCCACCGCGTGACGCTGCGCACGGACGGCGGCCTGCGCAACGGTCGAGACATCATCATCGCCGCCATCCTGGGCGCAGAGGAGTTCGGCATCGGCACCGCTAGCCTTGTGGCCATGGGCTGCATCATGGTGCGCCAGTGCCATTCCAACACCTGCCCGGTGGGCGTGTGCACCCAGGACGAGGCCCTGCGCGCGAAATTCGACGGGACGCCGGAGAAGGTCGTCAACCTGATGACGTTCATCGCCGAGGAAGTGCGTCAGCTGCTCGCGCTTATCGGATTCTCGTCGCTGAACGAGGTCATCGGCCGCACGGACCTGATTGAGCAGATCAGTCGCGGGGCAAGCCATCTCGACGATCTCGACCTGAACCCCCTGCTGGTGCGGGTCGACAGCCCGTACCCGCCGTACCGCACGCAGGCGGGGCGCACGGAGGTGGCCGACACGCTCGACGCGGAAATCCTTCGCGATGCGCCCGGCTTCTTCGAGCGGGGCGACAAGCTTGAGCTCAACTATTCGGTGCGCAACACCCAGCGCGCGATCGGCGCTCGCATTTCATCGGCGATCACGCGCAAGCACGGCATGCATGGTCTTCCGGAGGCGAGGCTTACGGTGCGGCTGCGCGGATCCGCCGGGCAGTCTCTCGGCGCGTTCATGGTGCAGGGCGTGATGCTCGAGGTCACTGGCGACGCGAACGACTATGTCGGCAAGGGCTTGTCGGGTGGGCTCATCGTCCTGCGGCCGGACAGCCGCTTCCACACGGCGGCGGCGGACAACGCGATCATCGGCAACACAGTCCTGTACGGCGCCACCAGCGGCAAGCTGTTCGCCGCCGGTCAGGCGGGCGAACGGTTCGCGGTCCGCAACTCGGGCGCCACCGCGGTGGTTGAGGGCTGCGGGGCCAACGGGTGCGAGTACATGACCGGCGGCGTGGTCGTCGTCCTGGGCGGCGTGCGGGAGAACTTCGGGGCCGGCATGACTGGCGGCATGGCGTTCATCTACGATCCCGCCGGCGCCTTTCCCACCATGGCCAACGTGGACACCATCGTCTGGCGGCATCTGCGTTCGGCCCACTGGGAAGGCGTGTTGAAGGGGCTGGTGGAAGAACACGTGGCCCGCACAGGTTCCGCGCGCGGGGCGGCCATCCTGTCGGACTGGGCCCAGGCGAGGCATCGCTTCTGGCAGGTCGTCCCCAAGGAGATGCTCACGCGCCTCGCCCACCCGCTGGACGACAGCGAGGACGCAGCCCACGTCGCCGCGGAGTAGCGCCGCCTAGTTCGTCGTGTTGAGCGCCCGCGCCAGTTCGCCGCCACGGGCCTCGCGCGCGGCGGCGCAGCGGGCGATGCGCTCCATCGCCTGAGCGAGCGATCGCTCGTAGCCCGGCACTTTCGCCGCGTTCTCGCGGAACAGCGCCTCCAATGCCCGGCGATCAGCCTCGCTGCACAGGCCCTCCGCAAAGCGGGGCGCGCTCTGGCCCGCGAGCCCGCCGGGCAGCCGGCCCGCCAGCGCGTCGAACCGTTCGCTCAGGATCTTGAGGCCGAGGGGCGCCGTCAGCGGGTCTGTCTGCGTGGCGTTCAGGGCGCGCCTCATCTGGGAGCCGGTGACCGGCGCGTTGAGGATCGTTTCCGCGAAGGTCTCCTGGTCCTCCGCGCGCGGCGCGTAGGACAGCGCCACCAGTCCTTCCGCGCGCAGTTGCGCGTCCTGCGTCGTGCGCACGATGTCGAGCAGGCGGGCGAAAAACTCGGGGCCGCCGTCCAGCACGCCGACGATCAGCGCGACGGCCCGCAGGTCGAGCGGCGCCGGCGTTGCGCTGCTCAACCCCACGGCGGCGCGGGCGCCCGCAAGAAGGCGGGCGCGCACCACGGGGTCGGCGCCCGTGAGCGCGAGCAGGCGGGTCACCACGGCGCCGGCCTGGCGTTCGGCGGGAGAAGCGCGCGCCGATTGCGCCGCTTCAGCGCCGCTGCGGGCGAACGCGACGCGAACCCAGAGCGCAAACGCCTCACGCGCAGCCTCGGTGTCGGGGGCCACCAGCGCCAAAGCGCGCGCGACATCCACGGCCTGTCGGCGGACGGCCGGGTCCGTCGCGCCCGCCGCGGCCTCGACGGCGCGCAGGAGGAGCGAGGCGCTCGCCCGGCCCGCAAGGAAACTCGCGTTCAGGCTGTCGAGCGCCGCGATCTGTTCGCCGGGCGGCATGCGCCGGAAGCTGGTGACCAGCGCCGTCCACCCGCGCTCGTCGAGGGCGTAGCGGTAGTAGCCCGCGCCTGCAGCGTTGGGCGACACGAAGGCCGGGCACACGCCCGTGAGCATGAGCTGGCCCTCCGCCTCCGAGAGGATCGTGCAGGATTTCGACGCAGCCCCCGTAAGCCCGTAGGCGCTCACGCACACCGGGATCGACCAGGTGCGCCGTTCCAGCGACGCGCCGAGTGGTTGGTAGGTGGACTGCGCCAGCCGCACGCGCGGCAGACCTCCGTCGACGGGGCAGTCGAGACGGACATCCACCAGCGGAACGTGGCTGCGGTCCGTGAAGGTCGCCAACGCGGCGACGATCTCGGGCCGATTGGCGCCCTGGCCCAGCGATTCGAAAAAGTCTGCGGAGGTTGCGACACCGAATGGAAAGCGACGCATGTGCGTGCGCACGCCTTCCCGGAAGGCGTCCTCGCCGAGATAGCTCTCCGCCATCGCCAGCACGCCGCCGCCCTTCTGGTAGGTGATGGCGTCGAAGGCGTCCTCGATATCGCTCTCCGTGATGATCGGCTCCCGGATGCGGCGCGCGGCGGCGAGACTGTCGTCGGCCATGGCGGCCAGCGCGCGGAGCTGGGTGTCGCGTTCGAAGCCTGCGTCCGGGACGACAGCCATCCCCGCCTTGTAACTCATCCACGTGGCGAAGGCCTCGTTGAGCCAGATGTCGTCCCACCAGCGGGGCGTCACCAGGTTGCCGAACCATTGGTGGGCGATCTCGTGGGCGTGGATCATGATGACGCCGCGCTGCTGCGTCACCGGCGCGCCGGGATTCATGAGGATCGCAGGCTCGGCGTAGATGATCGCCCCGGCGTTCTCCATCGCGCCGGCGGCGAAATCCGGCGCGGCGACGAAGTCCAGTTTGTCATACGGGTAGGGCGTGGCGAAGTAGTCCTCGAAGTAGGCCATCATGCCGGCAGTGATGGACAGCGCGTAGCGCGTCTGTTCGCCCTTGCCCTTCGCCGCGACGCCGCGCAGCGGCACCGGGTGGGCCCGCAGCGCCGTCGGCGGGAGCACCGGGCCTTGCACCACTTCGTACGGACCGACCGCGAACGCCAACAGATAGGTGGGCAGCGGCAGGGAGGGCGCGAAGGTGTGGCGCACGAGGCCTTCGCCCGCGGGTTCGGCCTTCGTCTCCATCGTGTTCGCGATGACGGTGTCACCCGCGCGCGCAGTGACCGTGACGTCGAACGGCGTCTTGTGTCGGGGCTCGTCGAAGCCCGGGAAGGCGCGGCGAGCGTCGATCGCCTGGAACTGGGTCATGGCGTACATCTCGCCGGCGCTCTCGGCGCGATAGAGGCCGGCTGCATCGTCCCCGAATGGCGCGTCGTAGGTGATGGACAGCGTCGCCTCGCCCGCAGGGGCCTGCCGCGCCAGGACGATCTCGGCGAAGCCTTCGCCGTTCTCGGTGTACGTCGCCGCGATGGATTGGCCGTTGTCGGGCGTCACCGTGACGGCGGACGCCGCCAGCTGCTTGCCATGGATCCAGAAGGATTTCGTGGGCGCGTCCATCTTCACGCGAATGCGGGCGACGCCGGAAAACCGGGGTTGGCGTGGGTCGATCGTGAGATCGAGGGCGTAGCGCAGCGGCGTCACGCCGGGAGGCAGGCTGCCGTCGGCATTCGGTTTGGGCGCCGGGGCGCTGCATGCGGCCAGCGCCAGGACCGCCAGCACCAGCGCCGCGTGGCGCAGCCCAAGACCCCGTCCCATCCCGTCCACTCCTGTGCGCCCGCGCATGTGCCTGCGCATTCCTGGCTTGGGCTTCCCGGCCCATGGGGGCTATCCCATCTTGTGGCCGCACCCGGCAAGCCCGCCATTCACCCGGAGTTCTTTGACCGTGGATCACCCATCGCCCCGTCGCCGTCAGCCCGCGGATGCGATGCGGCCGGCGCCGCCATGAGGGCGCTGCTGGAGGCGCGCGCGCGCGCACTGGGGTTCGACGCCGTGGGCGTCGCCGACGCAGGCGCTGAATGGGCCAACGGCGCCCATCTCGAGGCGTTCCTCGACGCGGGCCGGCATGGCGACATGCACTGGCTCGCCACGGAGCGGCGCCGGCGCGCCCATCCTACGCATCTGTGGCCCGCCGCCCGAAGCGCCGTGATGGTGGGAGTGTCGTATGCGCCGCCGTTCGATCCGCTGACGCTTCTGGACAACCGTACGCATGCCGCCGTCTCCGTCTACGCCGCGCGCCGGGACTATCACGACGTGGTCAAGGGCCGCCTGAAGGATCTCGGCCAGTGGCTGGCGCGCGAGACGGGCGCCGCCGTGAAGGTGTTCGTCGACACCGCCCCGCTCATGGAGAAGCCGCTCGCACAGCGCGCGGGCCTAGGCTGGCAGGGCAAGCACACCAACCTTGTCTCACGCGACCATGGCTCCTGGCTGTTGCTCGGGGCGATCCTCACCGAAGCCGCCCTGCCGGCCGATGGTGCGGAGGGCGATCACTGTGGGTCCTGCACCGCCTGTCTCGACGTGTGCCCCACCGCGGCGTTCCCTGCCCCATACCAGCTCGACGCCCGCCGCTGCCTGGCCTACCTGACCATCGAACACCCCGGCCCCATTCCCGAGACGTTTCGCGAAGCCTTGGGCAATCGCGTGTTCGGTTGCGACGACTGCCTCGCGGTATGCCCGTGGAACAAATTCGCCGCCGCAGCCCGCGACCAGAAGCTCGCGCTGCGGGCGGACCTTGCGGCCCCGCCGCTCGCAGAGCTGGCGGCGCTGGACGATGCGGCGTTCCGCGTCCGCTTCGCGGGCACCCCGGTCAAGCGCACGGGCCGCAACCGTTTCGTCCGCAACGTGATGATCGCCGTGGGCAACGCCGCAGATCCGTCGCTGGCGCCGGCGGCGGCGCGGGGGCTGGCGGACGAAAGCCCGCTTGTGCGCGGCGCGGCCGTCTGGGCGTTGCGCCAGCTGCTTGACCCCGACCGATTCGCGCGGCTCAAGCAGGATCACGCGGTGGCGGAGGCCGACCCGCAGGTCCAGGGGGAATGGTCGTGAGCAGCCAGGAACCGCCGCCCAGAGAACCGCCGCCGCAGCAGCAAAAGCCCAGCGACGGCTATCTGGCGAAGGGCTTCCACGATCTGCGCGCGCGCGCCAAGCGGCCTGCGCGCCGCTCATGGCTGATGCGGGCGCTGGCGGCGATGGTGGTGGTCACGGTGATCATCCCCGTGCTGTGGGTGATACTCTACGGGATCGTGGAAGCGCCGGGGACGCTGCTGATGGCGCAACGCGCCGCCGAGGGCGAAACCATCCGCCGGGACGTGACGCCCATCTCGAAGATGTCCCCGCACCTGGTGCGGGCTGTGATCGCGGCCGAGGATGCGCGCTTCTGCGCCCACAACGGTTTTGACGTGGAAGCCATCGAACAGGCGGTGAAATACAACGAGCGCGCAAAGAAGCGTGGCTCCGAGAAGCGCCGCGGCGCCTCCACGATCAGCCAGCAGACGGCCAAGAACCTGTTCCTCTGGCCGGCCCGATCGTGGGTGCGCAAAGGTCTTGAAGTCTATTTCACGTTCCTGATCGAGGCGATCTGGCCCAAGCGCCGGATCATGGAGGCGTACCTCAACGCCGCCGAGTGGGGCGATGGCGTGTTCGGCGCGGAGGCGGCGGCGCAGGCGCGGTTCGGCAAATCCGCCGCCGACCTGACGGCGCAGGAGGCGTCCCGCCTGGCGGCTGTTCTGCCCAGTCCCAACAAGTGGAACCCCGTCTCCCCGGGCCCCTACGTGCGCGGCCGGGCCCGGGCCATCGTGGCGCGGGCGTCGGTCGTGCGGTCGGAGGGACTGGCGTCTTGCGTGCTTGGCAAGGATCGGCCGCCCGCGCGGTCGGGCGGGCGCAAGGCGCCGCCGCCCAAGGAGTTGCCCACCCTGCCGGCCCCGCCGCCCGAACTTGCGCCCCCGGAAGAGGGCGCGCCCCTTGATGCGTCTGCGCCGATGCCCGAAGGGCCATCGGGGGAGGGCGTGGAGGACGGCGATCCGGCGGGGGAGGCTTTGCCCGAACTGCCTCTGGACGCGCCCGTTCTCAGCGAGGACATCGCGCCGGCGCCGGATGCGCCGCCTGCCGAACCGCCGCCGCCGCCCTGATCGCGAGCGTCTAGGGCGCGACGCCCAAGCGCTTGGCCTCGCGCGCCTGGCCGAGGGCGACGAGCGCGTCGACGTTGCGTGGTTCGAGGCGCACCGCCTCTTCCGCGTCGCGCACCGCAAGATCGAACGCGCTGCGCTTCATGCGCGCCGTCGCCCGCAGCATCAGCGCCAGGGCGTCGGCCGCGCGGACGTCAAGCGCAGCCGAGAGATCCTCCTCCGCGCGCGTCCAGTCGGCCAGCATGGCGAAGGCGCGGGCGCGATCGATCAGTGCGTCCGGATGGCGGTCCGAGAGGGACACCGCCTTGTCGAAGGCCTCCCGCGCCCTGGTCCCGTCTCCCGCCAGCAGCCAGGCGTTGCCGGCCTGGGAGTAGGCGTCGAGACGGTTTTCCTGCGGCCAGCCCTGGTCCCCGGCCAGGGTCTCGAAGCGGCGCGCCGCCTCCTGCACGCGGCCCAGCTTCACCATCGCCTGCGCCGCGCACCAGCGTGCTTCGCGGGCCTTTTCTTCGTGCGCCCACGCCATGGCCTCCTCGTAGCCGGCGGCGGGGTCGGCCTCGACGCGGGAGATGCAGGCGTCGAGCCGCGCCTGATCGGCGGGATCGGCGGCGGGCGCGGCGGCCGCGGACATCACAAGCGCCATGGCGGAAACGAGGATCATGGGGGAGAACTCCTGACCGACGGCGATTGGCCGACGCACAAGGCGAAACCATGGCGCGACGGCTGCTCTGTCTCGGATACGGATACGTGGCAAGCGCGCTGGCGGCCACGCTGCAGCCCAAGGGCTGGCGGGTGACGGGCACGTACCGCACGGCGGCGCCGTCCGGGGTGGAGGCAGTGGCGTTCGACGGGCGCGCCTCGCCGGCGCTGCATGCGGCGTTGGCGCAGGCGGACGCCGTGTTGAGCTCCATTCCGCCGGACGACGCGGGCGATCCTGCGCTGCGCGCCTTGGGGGCGCATCTGGGCCGGCCCGGCGTGTGGACGGGCTATCTGTCGACCACGGGCGTCTACGGCGATCGCGGCGGCGCGTGGGTGGACGAGGATACCCCCATAGCCCCGCTCAGCGTGCAGGCTCAGCGCCGCGCCGCGGCGGAGGACGGCTGGCGCTCGATCGGCGCGCATGTCTTCCGCCTGCCCGGCATCTACGGCCCAGGCCGCAGCGCGCTCGACCGGCTGCGCGCGGGGGAGGCGCGCCGCGTGGTGAAGCCCGGGCTCGTCCACTCGCGCATCCACGTCGACGACATCGCCACCGCGCTGGCGGCGTCCATCGCGCATGGCGGCCCGGCGCAGACGTGGAACGTCACTGACGACGCGCCCTCGCCGCCGCAGGATGTGATCGTGTACGCCGCGCAGCTCCTCGACATGCCGCCGCCGCCGGAGACGCCCTACGACCCCGCTGCGATGGCCCCGCAGGCGCGGCGCTTCTTCGAGGAAAGCCGCCGCGTCTCCAACGCGCGCCTCAAGGCGGCGCTGGGCTGGCGTCCGGCCTATCCAAGCTATCGGGAGGGGCTGGCGGCGATCCTCGCGCAGGAGACGCCCTGAAGGCTCAGCCCGGGCCCAACGTGCGCGCCAGCGTCTCCACGGTCTCGATCAGCAGCGCGATGTGTTCGGGCGTGGAGAGACGATGGTCACCGTTCTTGATCAGGGTGACGCGCACGTCCTCGGTTTCCAGCTGTTCGCACAGCTCCAGCGCGTGGCCCCACGGCACATCGGGATCGAGTTGGCCGTGCAGGATGCGCACCGGGCCGTCAAACGGGATGGGACCGTCGAGCAGCAGGTGCCTGCGCCCGTCCTCGATCAGGGCGCGGGTGACGGGGACGGGATCTCCGTAGGCGGACGGGCGCAGCCATTGGCCCGTGTCCGTGATCTCCTGGCGCGCCGCCTCGGTCAGCTCCGGCCACATCAGGCGCTCCGTGAAGTCCGGCGCGGGGGCGATGAGCACGAGGCCCCTGACGCGCGCCGCCCGCGCCTGCGCCGCCAGCAGCGCGAGCCAACCGCCCATGGACGAGCCCACCAGGAGCAGCGGGCCGTCGGTGACGGCGTCGATCATGGCCAGCGCGTCCGCCAGCCACACGCTGATCGTCCCGTCGGTGAAGGCCCCGTCGGAGCGGCCGGCGCCGGAGACGTCGAACCGCAGGAACGCGCGTCCGGCCCCGTCCGCCCACGCGTGCAGCGCCTCGGCCTTCGCGCCGCTCATGTCCGATGCGTAGCCGCTGAGCCAGACGATGGTGGGGCCCAGGCCTGCGCTGCGCTGGAAGGCCAGGCGCACGCCGCGCGGACCGGCATGGTGTTCGATGGCGCCGAACGGCATGGTGCGACGCTCCCCCAAGGCTCGGATGCTGGACTTGCCTCCCGAAATGCGCCAAGCGCCATCGGCGTGCAAGAACGTGCGAAGCTCGCGGTGCTCCAAGTGACGCCGGCGCTCGATGCGGGCGGTGTGGAGCGCACCACCATCGAGATCGCTGACGCGGTGACCCGCGCCGGCGGCCTCGCGGTCGTGGCCAGCCGGGGCGGGCGCCTGGAGGCGGAGCTAAAGGCCGCCGGCGGCGTTCTTGTGACGATGCCAATGGAGACGAAGAACCCGATCACCATGGCGGCCAACGTGCGCCGGCTGATCCGTCTCGGGCGCAAGGCAAAGGTGTCGCTGATCCACGCCCGCTCCCGGGCGCCGGCCTGGAGCGCGCTGTTTGCGGCGCGCCACCTCAAGGTGCCGTTCGTCACCACCTACCATGGCGTCTACAACGGCACGTCGGGCCCCAAGCGCTTCTACAACAGCATCATGGCGCGCGGGGACGTCGTCATCGCCAACTCCGATTTCACCCGCGCCCACGTCATCAAGACTCACCGCGTCGCGCCGGACCGGGTGGTGTCCATCCCCCGCGGCGTGGACCTGCAGCGCTTCGATCCGGCGCAGGTCGACGCCCAGCGCATCGCCTCCATGCGCCTGCTCTGGGGGCTGCGCCCGGACGATCGCCGGCCCATCGTCCTGTTGCCCGCCCGCCTGACGCGCTGGAAGGGCCAGCCGGTGCTGATCGAGGCCGCGGCGCGCATCGAGGCGGCGCGACCGGGCGGGGCGGTCTTCGTGCTGGCGGGGGATTCCCAGGGCCGCGCGGAGTACGTGTCCGATCTTCACGCCCTTGCCCGCAAACACGGCGTGGAGGCGTGCGTCCGGATCGTCGGTCACCTGGTGGACATGCCGGCGGCGCTGGCGGCGGCGACCGTGGCGGTGTTTCCGTCCACCGACGCAGAGGCCTTCGGCCGGGCGGCCGTGGAGGCGCAGGCGATGGGCGTGCCGGTGATCGCGTCCCGGCAGGGCGGCCTCGCGGAGACCATCGCCGACGGCGACTCAGGGTATCTTGTCCCGGCGGGCGATGCCGCCGCGCTGGCGGCGGCCATCGACCGCGTACTCGCGCTCCCGCCCGATCAGCGCCAGGCCATGGGCGCACGCGGAGCGGCGCGGGTGCGGGGGCGCTACTCGGTGGCGGCGTTGCAGGCGGCCACCCTGGAGGTCTACGAACGCCTGCTGGCGGGAAAAGGAGCGACGGATCGTCGATGATCCTGCGGCGCAAAACCCAGACGGACGGCGCCACCGCGCCCTCGCCCGGCGTCCGCAAGGTGCTGGTGATCAAGCTCGGCGCGCTGGGGGATTTCATCCAGGCGCTGGCGGCGGCGCGGGTGATCCGGGAGTATCACGTCGGCGCCCGCATCACGCTGCTGACGACCCCCGTGTTCGAGGCGTTCGGCAGGGCCTGCCCCTACTTCGACGTGGTCGAATCCGATGGCCGTGAACGCGATCCGCAGGCTGTGGCCCAGATGGTCCAGCGCCTGCGCGCGGCGAAGTACGACATGGTCTACGACCTGCAGACGTCGGGACGGACGAGCAACTATTACCAGGGAATGCGGCCATGGCCGCCACCGTGGTCGGGCGTGGCGCCCGGGTGCTCCCATCCTCACGCCAACCCGGAACGAGAGACGATGCACACCCTCGACCGGCTGGCGGACCAGCTGTTCTACGCCGGCATCGCCCCGGCGTACGCCCCGGGTGAGGCGCCGCTGCCGGATCTTTCCTGGGTGCGGATGGCGCAGCGGGACCCTCCGCGGTTGCAGGCGGCCTATTTCGGCATCAAGGGGCCGTACGGTCTGATCATCCCGGGCGCGTCGGCCCATCGGCCGGAGAAACGCTGGCCGGCGGAGCGGTATGGCGCGCTCGCCAAGCGGATCGTGGAGCGGGGCGTCACGCCCGTCGTCATCGGCGCGAAAGACGAGACGGACGCCGCCGCCGCCATCGTCAAGGCGGAGCCGAAGGCCCGCAGCGTGGTCTCGCGCACCGACCTGTTCCAGCTGACCGCGCTGGCGGAGCGCGCGGCGTTCGCCGTCGGCAACGACACCGGACCCATGCATATCGCCGCCGCGGCGGGCGCCCCGTGCGTCGTGCTGTTCTCTTCGGAATCCGATCCGGCGCGGGTTTGCCCCCGCGGCCGGGGCGGGGTGATGGCGATGACTGCCCACAGCCTGGGCGACCTGGACATCAAGCCCGTGGAACAGGCCATCGGAAACGTCGGCGGTTTCATGCAAAGGGGCGCTGCGTGATGGCGCAAACGCTCAAAGCACTATATTGTGAAACAGGCCGTGGGGCTCGCCCCTGCCGCCCATCCCGAGAAGCTGAACCCAGGAGGAGAGTATAGTCCGTCGTCCCATGGCAGCGCCGCCGCCCTCGAAAGACGGGCCGCGCGTGAACGAGGAGATCCGCGCCTACCGTGTGCTCCTGATCGATGAAGCCGGCGAAAAGCAGGGGGAAATGCCCACCGAGGCTGCCCTCGAAGCTGCGCGGGAGGCGGGGCTCGACCTCGTC
>JANRIM010000145.1:0-13074 GCA_033764865.1 Hyphomonadaceae bacterium
CCCACCGGTGCATGCGCCAGCCGGGCGAGATCGTTGATGTGGACGGGCGTGGGCGAAAGCAGGCGGGCCACCGCGAGGATGAGGGTGGGGGCGGCGTCCTCCAGATCGGGAGCGGCCGCGGGCGCGCGGCGGCGGATCGCGCCGGGCGGCGCCCTCAGGGCCTCGGCCACATCCTCCGGCGTCTCCACCAGGATGGCCCCCTGCTTCAGCAGCGCGTTGCCGCCGCGAGCCCGCGGATCGAGCGGGGAGCCCGGCACGGCCATGACGTCGCGTCCCTGTTCGCCCGCCGCCCGCGCCGTGATCAGGGAGCCAGACCGCAGCGCGGCCTCGATCACCACCACGCCCAACGACAGACCGGAAATGATGTGGTTGCGGCGGGGGAAATCCCGAGCGCGCGCCTGGAACCCCAGCGGCGCCTCGCTCACCACGAGGCCCTCCGCGCACAATCTGTCGTGCAGCGCCAGATTCTGCGGCGGATAGGGGCGGTCGAGCCCGCCCGCCAGCACGGCTATGGCCCCTGTGGACAGGCTTTCCTCATGCACCCGCGCGTCGACGCCGCGCGCCATCCCCGACACCACCGCAAAACCCATGGCGCCAAGCTCGCGCGCGAAATCTCCCGCCAGTTTGAGGCCGGCGGCCGACGCTTCGCGCGCGCCGACGAGGGCTACGGTCGGGCGGCTCAACAGGTCGGCGCGGCCGCGCATCGCGATCATCGCGGGCCCGGGGTCGAGCGCACGGAGCAGGGCGGGAAAGGCGGGCTCACACGCGCACACGAGCTCGGCGCCCATCGCCGCGAGCGCGTCGATCTCGCGGGCGATGGCGCTGGACGGTGGCGGCTCGTGGCGCCCGCCCGCGAGGGAGGGCAGAGCGTCAAGCGCGGCTTCCGCGCCGCCGTAGCGGCTCACGAGCCGGTGGAACGTCAAAGGCCCCACGCCCGGGGTGCGCGCCAGACGCGCCCATGCGATCCGCTCGCGCCGCGCGAGCGGCCGGCTCATTCTTCGACGGAGGCGGTCTTCGCCGCCTTGCCGGCGCCGATCTTCGGCTCCGCGCCCTGGAGCAGCCGCGTGATGTTCGCGTGGTGGCGCACGAAAATGAGCACGCCCAGCAGCGTGCAGAAAGCCACCGGCGCCAGCCATTCGCCTGGATTGGTGACGTAGGCGACGGCGGGCGCCGCCGCCGCCGCGACAAGGGCGCCGAGCGAGGAGTATCTGAAGAGGATCGCGGTGAGCACCCACAGCGCGGCGCATGCCGCGCCCACGACGGGCAGGCCCGCAAACAGGACGCCGAAAAAGGTGGCGACGCCTTTCCCGCCCTTGAAGTTCAGCCAGACCGGGAAGCAGTGGCCGAGAAACGCCGCCGCGCCTGCGACATAGCCGGCGGTGACCCCGCCATAGCCGGTGTCCTGGTGGAACAGCACGCGCGCCAGCAGCAACGCCGCCGCCGCCTTGCCGCTATCGAGCAGGAAGGTGGCGGCCGCCAGATCCTTGCGCCCCGTGCGCAGCACGTTGGTCGCGCCGATGTTGCCGGAGCCGATGGCGCGGATGTCGCCCAGGCCGGCGGCGCGCACGATCACGAGCCCGAACGGCACGGAGCCCAAAAGGTAGCCGAGCGCCGCGGCGATGGCGAAGGACACAGGCGGTTGATCCCACATGCGCCCGGTCTAGCAGCGGCTCACCCCCGGGGAAACTGGCCCGGGGAAACTGGCCCGGGGACCTGGCGTGGGAAGCGCGGAGCCGTCAGCGGGTGGGCGCGCGGCCCAGCAGATCGACCGCGCGCTTGGAGGCGGCGAGCCGGGCGTCAATGTCGGCCTGCTCGCCAAGGCTGCGCACGACGGCGCGTTCAGCGGTGTACGCGGCGAGCGGATTGGCCGAAAAAATCGTCCAGGCGATGGTCCACACGAGCCACATGGCGGGTCCCCCGTTCAGAGCCCGTGAAGTATGCTGAGCGTGACGTTAACGACGGCTTACGCAGCGGCATCGAAGACGGTGACGCCGCTCACCAGCGTGCGTTGCACGCGGCCCTGCATCAGGCGTCCGTCGTAGGGCGTGTTGCGGCACTTCGATTTCATCGTGTCGGCGGCGAACTGGAACGGCGCGTCAAGGTCCACGAGCACGAGATCGGCCGGCGCGCCCTCGGCGATGCGGCCGTGGGGCAACTTCAGCAGCGCGGCGGGCCGGCAGGTGAGCGCCGCCAGCACGTCCATGAGGTCGGCCTCGCCGTTGTGATGCAGCGACAGCGCCGCCGGCAGCAGCGTCTCCAGCGCGGACGCCCCGAAGGCGGCCTCATCGAACGGCAGGCGCTTTTCCTCCGGCGGCCGCGGATCGTGGCCGGAGACGATCACGTCGATGGCGCCGTCGGCGAGAGCGGCCACCAACGCGCGCCTGTCGTCCTCGCTGCGCAGCGGCGGGGAGAGCTTCGCGAACGTGCGGTAGTCCGTCACTTCCAGTTCGTTGAGCGTGAGGTGATGCACGCTCACGCTGGCGTGGAGGGCGACGCCCGCGGCCTTCGCGCGCCGGATCGGGCCGAGCGTGGCGGCCGCCGAGATCATGTCCAGGAGCAGGCGACCGCCCGTCAACTCGGCGAGCGCTGCGTCCCGTTCGGCGAAGATGCGCTCCGCCGCGGCGGGGATGCCCGGCAGGCCCAGCCGCGCGCCCAGCTCCCCCTCATGCATGACCCCGCCCTTGGCGAGGTGGGGATCCTCAGGTCGGTGAGCGACGAGTGCGCCGAACGCCGAAGCGTAGGACAGCGCGCGCCGAAGCACCCGGCTGTCGACGACCGGCGCATGGCCGTTGGAGAACAGCACCGCGCCCGCTTCTGTCAGCAGGCCCATCTCCGTCATCATGAGGCCGTCGAGCTTTTTCGTCATCGCCGCGGCGGGCAGCACGTGCACGCCTGCGCGTTCCGCGCCGCGCCGCTTGATGAAATCCACCAGGCTCACGTCGTCGATGACGGGATTGGTGTCGGGCATCACCACCATGGTGGTCACGCCGCCGGCGGCGGCCGCGCGCCCCGCGCTCTTCAGCGTCTCGCGATGTTCGGCGCCCGGCTCGCCCACGCTGACGCGCATGTCGATGAGGCCGGGTATGAGGGCAAGGCCCGCACCGTCGATGACGGTCGTCTCCGCGCCGGCCTTCAGCGACGGGCCGATCTTGGCGATGAGCCCGCCCTCGACGGCGACGTCGGCCACCCGGTCGGCGCGGGTGGCGGGATCGAGCACGCGCGCTCCGGCGATGAGGAGACGTGTCATGGCGCGGGTCATGGGGCAGGCCCCTCGTTCGATCCGTGCGCCGCCAGCGCTTCCAGAACGGCCATGCGCAGCGCCACGCCCATGCGCACCTGTTTCTCGATCAGGCTCACGGCGCGGTCGTCGGCGACGGCGGAATCGATTTCCACGCCCCGGTTCATGGGGCCGGGATGCATCACCAGGCTGGGCCGGCCGGTGAGCGCGAGTTTCTCGGCGTCGAGGCCGTAATGCCAGAAGTACTCCCGCTGCGACGGCACGAAGCCGCCCTGCATGCGCTCCAGCTGGATGCGCAGCATCATCACCACATCGGCGCCCACGAGGCCGGTCTTCATGTCGGTGAAGACGTCCGCGCCCCAGTGGCGCACGCCCGCTGGCAGCAGCGTAGGCGGCGCCACGAGACGCACCCGCGCGCCCAGCAGCGTCAGCAGCGCCACGTTCGAGCGCGCCACCCGCGAGTGCAGCACATCACCGCAGATCGCCACGGTGAGGCCCTCCACGCGGCCGAGCGCCTCGCGGATGGTCAGCGCATCGAGCAGGGCCTGCGTCGGGTGTTCGTGGGTGCCGTCCCCGGCGTTGATAACCGAACAGTCCACCTTGCGCGCCAGCAGGTGCGCCGCGCCGGAGGAACCGTGGCGGACCACCAGCAGATCCGGCGCCATGGCGTTGAGCGTGGCGGCGGTGTCCATCAGCGTCTCTCCCTGGGCGACGGAGGATGGGTTGACGCTCATGTTGACCACATCGGCGCCCATGCGCTTGCCGGCCAGTTCGAAGGAGCTTTGCGTGCGGGTGGAGTTTTCGAAGAAGAGGTTGATCAGCGTGCGGCCGCGCAGCATGTCGCCCTTCTTCACGCGGCCTTCCACGTAGGGAAAGAAAAAGCGCGCCCGCCCGATGAGCGCCTCCGCCTCGGCGCGGCTGAGATCTTCGATGGCGAGGAGGTGGCGATGGCGCAGGCGCGCGGGCCCCGGCGCATGCTCGATGCCGCCCTGTGGCCCGCCGTTCTCGTGCGTGAATCGCCCGGCCTGCGGCATGGCGCTTGTTAACGTGCGGGGCGCAGCCGCCGCAAGTGGGGCGCCTTTGTGGCGCGAAACTATCCACAGCGCCCTTTTCTCGGCGCCGAATCGGAACGGATTACGAACTCGCGTTTACTCTTTGTTAGGGTTAAAAGCGCGCGGCAGGAAAGGCCAGGGTCATGACGGACACGTTCAAACCGGCGGGTGCAGCGTTCGCGGCGGTGGTGGCGGGCATCGGCGCGCCGGCGGGTCTGCTCCAGGCGGCGGACGAGGCCATGGCCGCGCGGGAGGCGCAGGCGGCGGCGCTGGCGGCCGCAGCGCAGACCTTCGACGCGGCGGAGCCGTTCGCGCCCGCGCCGCCGGCGCACCAAGCCGACCTTTTCGACCTGTGAGCGCTCATGGCGCCGCGAGCGCCAGCGTGATCGCGATGGGCATCGTGACGAAGGACATGAGCGTGGTCACGCTCACGATCGCCGCCATCAGCCGCGCGTCGCCGCCCATCTCGCGCGCCAGCGTGTAGCTCGCCGCGGCGGTGGGCGTGGAGCCGATGCCGGCCGCGATCGCCGCCGCGACAGGCCCCGCGCCCACGCCGCGCACCACCGCGTAGAAGATGAGGGGCGCCGCCACGAGCTTGACCGCCGTCGACAGCGCCACCTTCGCGTGCGCCGAGCGGGCCGCCCTGAGGTCGATCCCTGCGCCCACGCAGATCAGCGCCACCGGCATCGCCGCCTGGCCCAGCAGCTGCAGCGCGTCGGAGACGGGCCCGAGGTCCGGCGCCCCCAACGCCAGCGCCGCAAGCCCCGCCACGCACGCCAGCACCAACGGATTGCCCGCCACCTGCGCCAGCAGGAAGCGCCACGACGTCTGGCGGTTCTCCCCCCAGCGCGCGAGCACGCCCACGCTGATGATGTTGAGCATCAACACCGCGGGGCCGAACGCCAGCGCGATATAGGGCCGCCCCAATGGGCCGAAAATCTCGTTGCCGGCGGCGAGGATCGCAAAGCCGTTCCAGCGCGCAGCGCCCTGGAAGACGCTCGTGTAGCCCGGCCCGTCGCGGAAGAACGGGCGCAATCCCAGCATCAGCGCCACCACGCACAGGAACGCCAGCATCACGCCGCCAAGGAAGGGCAGCGCATCGGCGCTGGCGAGCGAGGCCGACGCAATGGTGGTGAACAGGAAGGCCGGGTAGAGCACGAAGTAGCCGAAGCGGTTCACCGCCCCCAGCGCGTCCGCAGGCAGGAGACGCGCCGCCCGCACGGCCCAGCCCAACAGGATCAGCAGGAACACCGGCGCCAGCGCGCCCAGCACCTCATTCATGGACCGCGCGCTCCTTGAGCGCGTCGAGGGCGCCCTGGAGGGCGTAGGCGGCGGCGAGTTTGTCCACCACTTCCGCGCGCCGCTTGCGTGAGGAGTCCGCTGCGATCAGCGTGCGCGTCACCGCCGCGGTGGAGAGGCGCTCGTCCCACAGCAGCAGCGGCACATCGCGAAGGCCCAGCAGATTGCGCGCGAAGGCGCGCGCCGATTGCGCGGCCGGCCCGTCGCTGCCGTCCATGTTGCGCGGCAGCCCGACGACCAGTCCGGCGCACTGGCGCCCGTCGAACAGCTCGAAAATGCGCGCCCCATCGGCGGCGAATTTCACGCGCACTACGGTGTCGAGCGGCGAGGCGATGATCCGGTCCGGATCGGCGATGGCGACCCCGATGCGCTTGGACCCGGGGTCAAGCCCCAGGAGCGCGCCGCGCGGCGGGAGCGCGGCGGCGAAGTCCGGAAGGTCGAGCAGGGGCATGGGGTCTGCGTCGCGCGCATGTCCGCCAAGGTCAAGCCGCCTCGCCTTGCCCCCCGCGCCAGACGCTGGTAGCGCTCGCGCTTCGCTTCAGGAGGGCCCCTTGGCCATCGACGAGAACACCGTGCGCCGGGTGGCGCATCTGGCGCGGCTGGCGCTGCCGGAGGATCGCGTGGCGGGCATGGCGGCGGAACTGAACGGCATCCTGGCCTGGATCGAACAGCTGAACGAGGTCGACGTCGACGGCGTCGCGCCCATGACCAGCGCGGTGGCGACGCCCCTGCCCATGCGCGAGGACGTCGTCACCGAGGGCGGTGACGCGCGCAAAGTGCTGGCGAACGCGCCCAAGAGCGAGGACGGGTTCTTCGTGGTTCCGAAGGTGGTGGAGTAACTCAGGCCTTGGAGACGTCGAACCCCAGCGCGCCAGCGAGCGCTTCGAGCGCGCGCTCCTCCTGGTCGCGGATGCCGCCGTCGGCCACGACCGCCGCGCGCGCGGCCCGCATGACGGCCTCCCGCTCCTCGGGGGCGTCCACCAGCCGGGCGATGGCGCGCGCCACCTCGTGGAAGCTCTGCTCGCCGCGGATGGAGCCCATCGCGATGGCGGCCGCCGCCTCCAGATCCTCGCGCTCGAACTGGCTGAAAGACGGGTCGTGGGCCATGCGGCTGGCGAAGGCGCGGTCTTCCGGCCAGTCCACCCGTCCGTCGGAGAGGCACACCAGCGCGTACGCGCGGGCGGCGGCGTCCAGAAGCGCGTCAGACATGGCGGCGACCCTTTCCGGCCGGGCGGCCAATCCGCCCACGACACTCTATCGCGAAGACCAGGGCCGATGACAGACCTCACCAAACTGACCCTCGCCGACGCGCTGGACGGCCTCGCCGCCCGGCGGTTTTCCGCCGCCGAGATCACCGACGCACACCTCGCCGCCATCGACCGGGCGAACCCGCACCTCAACGCCTACGTGGCCGTCACCCATGACCGCGCGCGCGCCAGGGCGCGCGCGTCCGACGATCGCCGCGCGAAGGGGCAGGCGGGCAGGCTCGACGGCGCGCCGCTCGGCGTCAAGGACCTCTTCTGCACGGAAGGCGTGCGCTCCACCGCCTGCAGCGCCATCCTCGGGGACTTCACGCCCACCTACGAGAGCACCGTCACCGCCAATCTCTGGCGCGAAGGCGCGGTGATGCTCGGCAAGCTCAACATGGACGAGTTCGCCATGGGCTCCTCCAACGAGACGAGCTGCTTCGGCGACGTGGTCAATCCGTGGCGCGGCGCCGGCGGCAACGCCAAGCTCACGCCCGGCGGTTCGTCGGGCGGTTCGGCGGCGGCGACGTCGGCGGACCTGTGCCTCGCCGCCACCGCCACCGACACCGGCGGCTCCATCCGCCAGCCCGCGTCGTTCACGGGCACGGTGGGCATCAAGCCGACCTATGGGCGCTGTTCGCGCTGGGGCATCGTGGCGTTCGCCTCCTCGCTCGACCAGGCCGGGCCCATCGCCAAGACGGTGAAGGACGCCGCGCTGATGCTGTCGGTGATGGCCGGCCACGATCCGAAGGACTCAACCTCGTTGCCCGTCGACACGCCCGATTTCACCCGCGCCGTGGGCAGGAGCGTGAGGGGCTTGAAGATCGGCGTGCCGAAGGAATACCGCGTCGATGGCATGCCCGCGGAGATCGACGCGCTCTGGGAGAAGGGCATCGCGCAGCTGAAGGACGCCGGCTGCGAGATTGTGCCCATTTCCCTGCCGCACACGAAGTACGCGCTGCCCACGTACTACATCATCGCGCCCGCCGAAGCGTCCTCGAACCTCGCGCGCTATGACGGCATGCGCTACGGCGCGCGCAAGGTGGGCAAGGACCTCTCGGAAACCTACGAGCAGACGCGCGCCTCCGGCTTCGGCAAGGAAGTGCAGCGGCGGATCCTGATCGGCACGTACGTGCTCAGCGCGGGCTACTACGACGCCTACTACCTGCGCGCGCAGAAGGTGCGCGCCCGCATCGCGGAGGATTTCACCAACGCCTTCACGCAATGCGACGCGATCCTCACGCCCACGGCGCCCTCGGCGGCGTTCGCGCTCGGCGAGAAGGCGGGCGACCCCGTCCAGATGTATCTGAACGACATCTTCACCGTGACCACGAACCTGGCGGGCCTGCCGGGCATCTCGGTGCCCGCAGGCCTCGACGCTCACGGCCTGCCGCTCGGCCTGCAGGTGATCGGGCGCGCGCTGGATGAGGAAACCGTGTTCGCCGTCGCCGGCGCGCTGGAGCAGGCGGCGGGTTTCACCGCGAAGGCGCAGCCATGGTGGTGAGACGTCCCGCCGGTTGACCCCGCACACGCCCCATCGCAGGAAGGACGCCTGTCTTTCGGGGAGTTGCCCATGTCACTGAAATCTCTGGCTCTAGGCGCGGCGCTCGCCATCGGCGTCACGGGCGTGGCGCTGGCGCAGCCCGCGGCCGCGCCGCAACGCATCGAGCGTGGCGCCCTGGTGCTGGAGAACGTGCCCGAAACGCCCGCGCCCGTGCGCGAGCGCCTGCGCCAGTACGTCAACACCCGCGGCGCGAGCTTCCAGGATTTCGCCCCCGGCGGCGGCGTGCTCGTGGTCACGCGCTTCGCCGACGCGGCGCAGGTCCACCACGTGGCGGCCCCCCTCGGCATGCGCCGCCAGCTCACGTTCTACCCCGACCAGATCGGCGGCGCGGCCGTGCGCCCCGGCGCGCGCGCGTTCGCGTTCGTGAAGGACGCGGGCGGCGACGAGTTCTTCCAGCGTTATCTCTACGACATGGACAGCGGGAAGGTGACGCACCTGACCGAGGCCGGCCTGCGCAACACGCCAGGCGTGTGGTCGCGGGACGGCCGTCTCCACGTCTACGCCCGCGCCGGCAAGGACAGTCAGGACTATGACATCGTCGTCGTCGATCCCGCCGATCCCGCCGCCCGCAAGGTGCTGCTGAAGGGCGAAGGGGCGATGACCCCGGTGGACTGGTCGCCGGACGGCGCCCAGATCCTCGTCTCGCGGTACGTGTCGGTCACCAAGTCGCGGCTGTTTCTGCTCTCGGTGGAAACCGGCGCGCTGCGCGAGCTCACGCCGGAGCTGAACGTGGCCTACTCCGGCGGGGAGTTCACCGCCGACGGCGCGGGCGTCATCGTGATCTCGGACGAGGGCTCCGACTTCGCCCGGCTCGTGCAGGTGGACCTGGCCACCGGAGCGCGCACGCCGCTGTCGCCCGCCGATCTCGGCTGGGACGTGGAGGCGTTCGACCTGTCGCCCGACGGGCGGCGTCTCGCCTACGCGGTCAACGTGGGCGGCGCCTCGGAATTGCGGCTGATGGACCTGCGCCTGCGCAGCGCCGCGCGCGCCTTGCCCGCGCCGCCGCTGCCGCCGGGCGTGGTCGGGAACTTTGCGTGGGACGAGGCGGGCGCGCGGCTGGGCCTAACGCTCAACTCCGCCACCGCGCCGTCGGACGTCTACGTCTACGACGTGCGCAGCCGTGCGCTCACGCGGTGGACGGAATCGGAGGTGGGCGGCATCAACGCGGCGACCTTCGTCGCGCCCCGGCTGGTGCGGTTTCCCACCTTCGACAGCGCCGCCGGCGGCCCGAAGGAGATCACGGCCTGGGTCTATGCGCCGCGCACGCCCGGGCCCCATCCCGCCATCGTCAACATCCACGGCGGCCCGGAATCGCAGGCGCGACCGACGTTCTCGCCCACCATCCAGTACTGGGTGAACGAACTGGGCGTGGCGGTAGTTGTCCCGAACGTGCGCGGCTCCACCGGCTACGGCAAGGCGTTCGTGGAACTCGACAACGGCTTCAAGCGCGAGGACAGCGTCAAGGATATCGGCGCGCTGCTCGACTGGATGGCCGCGCAGCCGCAGGCCTTCGACATGTCGAAGGTGATCGCCTATGGCGGCAGCTACGGCGGCTACATGGTCTATGCCTCGATGCAGATGTTTCCCGAGCGTTTTGCGGGCGGCGTCGACATCGTGGGCATCTCCAGCTTCGTCACGTTCCTGGAGAACACCTCCGGCTACCGCCGCGACCTCAGGCGCGCGGAGTACGGAGATGAGCGCGATCCCGCCATGCGTGCGCACCTGACCAAAATCTCCCCGCTCACCAACGCCGCCCGGATCAAGAAGCCGCTGTTCATCGTGCAGGGCTTCAACGATCCGCGCGTGCCCTACACGGAGGCCGAGCAGATGCTGGCGGCGCTGCGGCGCAACAACGTCGAGGCGTGGTTCATGATGGCCAAGGACGAGGGCCACGGCTTCGCCAAGAAGGCCAACCAGGAGGCCCAGCGGGAGGCCGAGACGCTCTTCTTCCAGAAGGTGATCGGGCGCTGAGGCCGCCGCCGGCGGCTATTGCGGCGTGCAGGTGGTGAGTGCGGCGCGGCCACGGGCGAAGCGCACCCGCTCCCCGCCCGCGTCGGATTGCCGGATCACGGTGAGGATGCTGTTGGAATAGATGCGCGATGCGCCGGCGTCATCGTCCACCGCAATGCGGTCCAGCCGGGCCACCGCGCCGTCGGCGGTGGTGAGCATCGCGGTGCGCTCGTCGAAGGCGATGCGGAAAACCTCGCCGCGGCAGAAAAACGCCTGACCCGCGCCGGGCGCGCTGGCGGCCATGGGGGGCGTCTCCGGGATCACGCCGCTGGCGGCGGGCGGCGGGACGGCGGGCGGCGAAGCCGGCGTCTGGGCCGGCCGGACCTGCGGGCGCGGCGCTGCGGGGCGCGCCGCCAGCGGGTTGGCGTTGGCGAGCCGAACGCTCATGCCCGAAAGGCCAGCCACGGGCACGGGATTTGACGTGTCGGAAATGTACAGCAGGCGATTGCCCGACAACACCTGCGCAAACAGCGTCAGCCGCGCGCGCGGGTCGATCACGCTCACCGGCGCGCTGACGCTGAAGGGATAGGGCGGGCCTCCCGCGGCGGCGAACGATTGCTCGCCCAGCACCGTGGCGGGTGCGTCTGCGCGCGCGACGTCCCGGATCTGGACGCGCAGCGTGGCGTCGGCGGGCAGCGGCAGGTCGTCGGCCAGCGTGATCTCGCCGCTGACAGTGATGCGGTTCGCGGGGGCTGCGGCGACGGCGAGCGCGTTGGGCGCCGCTGGCGCGAGGGCGGGATTGGAGAACGCCGGCGTCTCGTAGGACGGGGCCGGCGTCGGGTATGGGGCGGGCGCAGGCGACAGCGGGGCGCCGCCGCCGGCGAGGGGGTAGCCTGCGGAGGCGGGCGGTGGCGCGATCGGCGCCCCCACGCCCGCCGCCTGTGGGGCCAGCGGATCGGCCGCGGGCGGCGCGACGCCCGGCGTCAAAGGCGCATTGGGCGTCTGCGGAGGGTAGAGCAACGGCGAGGCGGCGGCGGCCGCCGTCGGCGCCTCGGGGACCGCAGCCGGCGTCACGCGCGCGGCGCTGCGCCGGCGCATCAGCACGCGGCCCCCGGCGGGGGCGGAGAGCGCCACCGCGCCGTCGGCCTGGGTCTCCACGCGGGTGGCGCCCTGCAGCGTCTCCACAAAACGCGCCTCCTGGGTCATCAGCGGCGCGAGACACAGCCGTCGGGTCACGCCCAGCGGCGTGACGGTGAGCGCGCCGGCGGCGGCGTCAAAGGAATAGGCGCCGGTGTACCGGTTGCAGCCGGTGGAGCCCGCCACCTGCCCGGTCTCGGAGAACTCCACGGTGAGGGCGGCGTCCGGCGTCACGCCCATGCCCGAGACGTCCTCCACCCGCCAGGCGCCGATCAGGCTGTCGGTCGGCGCCGCCGCCGGGATCACCGCGCATGCACACGCGAACGCCCCCATCAGCGCCGTCATCGAGATCCGGAAAATCGCCATCGGCCGTGGTCCTGCGCTGGGGGTCGACGTGGGGGCCCTCAAGTCGGGCGACCATATCGCTCGGGCGCGCGCCGGCAAGCGACGGCCCGGTTCCGGCGAACGCCTGGCCCGCCCCGGGGGAATCCGCGCCCGCCGCGACTCGTCGTATGGCTCCCGCCGTCAGGAGGCCAGCATGCCGAAACGCTCGAAAGCCAGCATCGATTTCCAGTACCTGCTGGGCGACACCCTGATCAAAACCGGGGCGGCGCTCGTGTGGCTGGTGGTCCTCATCGGCATCTACACTCCGGTCACGCTGGGCGAGGCCGTGCGCGAGGGCATGGTGGGCTACATCGGCATGATCGCCGGCATGCTGCTGTTCGCGGCTGGCCTGTGGCAGTGGGGCCGCGGCATCCGCCAGGAAGCCACCATCGCCGACCAGTAGGGCGGCCCTACTTGAGGATGAAGGTCACCTTCATGTTGACCCGCCATTCCTTGATCTTGCCCTTGTCGATCAGGACCTTGATGTCCTGAATCCAGGCACCTTCCACCTGATCGAGGCTGTCCGACGCGCGCGATACGCCCTGGATGATGGCGTCCTCCAGACCCTTGCTGGATCCGCCGGTGACTTCGATGACTTTGGCGACGGCCATGGCTGCCTCCCTTTCCGAGACGCCCCCCTTTGCCCGACCCCCTGGCCCGAAGCCCATCACGCGCGCGTCGGCGACGCAAACGAAACCGTCTCAGCGCGCCGAAGCCCGCCAGTCCCGGATGCCGAACACGCTGCAATGCGGACAGATCCAGCGCGCGCCCGCGGGCCGGGGCGGATGGCTCTCGTTGTCGAGGTGCCGATCCGCGCCGAACTCATGGTAGAGGAAGCACTCGGTGTCGAAGGCCTCGCCCGTGGTGGCGGTGGGGAGGAACTTGAAGCTCCGGTAGCGGCCTTCCTCCGCCAGCGCCGCAAGGTGCGCGCGCAGGTTCTCGTCGGCGCGGCCCACGCGCTGGACGGTGAAGACGTCATGCGTCTTGAAGCCCAGCACGTAAGCCCCGGGCGTCTGCTCCGGCACGTGCGCCGAGACCGCGTCCGCCGTCAGCGGATGGGAGCCCATGAGGTGGGAACGGCTGTGCATCTGGTCCTCCCGGCGCGCTTCGCGACACGGGCGAAAACATAGCCGACGATACGCCTGCGTACAGCCGGATTTCGAGCCGTCACGTCACCCGTTCGCGGGTGGAGCCCCACGTCGC
>JANRIM010000022.1:0-5916 GCA_033764865.1 Hyphomonadaceae bacterium
GTGGTGTCGCCCACCACCAGGGTGTGGCCCGCGTTGTGGCCGCCCTGGAAGCGCACGACCACATCCGCCCGATGGCACAGCCAGTCGACGATCTTGCCCTTGCCCTCGTCGCCCCACTGGGCGCCGACCACCACCACCGAACTCATGGACGCATTCCGATCAAAACCGGCGGCACAGATCGCATGACATCCGCGTGACGGAAAGGGCGGCGCGCGCGCCTAGGCGCCGAACCGGTACCCCAGGCGCACGCCCGCCTGGTCGACGCCCTGGTTGCGGCCGTTCCCGAGGATCTGGCCGTGGCTGTAGTGGACGACGAACCCTTCCACGCGCCACGTCTCGCCCAGATCGCGGGTGAGGCCAAGGGAGGTGCGGAAGAGGTCCTCCGAGCCGTAGAGGACGTTGTCGTTGTTGAACGCGGTCGATTGCGGCGTGCCGTTGGGAAACGGGTTCTGCGTCTCGCCGTTGTGCAACGCGTAGCCGAGCCCGGGCGTGAACGCCCAGCCCTCGGCGAATTCCCAGCGCCACTCCAGCCCGGCGGCTACGAAGCTCGGGTCCCCCGACACGTTGGGAGAGGCCGACACGTAGGGTCGCGGCGAGCCGACCGCGCGCAGGACCCCCGGCGAACGGAAGTTCAGCTGCACATCGATGACCGGGCCGTCTTCCTTGTTCGCGTTGCTGCACGCGCTGATGCAGATGTTGTGGCCCAGCACGCCGGCCTTGATCTCCTCCAGCGCGGCCGCGGGCCCCGCCGTGGCGAAGCCCGCGCCGAGGGCGAGGCCGAAGAGCCCCAGACTGCGCGCCATCATGAACATCTCCCCGCTGACGGACGGCGGCAACCTAACCAGAGATTTACCGCAAGGCGAGTGGGCAGGCGCCGGGAACCTCAGCGCCCTCTAGAACGACAGCACGCGCACATAGCGCACCTGCGGCAGGCCCTCGATCCGGGCCAGCAGGGGCGCCGGGATCGTCTGGTCGATGCCGACCAGCGCCACCGCGTCCTCCCCCGCGGCCACGCGGCCGAGATTGAAGGTGGCGATGTTGACCTGGGCCTCCCCCAGCATCGTGCCCAGCGCGCCGATGAAGCCCGGCTTGTCGGAGTTGTTGACGTAGAGCATCAGCGGATGGAACGCCGCCTCAAGGCTCATGCCCTTCACTTCCACGATCTTGGGCCCGCCCGCGATGACGGCGCCGGCGACCGTGCGCCAGCCCCCGTCCGTCTGCACCTTGATGCGGATGACGCTGTCGTAGGTGGGCGAGATTTCCCGCCGCGCCTCGGTCAGCGTGACGCCCCGCTCTTTCAGCAAGGCCGGGGCGGAGACCATGTTCACATCCTGGAGGATCGGCCGAAGCAGGCCCGCAAGGGCCGCGGCGGTGAGCGGCTTGGTGTTCATGGCCGCCACGTGGCCTTCGTACTCGATCTCCACGGCGTCGAGGCTCTCTCCCACGATCTGTCCCGCGAACGCGCCCAGCTTTTCCGCCAGCGCCGCAAACGGCCTCAGGCGCGGCGCCTCTTCGGCGGTGATCGAGGCCATGTTGAGCGCATTGGTGACCGCCCCGGAGACGAGATAATCGCTCATCTGCTCCGCCACCTGGAGGGCGACATTCTCCTGCGCCTCGTTGGTGGACGCGCCAAGGTGCGGGGTGGCGACGAGATTGGGCGCGCCGAACAGGACGTTCTCCTTCGCGGGCTCCACGCTGAAGACGTCGATGCCCGCAGCCGAGACGTGCCCGCTTTCCAGCGCCGCGCGCAACGCCGCCTCGTCGACCAACCCGCCGCGGGCTGCGTTCACGATCACCACGCCTTTCTTGCAGCGCGCGATGTTCTCCGCAGACAGGATGTTGCGGGTCTTTTCCGTCATCGGCGTGTGCAAGGAGATGAAGTCCGCGCGCGCAAGCAGCTCGTCCAGCTCCACCTTCTCCACGCCGATCTCGATCGCGCGCTCCGGGGAGAGGAAGGGATCATAGGCGATCACCTTCATCTTGAGGCCCAGCGCCCGCTCCGCCACGAGGCTGCCGATGTTGCCACAGCCGATGACGCCCAGCGTCTTGGCGTACAGCTCCACGCCCATAAAGCGGTTCTTCTCCCATTTCCCCGCCTGGGTGGACGCATCGGCAGCGCCGAGCTGGCGCGCGGCGGCGAACAGGAGGGCGATGGCGTGTTCGGCGGTCGTGATGGAATTGCCGAACGGCGTGTTCATCACCACGATGCCCCGGGCCGTCGCCGCCGGGATGTCGACGTTGTCCACACCGATGCCGGCCCGCCCGATCACCTTCAGGTTCCTGGCGGCGGCGATGACGTCCGCCTTCACCTTGGTGGCGGAGCGAATGGCGAGGCCGTCGTAGTCGCCGATGATCTCCTTCAGGCGGGCCGCGTCAGGCCCCAGCTGAGGCTGGAAATCGACCTCGATGCCCCGGCTCCTGAAAATGTCGATGGCGGCGGGGCTGAGCTCGTCGGAGATGAGGACTTTGGGCATCGGGCGGTTCCTTGCTTGGGCAAGTTGATCGGGTGCGTGGCTATGCTAGGTTTGCAATGCAGTAACGGTGGAGCGGCGGATGTCGGCCCGTAGGTTTGTTTCGTCCCTTGCCGTCGCCATCGCCGGCGTGACGGTGCTCGGCTTCCACGCGATGGCGGCGGAAACGCCCGTCGCCGCGCCTGGAGCCGATGGCGCGATCCAGATTGACGCTGCGGCGCCCAAAGGGGCCACGCCCGCCGCCGCCGACGAGAAGAAGATCTGCAGGATCGAAAGCGTCACGGGCTCGCGCATCTCGCGGCAACGGATCTGCCGCACCGCCAAGCAATGGCGCGACGACCGGCAGGCCAGCCACGACATGGCCGATGAGGTCAGCCGCCGCTCCTTGAGCATGTGCCTCACCACGCCCGGCATGCCATGTCCGCAATAGGGCGCGCATCGGGCGCGACTGTCTGTCGGGCGTCATCGCCCGCTGGAGCGCGCTGCGGGGAACCGTAGCCCCCACCGCCGGGTGGCCGTCGACCATGGCGGCGGCTCCTCAGGCCGGAGCGAGGTCGGAAACGCAGACGGTGAAGGCCCACTCGATCCACGGGACGAGCGCCTCCACATCCGCTTTCTCGATCGTCGCGCCGCACCAGATCCGCAATCCTGGCGGGGCGGACCGATACGATGCGGCGTCCAGCGCGACGCCTTCCTTCTCCAGCAGATCCGACAACTTCTTGGCGAAAGCCGCCTGGCCCGCTTCATCCAGCGCGGCTACGCGGCGATCCACCACCTTGAGGCAGACGCCGGTGTTGGACCGCGTCGCGACGTCTTCGGTGAGCGGCGCGATCCATGGCGTCTTTTCCGCCCAGTCGTACAGCGCCTTCGCGTTGGCGTCCGCGCGCGCATGCAGCGCAGCCAGACCGCCCAGCTCCTCGCCCCACTTCAACGTGTCTATGTAGTCCTCGGTGGCGAGCAGCGACGGTGTGTTAATGGTCGCGCCCTCGAACAGCTCGGCGTCGAGCTTGCCCTTCTTCGTCATGCGAAAGATCTTGGGCAGCGGACGGTCCGGCGTGAAGCTTTCCAGCCGGGCGACGGCGCGCGGGGACAGGATGATCATCCCGTGCGCCGCTTCCCCGCCCATGACCTTCTGCCACGAGTACGTGACCACATCGCACTTGTCCCACCCGATGGGCTGCGCGAACGCCGCGCTGGTGGCGTCGTTGATCGTGACGCCTTCCCGGTCCGCGGCGATCCAGTCGAAATCGGGGACCTTGGCGCCGGATGTGGTGCCGTTTTGCGTGAAGATGATGTCGGCGTTCTTGCGGGCTTTCGAGAAGTCCGGCAGCGCGCCGTAGGGCCGCGCCACGTGCAGCCTGCAGTCCGACAGCTTGAGCTGCTCGCTGGCGTCGGTGATCCACTCTTCGCCGAAGCTTTCCCACGCAAACACATCCACGGGACGCTCGCCGAGCATCGACCACATGGCCATTTCCACCGCGCCCGTATCGGAGGCGGGCACGATGGCGATGCGGAAATCTGCGGGCACGCCCAGCAACGACCGTGTGCGGTCGATGGCTTCCTTCAGTTTGGCCTTGCCCGCCTTGGAGCGGTGCGATCGGCCAAGCGCTGCGCCTTCCAGCGCGCTCAAAGACCATCCAGGGCGTTTTTTCGTGGGTCCCGACGAAAAGCGGGGGTCAGCCGGTTTCGCCGCCGGCTTCGGCGGAGCGTCGCTCATCTCATGTTCTCCCATCCTTACAGATGGACGTCCGCCGGTGGGAGCGGATGGCCCGGGGCGTCCATGGCGGCATTGTCCCCAAACGTCAATGGGAATCCTGCGCGGGCGACGGTGTGGTAAGGTCCGGGATGATCTCGTTCACGGCGCTCAAAGTGGTGGTGCTGGCGGCATGGGCCGGCGTGCTCGCCGTGGCGGAGCGGATGCGCCCGGCGACGGCTCGGCCGGCGGCGTCCGGCCGCATCGCGGGCAATCTGGCGCTCTGGCTCGCCAACACGGCGATGAACCCGGTGCTGACGGCGCCCATCGTCCTGGCAGCGACGCAGATCGACGCCTGGGCCAGGCCGGCCGCCTGGAGCGGGCCTGGCGCCCTTGTGGTCGACCTGCTCATCCTCGATCTATGGGCCTATGCGTGGCATCGCGCCAATCACCGTTGGCCGCTTCTCTGGCGCTTCCATGAGGTGCATCACCGCGACGCCTTCCTGGATGTGACCACCGCCGTGCGTTTTCATCCCGGCGAGGTGCTCATATCCGCGTTGGCGCGCGCGCCGCTGATCGTCGCCCTGGATACGCCGCTCATGTCGGTGTTGTTCTTTGACGCGCTTCTCTTCGCCGCCGCACTCTTCCACCACAGCAACCTGCGCCTGCCGCCGCGCACCGAGGCGACATTGCGCTGGTTCATCGCCACGCCGTCGCATCACTGGGTGCATCATCATGCGCGCCGCAGTGACACCGATTCCAACTACGGTGTCCTGTTGACCGCCTGGGACCGGTTGTTCGCATCGTGGAGCCCTACGCTGCGCACGCCCACGATGCCCATCGGCGTCGAGGGCGAGCCCGCCCTGCCTCCCGCCGCGCTGGCCTGGCGGCCCTTCCATCGCGGATCGATCCGGGCCGCTTGACCATCGCGCGGCGCTTCGCGCAGGGTCCGGCCACTGGAGCCCCCATGACCGTCGACCGTCCAACGCCCATCGACTGGGCCTATTTTGCGTTGTGCGTGGTGCTGTGGGGCTCTGCGTACGCCTGCGTGCGCGTGGCGCTGATGAACGACGCCCAGCCATGGACGATCGTGGCCGGCAGGCTCTGGCTTGGGGCTGGGGGCCTTCTGTGCCTCCTGTGGCTGCGGCGCGGCCAGGGCAAGGAACCGCCGCCCACGCCGCGCAGCACAGGCAAGCTCATGGCGCTGGGCCTTGTGGGCGCCACGACGCCGTTCGCCCTGCTCTCGTGGTCGCAGACGCAGATCGAGTCCGGTCTCGTGGGCATTCTCGCGGCGCTGACGCCCATCCTTGTGGGCGTCGCCGCGCCGTTCGTGCTGCCGCATGAGCGGCTGACTCTCGGGCGCGTCGCCGGCCTTGTGCTGGGGTTTGCGGGTGTGGTGGTGCTGGTGGGGCCGGAGGCGCTCGCGGGCCTTGGCGGCGCGGGCGTGCTGGGCGAACTCGCAGCCGCCGGCGCCGCCGCGGCCTACGCGGTCAACGCGCTGATGGCGCGCCGCGGCGTGGAGATACCGCCGCTGGAGGCCGCCGCAGGCTGGACGCTGTGGGGGGCGATCTTCGCCACGCCCTTCGCCATCTGGACCTGGGCGGGCCCGCCCGGCGCCTTGGCGTGGGTGATGATCGCCGTTCTGGCGCTGGGCGCCTCCGGCGTCGCCAGCATCGCCTACTTCGAACTGCTGAAAAGCCGCGGGCCCAACTTCGTGAGCCAGACCAACTATGTCCTGCCGCTGTTCGCCGT
>JANRIM010000165.1:0-7329 GCA_033764865.1 Hyphomonadaceae bacterium
CCCGTGCACAGATCGTGCGCCGCCGACGTCTGCCCCAGGGCGCAGACATCGTCGCGCTCGCCCTCCACGGTGAGCAGCGCCGTGCGGCGAATCTTTCCGGGATCGACCGCCTCGCCGCGGTGCGTGAGGGCGCCCTTCGCCAGCAGGGCCTCCTGGAACACGAGGCGCACCGTCTCGATGTAGAACTCCGCCGGCAGGTCCAGCACCGCGAAGTACTCGTCGTAGAAGTCCTTGATTTTCGCCGCCGTCGCCGCATCGCCGTCGGCCAGCGCGTTGTAGAGTGCACGGTGCGCGCTCACGTGGCGCTCCATGTTCATCTGCATGAAGGCGTTGAGTTGCACGAAGCCCGGATACACCCTGCGCCCGGCGCCGCGGTAGCGCATCGGCACAGTGGCGATGAGGTTCTGCTCGAACCACTCGATGGGATGATCGAACGCCAGCGCGTTCACGGTAGTGGGAGACTGGCGCACATCGATGGGCCCACCCATGAGGGTCATGGACAACGGCTGGCACGGGTGCTTGCGCGCCGCCATCAGCGCCGCGGCCGCCAGCACCTGCACGCACGGCTGGCACACCGCCACCACGTGCGCGCCGGGTCCCAGATGCTCAAGGAACGCGATCACGGTGTCGATGTAGTCCGCGAAGTGGAAGTCGCCGGCCGCCACCGGCACGTCGCGGGCGTTGAACCAGTCGGTGATGTAGACGTCATGGTCCTGCAGCATGGTCTCTACCGTGTTGCGCAGGAGCGTGGAGAAGTGGCCCGAAAGCGGCGCCACCAGCAGCACCCGGGGCTGGGGCGCCTCGGTCTCCTTCGCAAAGTGCAGCAGGGCGCCGAACGGCGTCCCAAGCGCGACCGCCTCCGTCACCGCCACCCGCCGCCCGCCGCAGACCACCGACGCGATGGCGTAGTCCGGGCGGGTGTGGGTCAAGGCGAAGCGGCCCAGCATCTCCCACGACGCCACCGTGCGCCGCAGCAGCGCATGGGCCGGATCGCCATCGACCCAGGCGAACGCCGCCTGCGCCGTGCGCGCCCATGCCCTCAAAGGCAGCAGAAAATCCGCCTGGGCCTGATAGGACTCATACAACAAGGTGGGCGCCGTCCCCTTCCGCTTGGTCGCAGGGTATGTCTTTTGGCGCGGGGCGGCGAGACGATGCGCCCCACAAGGCATGTTTCGGCGGCGCGGCGCCGCCCGGCGATGCACCATGGGGCTGAAATGGCCAACACGGCGGCGGCGACCCTTACGATCGCCAGCAAGAATTACGGGTCCTGGTCCCTGCGCGGCTGGCTCCTGTGCCGGATGGCGGGGCTCGATTTCGAGGAGCGCACACTGGCCCCCGACGACGCCGACGCGCGCGCCGAGCTGCTGCTGCTCTCCCCCTCCTTCCTCGTGCCCCGGCTGGAGCATGCGGGCGTGACGGTGTGGGACACGCTGGCCATCGCGGAATACCTCGCCGAGATCCGGCCCAAGGCCGGGCTGCTCCCGTCGGACCCGAAGGCGCGCGCCCACTGCCGCAGCATCTGCGGGGAAATGCACGCCGGCTTCGCCAACATGCGCGCGGCGATGCCGATGAACATCAAGGCGCGCCATCCCGGTTACAAAGTGTTCGCCGGCGCGCGGCCGGACATCGAGCGCATCTGCACCATCTGGCGCGACTGCCTGGAGCAGTACGGCGGCCCGTGGCTGTTCGGCCAGCCCACCATGGCCGACGCCCTCTTCGCCCCCGTCACCACCCGCTTCATCACCTACGACGTCCAGCTCGACCGTCACTGCGACGGCTACTGCCGCACCGTCACGGCCTGGCCGCTGATGCAGGAATGGATCAAGGCCGCGCTCGCCGAGCCGGAGGAGATGGAGGAACTGGACGTGGAGTTTTGAGGGGGCGGGGGCGCGGGGTGACACACACTTAAGTGTGTGTCACCGGCGCGGTCTGTGGCACCATGCGCACATGACCCCTCCCCCCCGCGCCGACTGGTGGAAACGCGCCGTCGTCTACCAGATCTACCCCAAGTCCTTCCGCGATGTGACCGGCGACGGCGTCGGCGACATCCGCGGCATCACCGACCGGCTGCCCTACCTCGCCGATCTCGGCGTAAGCGTGCTTTGGCTGTCGCCCATCTTCGCCTCACCGATGATCGACAACGGCTACGACACCTCCGACTACACAACCGTCAACCCGCTGTTCGGCACGATGGACGACGCCGACGAACTGATCGCGGAAGCGGCCAAGCGCGGCATCCGCATCGTGCTTGACATCGCGCTCAACCACACGTCGACGGACCATCCCTGGTTCCAGAACGCGCTGACCGGCGGCGACAAGCGCGACTGGTACTGGTTCCGCGACGGACGCTGCGGCGCGGCGCCGAACAACTGGCGCTCCATCTTCGGCGGGCCGGCGTGGTCGCGCAGTGACACCCACGGGACGTGTGTGTCACCGGAGCAATACTACCTCCACCTGTTCGACAAATCCCAGGCCGATCTCAACTGGGAGAACCCCGCCGTGCGGGCCGCCATCCATGACGCGATGCGCTTCTGGCTGGACCGTGGCGTAGGCGGCTTCCGGCTCGACGTCGTCACCGTCATCTCCAAGGAGCCCGACCTGCGCGACGTGGCCGACCCGCGCCCGGGGCCGCTTTACCGGCACATCGCCGGAGGCCCGCGCCTGCACGAGTTCCTGCGGGAAATGCGGCGGGAGGTGTTCGCGCACTACGATTGCGTCGCCATCGGGGAGGCTCCCGGCGTGGACCCCGCCCGCGCTGCGAAGCTGGTCGATCCCGCCGACCCGATGCTCGACATGATCTACCATTTCGACCTCGTGGAGCCGAAACGCGACGCCGCCGGCGCGTGGGACCGCGCCGCCTTCAAGCGCGTGTTCTCCGCATGGGATGGCGGCATCGGCCCGCGGGGCTGGAACAGCGTGGTGCTGTCGAACCACGATCTCGCGCGCATCGTCTCGCGTTTCGGGGACGATGGCGCGGGCTGGCGGGAAAGTTCCACGCTGCTGATGGCGCTTGTGCTCACCCAGCGTGGCACGCCCTTCGTGTACCAGGGCGACGAGCTGGGCATGAAGAACTGCCCGTTCGCCGCGTACGAGGACCTCGACGACGTGTGGGCGAAGACCACCTACCGCTTGAACCGTGAAGCGGGCGCCGGCCACGACGCCGCCTTCGCCGCCGCGCTCGCCATGACGCGCGACCATGCGCGCACGCCGTTCCAGTGGGACGCGGGCCTGCACGCGGGATTCTCCACGGCGACGCCCTGGCTCACCGTCAACCCCGACCACGCCACGCTGAACGCCGCCGCGCAAGCGGACGATCCGTCAAGCCCGCTTGCGTTCACGCAGCGGCTGATCGCGATGCGCACCGCCGATCCGTTGTGGATCTTCGGCGCGTTCGAGGACGCAGCGCCCGACCACCCGGACGTCTTCCATTTCACCCGCACCTTCGAGGGCAGGCGGGCGCATGTGGTGCTGAACTTGCGGGGCCGCACGACGCCCTACGGCGTCCCCGATGAACCGCTTCTGCTCTGCAACCATGGGGGCCCCGCCCCTGCGGATTCGCTTCGTCCGTGGGAGGCGCGCATCACCGCCCCTGCGCCGGCGTCCTGATGGCCGCCGCGCCCAGCACCGCGCAGGTCCTCCTGGTGCTGCGCCGCGCGATCGCGGTGGCGGTGGATATCGCCCTGTTCTTCGCGTTCATGGCGGCGCTGGGGATGGCGACGTACGCCGCCACCGACGGCGCAGTGCGCCAGCGCGCAGCCATCACCTCCACACGGGCGTGCACACCCCTCGCCGCAGCGCCCGTGACGCCGCCGGCGTGGTTCGAGGCCGACGGCGTGCGCCTGTGCCACAAGACCTCCTTCGGCGTCACGACCGACCGCGCCTTCCTCTTTACGCAAACCGATGCGGCCACGGGAGAAACCATGACGTGGTCGGCGCCTGCCGACGCCTCGGGGCGGCCGGCCTTCGCCTTCTATCTGGACTGGAACTTCATCGGCTGGATGTTGCTCGCGTTCGCCGCATTCGAGGCGTTCACCGGGGCCACGCCCGCCAAGCATCTGCTGGGCGTGCGCGTGCGCGACGCGACGACCGGGGCGCGGCTGTCCTTCCGCCGCGCCTTCGCGCGCAACGCGCTGGTGTTCGGGCCGCTGGCGGCGGCGGAGGCCGTGACGCTGATCGCTGAACGCAGCGGCGTCCTCGACGTGCGCGCGCCGCTGGTCACGTGGGCATGGTATGCGGCCGCTGCGTGGCTCGTGTTCGCCATGATCCAGGTGGTTCTCGCCCGCCCGGACTCGCTGCTTGACCGCTGGGCCGGCGCCCGGGTGACAGCGCGCTAACCGTCCGTCCGCGCGATCCATCCGCCGCCCAGCACCTGCGAGGGACGCTGGGCATCGTAGAACACCGCCGCCTGCCCGGGCGCCACGCCTTCCTCGGAGTCATCCAGCTCCACAAACCAGCCCGCGCGCGTGTCCAGCCGTCCCGGCGCGGGCGGACGCGTGGACCGCACGCGCACGAGCACCGGGCGGCCGTGCAGCGCGTCCTCGTCCGTCACGGCTTCGCCGATCCAGTTCACGTCCTTCAGCGCAAAGCGCTTCACCGCCAGCGCCTCGCGGGGGCCCACGATCACGCGCCGCGCAGGCGCATCGAGCTTCACCACGAAGAGCGGCTCCCCCGTCGCCACGCCGAGGCCACGCCGCTGGCCTACGGTGTAGTGGATGACGCCCTCGTGGCGGCCCAGCACGCGGCCGTCGACGTGGACAATCTCCCCGGGATCAACGGCTCCCGGGCGCAGCTTGGCCACCACGTCCGCGTACTTGCCTGTCGGCACAAAGCAGATGTCCTGGCTGTCGGGCTTGTCGGCCACCTCAAGCCCGAACTCGGCGGCGAGCGCGCGCGTCTCGCTCTTGGGCATGTGGCCGAGCGGAAAGCGCAGGTAGTCCAGCTGGTCGCGGGTGGTGGCGAACAGGAAATAGCTCTGGTCCCGGGCCGGATCGTGCGCGCGGTGCAGCTCCGGCCCCACGGCGCCGGCGATGCGCTGGACATAATGGCCCGTGGCGAGGCAGTCCGCGCCCAGATCGCGCGCGAGCGCCAGCAGATCCTTGAACTTGACGTTCTGGTTGCACTTCACACACGGGATCGGCGTCTCGCCCGCGAGGTAACTGTCGGCGAAATCGTCCATCACCGCGTCGCGGAAGCGGCTTTCGTAGTCGAGCACGTAGTGCGGGATGCCGATGCGGTCGGCCACGCCGCGCGCGTCGTGGATGTCCTGGCCTGCACAGCAGGCTCCCGCCTTCTGGATCGCGGCGCCGTGATCGTAAAGCTGGAGGGTGACGCCGATCACGTCGTAGCCGTCGCGCTTGAGCAGCGCCGCCACCACTGAGGAGTCCACGCCCCCCGACATGGCCGCGACCACGCGTGTGGCCGCCGGGGGCTTCGCAAAGCCCAGCGAATTGAGATCCGTCATCTTGTCCTTCCCACCGGGGTCAAGGCCCGGAGCGACGGGCGCGATATAGCATCCGTTCCTGAACTTGTCCCCTCCCGGGGCGCCCACTAAGCTCACGCCAATATCCAGATGGAGGGACCGGATGGACCGCAGGACATTCCTCGGCGCGGCGGCGGCGAGCGCCTTCTGGCCCGGCCTGTCCAGCGCCGATGACGGCCCGCCCCGTTATGCGCTCGTCATCGGCAACAACAACTATCCCCAGCAGGTCGGGAAGCTGAGCAACGCCGCCAACGACGCGCGCCTGCTGGCGCAGGTGCTGAGGCAGTGCGGCTTCACGTTGCCCGACGATGCGCTCGTCATCGACGCCGACAAACGCACCATGGAGGCCCGGATCCGCGCCCACTCCGACCGCGTCGCCGCCGCCGGCAAGAACGCGCTGGGCTTCATCTACTATTCGGGCCATGGGGCCGCGCGGCGCGGCGGCGACAACTACCTCATCCCCATCGTCAACCCCGATCTCGACATCCGCACGGCCTCGGTGTGGGACGAGTCCATCGGCGTGGAATGGCTGCTGTCCGATGCGCTGGCGCACATCGAGGCGCCGCAGGTCATCGCCATCGACGCCTGCCGCAACGAACTGCGCACCAGCGAGCGCGGCATCGGCGGCGACGGCTCACTCACCGTGCGTGGGCTGGAAGTGGTCCAGCGGGGCGAGAACGCCAATCTCTTTCTCTCCTTCTCCGCGTGGCAGGGCCAGCAGGCGGCTGACGGCGTCGCCGGCGCGAACGGGCCGTACGCGGTCGCTCTCGCGCATTGTCTGAAGGAGCCGGGGCCAATTCTCACCGTGTTCGACAAGGTGCGGCGCGAGGTGAAGCGGCTGACAGGCCTGCACCAGGAGGTGATGAACGTCAGCCGCCTCAGCGACGAAGCCAGCGACCTCCAGATCGGCGGCGGCGTGGACGCCAGGTTGATCCCACCGCTCACGCCAACGCTGACCGGGGCATCCCCAGGGCGCAGCGTCGGGATGGGCGATCCCGCCAACCTCGCGCTAGTCATTTCCTGCGACTACGCCGATACCGCCCACCCCCTGCCGAACGCCGCGGCAGACGCCGACAAAGTGTCGGACGCGCTGCGCGCAAGCGACTTCGACGTGGAGCGCGTCGTCAACCCCACGGGCCAGCGGCTCCGCTCGGCGATAGCGGCGTTCAAGACGCGCCTCGCCGGTCATGGCGGCGGCGCTGTGGGGGTCGTCCACTTCTCGGGTCATTCCGCGGGAATGGTCAACCGCGGGAACTTCCTGATGACGGCCGATGCGCCGCTGCCGACGGCCGCATCCGAACTCGCGCGTCACTATTCGTTGCGCAGCCTTGTGCGGGAGCTATCGACCGCGACGGCGGAATCCATCGTCGTGCTGGTGGACGGATGCCGGCCCATCGGCCTTCAGGGCGGCGTCGGCAAGTCGCTTGCAGTGGAGGTGCTGCAGGTGGTCCACGAAGAGGACATGGGGCCCGTGCTAGTGGGGTTCAGCGCATCGCCCGGCCAGTTCGCGGTGGAAGGTCCCGCCGCCTCGCCCTTCGCCGATGCGCTGGCGATCGAGATCGTGCGGCCGGAACGACGCGACCTGGCGACCGTGATGCGCAGCGCGAGCCAGCGCGTCCAAACGGCCACGGGGGGGCGGATGCGCCCGTCGTACCTGTCGAGCGCGCCGATCTACTTCCGCGACGGACGCGCGCTGATCCGCGGCGCCTAGTCGAGAAAGTTCACCAGCGACAGGTCGCGGATCTGCGCGAACACGCTGGCCGCCGCCTCGTACTGCGTCTTCGTCGCCGACAGGCGCATCGCGACCTCCGCGAGGTCGGCTTCCGACACCTTGCCCAGATGCTTGGTCA
>JANRIM010000173.1:0-12012 GCA_033764865.1 Hyphomonadaceae bacterium
CAACGGCCTGAAGCGCACCGACGGCGCACTGATCCTCTCAAGCTCCGCCACGCGCACGCTCTACCAAATCGCGCTCAGCCCCAACGGTCTCCCGCAGGGGCCGATGACGCCTGTCGTCGCCAACCTGCCGGGTGCCGACGATTTCGCGATCCTGCCAGAGGGCGGCTACGTGGTGGCCACCCATGGGGACCGCGTCGTCCGCGTCGGCGCGGACGGCGCCGTATCGACGGTGACGGAAGACCCCCGCGTGCGCGGCAGCACGGCCGTGGCGCTTGTCGGCGACGGGGCCGCCCGTCGTCTCGCCATCCTCGGGACAGGCGGTTTCAGCGAAGGACTGGGTCAACCCGCCGTGGTGCTCGCAGTCGCCTTGCCGACGCCGTGAACGGAACCATCCCGCCGGACGATGGTCCGGCGGAATGGCTGGCGTTTGCGCGGATTGGACTCCGACAGCGGGGATCAGGGCAGGAACTCGGAGTTGCGGTGCACCATGCGCCACGCGCGGCCATCCTTGCGCCACACGTTGACGAAGCGGATCACGCCGTTGGCCGGCGCGCCATTGACGGTGGCCTCCACGGCGCTCTGCCCGTAGGTGACGATCGTGTCGCCATAGTCGCGCGCGGTGAACGCCGGCGCAGGCGCCTTCGACACCTTGAGCGAACCGCTGCGGAAGAGGTCGAGGAACTGGTCCTCCGTCAGCGTCGCGCCGGAGGGATGCTGGTACACGAAACCGTCGGCGAGGATGTCGGAGAAGGTGGCGATGTCGGCGTCCACGTAGGACTGGTAGTACGCCGCCTGGCGCGCCTTCACGGCGGCCTGCTCCCGTTCGCCGCCGAAGGCCGGCTGGGCCATGGCGAGCAAGAGCGTGGTCATGAGGATGAATGTGCGCATGGGTCGCGTTCCTTTTGCAGAGGGCTGCGCCGCGCCTATCGCGGCGGGATGAACTCAGTGCGGAACGGCCCCGCGCCTGAGGATTGGATGACGGTGACGCCCGCGCCCGTGGCGACGAAGTGCGGCGCGCCCGCGGGAATGTGGACGAAGCTGCCGGCGGGATAGGTCTTGAGGCGGCTTTCGTCGAAGCGCGCGCCCTCGCCGAGCGACCAGTCTCCCTCCAGCACAGTGATGTATTCATCGACGGGATGGGTATGCGCCTCGACGCGGATGGGCGCGGTGGTGCGGATGCGGTAGGTCCAGAAACCTGCGCCGGCGTCTGGATCGCCATGGATCACCGCCCGCTCGCGGCCGTCGGCGGCTCCGGGCGGCGTGCGCCACGCGACGGCGTCAGGTCTTGTCGTGAGGATGCGCGGCGCGTCCTGCGCCGTCGCCGCGCAGCTGGCGGCGACGACGACCGCGATCGCAACGATCCATCGCCGCGCGTTCATGACCCGTCTCCCTTGGTGTAGAGTTTCGCCACCGCGCTCAGATGATCGCCGCCCAGCCCCGCCGTCTGCGCCTGGCTGAGGACGGCCTGCGCGGCCGATGTCAGCGGCAGCGCTGCGCCCATCGTGTGCGCCGTCGCGAGTGCGTAGCGGCAATCCTTGTCCGCCAGCGCGATGGGGAAGAGCGGCGCATAGGCGCCGGCGAGCATCGACGCGGCGGCGGCCTTGACCGCAGGGCTCGCCACAGCGGTGGCGTTGAGCGCCTCCATCGCAGCGGCGGCGTCGACGCCCGCACGCTCCAGAAAGCCCTTCAGTTCGGCGAGCATGGCGACCTGCGCCACCAGCATGGCGTTGACCGCGAGCTTCACCGTGGCGCCGGCGCCGACGCCGCCCACCGGAAACGATGCGGCGCCCATCGCATCGAGCAACGGCGCGGCGCGCATCGCGTCCGCGGCCCGTCCGCCGAGGAAGAACGTCAGCGCGCGGGCGTCCGCCTGCGGCCTGGAGCCCGCAAGCGGCGCTTCGAGAACGTTGATTCCGCGTGCGGACGCATGCGCCGCCAGCGCCTGCGTCCATGCGGGCGTCAGCGTCGAACACTCGATGGCCAGTGCGCCGGGCGTCATGGCGTGGAGCGCACCGACATCCGGATCGAGCCAGACCGCGCGTGACGCGTCGTCGTCGCGCACCATGGCGATGACGATCTGCGCGCGGGCGGCTGCGTCCGCCGCCGTGGCGGCTTCCCGCGCGCCGAGGCTCACGAGGGCGTCCGCCCGCCCCGGCGTGCGGTTCCATACGGCCAGCTGATGGCCGGCCCGCGCAAGGTGCGCCGCCATGCGCGCGCCCATGGCGCCGAGACCCAGAAACGCGATGTGAGTCATGGCGTTATCCCCGATCGCGGCTGCGTTCGCCGGCGGAGAACGGTGACCGCCGGAATCGGCGCGGCGCTGCGTTGGTCCTTGGTGTTCAAGATGGGCCTCACGGTGGTCGCCGGCGGAATGACCGGACCCGCCGATATTCCATCTCCGAAAATCCGGAAAAAGGGCTGCTTGGGCGGGGCCGTCGTGCAATACATGCACGAATGGACCCGTTCCTTGTTCAGCTGTTCCTCGATGTGGCTCGGCACGGCAGTTTCGCCGCCGCCGCCCGCGCGCGTGACGTGGAGCCCTCTTCGGTGTCGCGCGCCATCGCGCGACTGGAGGCGGCGCTGGGCGTTCAGCTGTTCCAGCGCACGACACGGGCGATGGCGCTCACGGAGGCGGGCCTCGTGTTTCAGACGCGCGCGGGGGAGGTGATGGCCAGCTTCGACCGGCTTGCGGAGGATGCGCGCTCCATGGCGGCGGCGCCGTCCGGCCTGTTGCGGATGACCGCCTCGACGGCGTTCGGCGCGCTTCAGCTGATCCCACGCCTCAGCGGCTTCCGGCGCGCCTATCCCCACCTCAAGCTCGAACTCGCGCTGAGCGATCGCAATCTCGATCTCATCGAAGAGCGGATCGATCTCGCGATCCGGCTCGGCCCCAGCGGCCGCAGCGATCTGAGCAGCGAGCGGCTGTTCGCCACCCGCTACCATGCCGTGGCGAGTCCTGAGTATTGCGCCTCACATGGCCCCTACCGTGCGCCCGCTGACCTGACGCGGGCGCCGGTCATCGCGCTCGATCTGCCGGATTTCCGCAACCGCTGGCGGTTTCGCGATGCGTCAGGCGCGATTGAGGAGGTCGCGGTGCGCACCGACCTGACGATCGCCGGCGTGATCGGCGTCCGCGCGGCGGCGCTCGCGGGTCTTGGGCCCGCGCTGCTGGCGAACTGGATGATCGCCGACGACCTCGCCGTGGGCGCCTTGGTGGATCTCTTCCCGGATTGGCGCGCGGCCGCCTCCAGCTTCGACACCGCCGCCTGGGCGATCACGCCGAGAACGCCGCTGCAACCACGAAAAACCTCTGTAATGCTGGACTTTCTGCGCAAGACGTGGGGCGGAGACGCGACGGCGTAGCGAGGACGCTCCGGCGCCTGACGGCAAGGCCTAGCTGCGTTGCGGTTGCGCCCCGTAGGTTGCGCGGATGACGGCCGACACCGCCGCCTTCAGGCGCAGCCAGTCCTCGTCGTCGCGGAGCGACAGGCCGGCGAACTGTCCGTTCGCCGAGGCTGCGATCACGAGTTGCTGGATCCCCGCGATGAGCAGGGCGTTGACGGCGGGCGCATCGGCGCCCTCGGGCGCGGTGAGGCCGCCGCGCGTCTCGTTCATCCATTGGGCGAGCCGCACGCTGCGCGATTCCACGAGCCGGCCGACGAGCGGCGAAGGCATCGCCGACTCCCACGCATTGATCTGCTGCATCAGGCGATTGCGCCGCAAGAGCTCGAGCAATCCCAGCGCGAGGCGCTCCATCCACTGCCCATAGGTCGCGGGCGGCGGCTCGACGGAAAACGGGGCGAGCTCGTCGGCGAGCTCGGCGGCGAGATCGGCGCCGATGGCGTCGGCGAGACCCTCAAGTCCACCGAAATAGCGATAGATCAGCTGCTTGTCGCAGCCGGCGCGCCGGGCGATCGCGTTCACGCCGAAACTCTGGAAGCCGTCCTCCGCCAGCACCTGCTTCGCCGCGAGGACGATGGCGCGCGCGGTGGCGTCGCGATCGCGGGATCGGAGCGCCGTATCCGGCGTCGACGGGCGTTTCGGCATCGGCTCGCTCCAGAGATCCCAGGGACGGGGCAAGGCGCAGGGTTGCTCCATCTGGCGGGCGTCGAGCCGCCGCGCAAGAAAAATCACCGACCGGTGACTTTCGGCTTGACCGATGTCTCCAGGCGGTGATACCCAGTTGTCACTGACCGGTGACAAATCTGGTCGCAACTGCTAAGGAGACCCGCCATGGCGTCATCGCCGTCCACCGCGCCAAGGCGCCTGTTGAACCCGGTCACCGGCGATCGGCTCGAGTTCCTGTCCTCCCCGCTGCACGGGGACCCGGGGCCGCTCGTCTTCCGCTGCACCCTGGCGGCGCACGCCAAGGGCAGCCCGCTGCATTTCCATCGCACCATCGCCGAGACGTTCACCGTCGAACGCGGCCTGCTGGCCATGGAGATCGGCGGACCGCGCCGGACGCAGACGCTGGGTGCGGGCGATCACGTGGCGTTCGCTCCTGGCGAGGCGCACTCCTTCCGCAATCCGCTGGGGGAGCCCACCGTGTTCGTCTCCACGGCGACGCCGGGCGACGCGTTCGAGAAATTTCTCCGCACCATGGCGGGACTCGCCGCGGACGGCCGGACCGATGCGGACGGCATGCCGACCGACCCCCGCGCACTCGCGCTCGCGCTGCACTACGCCGATCTCGTCCTGCCGTTCGCGCCTCAGGGCCTCCAGGGCGTTCTCGTCGGCGGGCTCGCGCGCCTCGGGCGGCTCATGGGCGTCGAGCGCGCCTTCGATCGCTACTGGACGCAGGCGCAAGACGTCGGCGCGCTGGCGGAGGCGGCGTGATGGACAAGCCCCGCACCCTCGCCGGCGCGAGCGCCATCGCGCTCGCCGTCGTCTTCAACGTCCCGTACGCGATCCTCGCGGCGACGTACGATTATCCGGACGTGTTGCGCCGCCCCGCGGGCGAGGCGCTCGACATGTTCGCCGCCGGCGGCGGCGCGCTGATCCTCACGTGGCATGGCTTTGCGCTGTCCGCTCTGGCTCTGGCCCCGCTGGCGATGGCGCTGTCGCTCACGCCCGCGCGCGTCGCACACAGGCCAGCCCTCGCGATCGGCGCGGCCATCGCCGGCGCCCTCGCCGGCCTCGCGCAAGCGATCGGCCTGTGGCGATGGGTGTTCGTCGTGCCGGGGCTTGCCCGTACGCACGCCGATGCGGCGGCGACGCCCGAGGCCCGGCGCGCCGCGGCCCAGACGTTCGACCTGATCAACCAGTATGGCGGCGTCGCCATCGGCGAGCACCTTGGGCAATTGCTCACGGCGCTCTTCGTTGCGCTGCTCAGCGGCCTGCAATGGGGGGAGAGCCGTCGCGTGACCGCAGGCGTCGGTTTCGCCACCGCTCTCGCCATCGCGGCGGGCACGGGCGAGGGCCTCGCGCTCGCGCTCGGCGGCCCCGGCGATGCGTTCGCGCTCGCCACCATCGCCGGGTTCCTCGGCCTCGCCGCGTGGCTGATCGCCACCGGCGCCGGCCTCCTGCGCCGCCCCCGCTGACCGCATCCATAAAATCCAATCCCATCCCACAGGAGACCACCATGAAGACCGCCGTCCTCGCCCTTGCGCTCGCGCTCTCGACCGCCGCCTGCGCCACGACAAATCCCACGGGCGTCCGCGATCCCGACGAATTCCGTCGGGTAGCGCAGCGCACCGTCATCGAGAGCGCCCTGCCGTACGCGGACGTCGCGCGCTGCTTCGAGGACCGTGCGGCGCTCTTGCCGATGTCCTCGTTCATCGCCGACGAGGCGGCCGAGCGCACGACCTACCGGCTCCGCGGCTTCGGCTACACGTTCGAGGAAATCGCGTTCGAAGCTGCGCCCGGCGGATCGCGCGCCACGGTGCTCATGGCGCCGAACCTCAACACGCGCTGGCGCGAGGATTTCGCCAGGGACCGCGGCGCCGCGCTCGCACTCTGCGCCACCGGCAAACGCTAATCGTTCCACACAGACACCCGAAAATCAAAGGACCAGACCATGAAACACGCTCAACACGTTCTCGCACTGCTAACGGTTGTCGCCGGCGCCGCGATCCTCCCCCAGGCCGCGTACGCCCAAGACACCGCATCAGGCCCGCAGGGCTACCTCGCGCTCGGGGCCGCCGTCCTTCCGGAGTATGAGGGCGCCGACGCCGGGCAGACGCTTCCGTTCGTCGCCGCCCGCGTCGCATGGGGCCATCGCTATGTGGCGGTCGAAGGCGTGTCGGCGCGCGCAAACCTGCTCGATGCGCGGTCGTGGGAGGCCGGCCCGGTGGCGTCGATCACGTTCGGACGCGACGATGACGTGGACAGCGTGCGCGTGGCGCGCCTTGTCCCGGTGGACGACGCCATCGAGCTCGGCGGCTTCGTTGCGCGCACCTGGGATGACGTCGGCGTCGACGGCGGGGAGGCGCGTCTCGAGTGGCGCGCCACAGCAGACGCGGGCGATGCGCACGGCGGTTGGCAGTCGACGGTCACGGCGGGCTATGGAGCGCCGCTGGGTGCGCGTTGGCGGGTCGGGGCCGACGTTTCGGTGACTGTCGTCAACGATGCGTTCGCCGATACGTACTTCTCCGTGACGCCGGCGGATGCGCTGGCCAGCGGGCTTCCGACGTACCGCGCAGAGGGCGGCGCAAAGGACGTCGGCGTTTCGGCGAACGCGGTCTACGCCATGACCGAGACCTGGTCGATCACGGGGTTCGTCGGCTACCGGCGCCTTCTGGGCGACGCCGCCGACAGCCCCATCGTGCGCGTCGAAGGCGCCGCCGACCAGATCAGCGCCGGCGTCGGCGTCGGGTTCTCGTTCTGAACGTTGAGCGGCGCGCGCGGCCGGTGGCGGCCGCGCGCGCCCAAAGGATGCCCGTCATGCCCAGCACGATCGTCAATGGCGCAAAGGTGCACTACGCCGTGCACGGCGCAGGCCCCCGGACCCTCGTCTTCATTCACGGCCTCATGCTCGCAAGCGAGTCGTTCGAAGCGCAAGTTGCGGCCTTTCAGGACCGCTACCGCATCGTGACCTTCGACCTGCGCGGTCAGGGGCGCTCGGAGAAAACCAGGGACCGGCTCGATCTCGACTCGCTCGCTGAGGATGCGGCCGTGGTGGTGGAGACGATCGCGGGGGGACCGGCGCATGTCGTCGGCTTCTCCATGGGCACGTTCATCGCCATGCGCCTCGCCGCCCGCCGGCCGGACCTCGTGCAGTCGCTGACGCTGATCGGCCCCAGCGCCGACGCCGAGGAGCCGGAGAACATGCCGAAGTACCGAAGGCTCATACGGTTCGTCCGCTTGTTCGGCCCGCGACCGGTCGCGGGGCGCCTGATGATGATCCTGTTCGGCGACACCTACCTCAACGCACCCGAAACGGCGCCTGGTCGGTTGCGATGGAAGCGCGTCGTGGAAGGGTTGCCGCGCGTGCTGCATCGCGCCGCCGCCGCGTCCGCCCACCGCGCGGCCGTCACGGGCGAGCTCGCGGCCATCGTTGCGCCCACGCTGGTGGTGTCGGGGCAGGAGGATCGTCCCATTTCGCCGGCCCGCGCGCGCGCCGTTTGCGCGGGGATCGCCGGCGCGCGGTTCGCCTCCTTCGCCCGCACCGGCCACGCGGTGATGATCGAGCGGCCGGCGGCCTTCAATGCGGCGTTGCAGGCGTTCCTCGACGAGGTCGCGCCAGGCTGACGGGCTGCGCTGAAGCCGTCGCATCGCGGGGCGTGCGCAGGCGCCGATGGACCGGAACAGATCGGGCGGGCGGCGGGTTTCATCGAGGCCGATCCCGGATCGGCCCAACTGCAACGTCGTCGACGGATCACGCCATGATCGAGTTTCGCGAAAAGCTCTCCAACCCGTCCCGCGCCTACGAATCGCCCGCGCACGTCCTGCTCGATGCGGATCTGACGCACGAGCAGAAGCGGCTTGTGCTCGAGAGCTGGCGACTGGACGCCGAGCGGATGGCTGAGTCCGCCAATGAAGGCATGGCCGGCGGGGTGCAGTCGCGGTTGCGCGAAGTGGCCATGGCCCAGCAGCAACTGGCGGCGCTCGTCTCCGACTGAACGATCGCTACGCCAGCGACGACAGCAGCGCGGGAATGTCGATGAGGCAGAACGAGACGGAACTGTCGGCGACGCCGTAGGGAAGGAGCAGGCGGTCGCCGTGGCGCAGGGCGCCGCACGTGTACACGACGTTGGGCACATAGCCCTCGCGGCTGGCCGACGACGGCGCGACCACGGGATGGGCGGAGCGCGCCAGGACAGTTCGCGGATCGCGTTTGTCGAGCAGCGCCGCGCCGATGGCGTACTTGCGCATGGCGCCCACGCCGTGCGTCAGCAGCAGCCAGCCTTCGTCAAGTTCGATGGGCGCGCCGCAATTGCCCATCTGGACGTACTCCCACGGGAAGCGCGGCGTCATCATCTTGTCGCCGCCGGACCAGCGCGTGAGGTCGCGGGAGCGCAGCAGGAACATGCTTTCGTTGTCTTGCCGGCCGATCATCACGTAGTCGCCGTCGAGCAGGCGTGGAAACAGCGCCATGCCTTTCGCAAGCACGGCGTCGCCGTCCATGGGAAGCAGGGAGAAGGTCCTGAAGTCGGAGGTCGCCAGCAGTTCGGAGCGCACGCCTGCGCCCGAGTACGCGGTGTAGGTGCCGTAGTACGTGGCGGCGCCCTCCTGCTCGAACCGCACGAGCCGCAGGTCCTCCAGGCCGTTTCGCTGCGCTGCGGTGAACGGAAAAATCACCGTGCCGGAAATCGAGACGGAGTCCGGCCGCGTGGCGAGAACGGCCCCGTTCGACGCAATCTCCGTCGCGTCCAGCGCGAGGGAGAAGGGCGGCTGCGGCCACAGCGACAGACCGTCGTCGGCGTCGATGATGCCCTCCCGGAACACGATCGACGAGATGTGCCCTTCGCCCACGGCCCTGAGAGACAGGACAAAACGCTGGCTGCCCCGTGGCAGACCTGTCTGGTCGGGGTGCGCCACGATGGAGGGATTCATGAGCGCCGCTGCGGCGTAGGAGTACTCGTGGCAGAAGTGCGCGCCGATGAGCTGGCGACGCGTGTCGCTCAGCGGCTTGTGCAGGCCCACATCGCTGGCGATGCGCCAGAAGCGCTCAAGATACACCGCCCGCGTCTGCCAGTGGCGTTGCTCGAAGTCCGCGTTGACGGCCTCCAACATCCCGACGCACGTGGACTCCGGCAGATCGAGGATGGCGGCGATGATCCGTCGCGCACGCTCATGGCTGGGGGGATTCTTGTCGCGGGGCTCCGCCGCGAGATGGAACGGCCGCAGGACGACGCGCGTGGCGTCGGCCGTCAGCCGGGCTGGATAGGTGCGCAGGATCGGCATGGATGAGGGGGGCCTTCGGGGTACGCTAGTCGCGCGCTTGGGCTTTGGCGGCGTCGAGCCCGCGCACCGCGCACGCCGCCATCTGAAAGGCGAGAACGGATTCAGCGCCCTGGTTCAGGTTCATGCCGCAGGCCGTGAGGCCGTCATGGCATCCGCCGTCCTCGTCGACGAGCGAGAGGCCGTGGATGTTGGCGCCGTAGAACCAGGCGTGCGCGCGCAGCGCCTCCGTGCGCCAGAACGCGTCGCCGGTGGCGCGGAACGCCTGGACGCAGGCGTCCACCGTGGCGGTCGCTTCCAGCGGCTGCTGGTCGAACGGCGCTGGCGTGGCGTACGGGGCGTGAAACGTCGCGTTGCCCGCAGGCTGGAAGACGCCGCCCGGTCCCGTCTGGACCGCCACGAGCCAGCGCAGCGCGGAGAGCGCGTCCCGCCGCATCGCATTGTCCTGCAGGTGCGCTGCGCACAGGAGCATCGCCTCCGGGAGGCGGGCGTTGTCGTAGGTGAGCGTCGGTTCGAACCAGGTCCACCCGGGCTTGCGGTTTTCGTGGAATGCAGTCTGGAGCGCCGCGCCCACCCGTCTGGCGAAGGCGGCGTCGTGGACGCCCAGCATGGCGAACGCGCCGGCGCGCAGGGCGACGATCCGGTCCAGCGCCGGTTGCGCGTCGCGGAGCAGGCGCTGCGCCCAGGCGCCGAGCGCCGGCGTTACGGGACGCGCCGCCGCCACGCCAAGCGACCAGAATGCGCGACCCATGCTGTCGTTGGAGCCCTCCTCCTCAAGCCACCGCCGGTCGTAGCTCATGAAGTTGCGGAAGGCGGCGTGCGCGGGATTCCAGGCGTGCTGGATGAAGCCCGCATACGTGTAGGCGAGGCGTCGCACCGTCGGCGCGCCCAAGCGCAAAGCGTGCATGCGGTGCGCCAGAATCAGCCCGCGGGCCGCGTCGTCGAGGCAATAGCCGTGCGCGCGGTCGGCCACGACGCCGCAGCCGTGCTGCATGATCCCGCAGTCGTCCGTGATCCGCGCGACGGCGGAAAGGTGCGGCCTCGGCGCAGCCGCGCCGTGTACGGAGGCCGGCGCCGGCGGGCGACGTTGCTCCCGGATCGCCGCCTCGAACGCCGCCAGATAGGAGTCCGCGGAGCGCGCCCAGATCGTGCCCCGCCCGCGGGCGTAGGCGCGCTCGCACATCGTCGCCCGGTGCGCGTCGTCGTCGAGCAGGGCGACGATAGCCGTGGTGAGCGCCTCCGGATCGTCGAAGGGCGCCAGCGCACCGACGCCGTCGGAGAGCAGGTCGCGCGCATGCCAGTAGGGCGTGGACACCACGGGCTTTCCGAGGGCCACCGCATACGCCAGCGTGCCGGAAGTGATCTGCGCCTCGTTGCGGTAGGGCGTTACATAGACGTCGGCCGCGTCGAGATGCTCCAGCAACTCGCCCTGGTCGGTGTAGCGGTGCACGAAGCGCACGTGGTCCTGCACGCCGAGCGCCACGGCCTGGGCCTTCAGCGCCTCAAGGTAGGCTTCGCCCTCGCGGCGCAGGAGATGCGGGTGCGTGGCGCCGAGCACCAGGTAGAGCACATCGGGCCGCGTCCGCACGATCGCCGGCAGGCCGGCGATGACGGACTCGATCCCCTTGTTGGGCGACAGCAGGCCGAAGGTCATGAGGATGCGCCGTCCCCCAAGGCCGATGCGCGCCTTCGCCGCCAGTCCGTCGCTGCGCGGACGGTCGGGCGCGCCGTGGGGGACCACAAGCACGCGGTCCGGCTGGGCGTGATAGGTGTCGATCAGGATGTCGCGACCGTACTCGGACATCACGATCACGCGCGTGGAGCGGCGGATGACAGCCGACAGCACGCGACGCTGGTCGTGGTCGGGGGCCGTGAGCACCGTGTGCAGGGTGGTGACGACGGGGCACTTCAAGGCCTCCAGCAGGTCGAGGACGTATTCGCCCGCCGCGCCGCCGAAGATGCCGAACTCGTGCTGCAGGGAGACCACGTCCACGCGGTCGCGGTTGAGCGCGAGTGCGGCGTCCCTGTAGTCGTCGCGCACGTCCTGGCGGATGACGTCCGTCACGGGCGCGCCGTATGCGGTGGGGCCGTCGCTCATGGCGACGACGCGGCAGTGCGCGTCGTCACGGAGGGAGGCGACGACGTCGGCGGTGAACGTGGCGATGCCGCACCGCCGCGGCGGAAAATTGCCGATGACCGCGACCGTCCGGAGCGGGGCGACGGGCTTGGCGCGGCCTGCGTCCGCGCTGCTGTCGGCGGGGCGTGGTGAATCCGGTTCATGCAGCATGTCGTTTCGTCGCCTCGCTTGTCCCGCGCATCACCCGAAGCGCCGCAGGCCGGCGTCGCGTCGCGGGGGCGACGGCGCCGACCGTGCGGCGAGGCCGCTCACTGCCAGTGGCGCGGGGCCCCGTAGAAGTCGTGGGCGGTGTCGCGCCACTGCGCGCCGTCGGCGCGGGTCAACTCGTCGATGGTGTCGGCGGGGGCGGCCTTCAACTCGTCCTTCGACTTGTTGATCACGTAGGCGTTCTCGGACTCGTTGTAGTCGAGGCTCGCCCACGGCACGGGATGGTACTTCTCGCCCATGCCCAGCACGCCGCCGAAACCGACGACGGCGAACAGGATCCCGTTGGAGGTCTTGTCGAGGATGATGTCCTCGACGGCGCCGATCTT
>JANRIM010000174.1:0-6391 GCA_033764865.1 Hyphomonadaceae bacterium
GGCCGACGCGCTGGAGCGCAAGGGCATCCCGCTGGGCCGCCTCCACGCCGTGTTGCTGACGGGCGCCGACCAGACGCGCTCCGGCGATCTCGACGAGCTCTGGGCCATGGCCGCGCCGCAGCGCAACAACACGCGCCTGCCGGTCTACGGGCCCGCCGATTCGCATCAGCTGGTGTTTGGCCTCAACGACGCGATGCGCGTCGGCCCCGCCTCGGGGCTGGAGCCGTGGGCGCCGGCGCCGGAGCCGGGCAAGAACGTCGTGGTGTTCGAGGGCGACGGGCTCGTCGTCTCCGCGTTCACCACCGAGCGTGACGCCTACACCGGCCGCGTCGGCTACCGCTTCGATTACCGCGGCCGCAACCTCGTGGTGGCCGGCGACGGTCGCGCCGAATGGGCCGAAGCGCAGAAGGACGCCGACGTCGTGCTCCATGGCGCGGACTCCGACAGCTTCGCCCAGCTGCATGAAACCGACACCAAAGGCCTCTTCCCGGGGCTCGCCCAGGTCGCGGAAGCGGCGGCGCGCGCCAACACGGGCACGCTGGTGCTCACCAACGCCAGCGAGAATCCGATCCTTGCGGACATGCAGGTGCGCGAAGCCCGCGCCGGCGGCATCGACGATGTGGTCAGCGCCCGTCTCGGCATGATGCTGGAGCTGCCGCTGTCCTCCCGGGAAGTGAACGTCCGCCCGCTCTGAGCGCAGCGGACGGCTGGCTGCGCCCAGCGCCGGTTCCGTTTTTCGCATTCATGGTCGCTTGCCGTCGCGCTTGAGAGCGCAGTGCGCCACTGCGCAACAGAATCTCCGCCGCCTCGGCGAAACGTGGTGAGCGACGGAGCTGCGTCTCCCCCGCGTTGAAGCGGTGATCGGAGGCGCTTCGCATGTCCCTGGAACACGCCGTCATCGCCGCCAACCGCTTCGGGTACGGGGCGCGGCCGGGGGAGTTGCGCGCCATAGCGGGCGATCCGCGCGGATGGGTGAAGGCGCAGCTCACGCCGGAACGCGCGCCGCCGGCGCCGCTGGCCGCGCTGCCGCCCGCGGAGGACGACGTGCTGGCCTTCGGCCGCTTCTACGTCTCCCAGCGCCTCAATGGCCCCAACGGCGAGCGGCTGCGCGACCGGCTGGAGAAGCAAGGCGTCCCGCGCGACCAGATGCAGCCGGTGGAAGCGGCCTTCCGCGAACACTTCCGCGCCCGCTACGAAACGGCCACCAAGGCCCGCCTCGACGCCGCCATCGCCACGGACCGGCCCGCCTTCGAGCGGCTCGCGCACTTCTGGGCCAACCACTTCACCGTCTCCGCGCAGAAGCCCCAGGCCGCAGCGTTGCCCGCCTCCTTCGAGCGCGAGGCCATCCGCCCGCACGTCACCGGCCGGTTCGAGACCATGCTGCTGGCCGCCGCCAAGCATCCGGGCATGACGATCTATCTCGACAACTGGCAGTCGATCGGGCCGAACTCGGTGTGGGCGAAGACGCCGCGCGCCATGCCGCGCTTCGCCGGCTTCGGGCCCGGCGGCCGGCCAACGGGCCTCAACGAGAACCTCGCCCGGGAAATCCTGGAGCTGCACGCCCTGGGCGCCGACGGCGGTTACGCGCAAGCCGACGTGCAGGCGCTGGCCGCGATCCTCACGGGCTGGACGTACGACCGCCCGCCGCCCCGCCTCTATTTTTCCGAAGAACGCGGCAAGCGCGACGGCGCGCAGCTGTTCCGCTTCGAGCCCGACGCCCATGAGCCCGGCGCCAAGACGTTCCTGGGCAAGACCTATCCGCCCGCCGACGTCGGCCAGGGCGACGCCGCGCTGCGCGACATCGCCCGCCATCCGGCCGCCGCGCGCTTCCTCGCCGCGAAGCTGACGCGCCACTACATCGCCGATGCGCCGCCGCCCGCGGCGGTGGCGCGCGTGGCGCAGACCTTCACGCGCACGGGCGGCGATCTCGCCGCCTGCGTCGGCGCCATCGTCGACAGCCCGGAAACGTGGGCGCAGCCGTTCGCGAAGTTCAAGCGTCCGGAGGAATACCTGATCTCAGCGCTGCGCGCGCTCGGCGGCGCGCCGCCGGGTCCCGGCGTCGGCGCCGCGGCGTGCGCGGCCATGGGCCAGCGCCTCTACGCCGCGCCGGGGCCTGACGGCTGGGCCGACGTCGCGGCGCCGTGGCTCACGGGCGATCTGGTCTGGAAGCGCATCGAGTGGGCGGAGGCGGTGGCCGCGCGCGTGTCCCGGTCCGACATCGACCCCCTCGCCGTGGGCGAGGCGGCCCAGGGCCCGCTCCTCTCGGCGGAGACGCGCGAGGCCGTGCGCCGCGCGGAAAGCCCCCGGCAGGGCATGGTGATCCTGCTCTCCAGCCCCGAATTCCAGCGGAGATAGGGCCATGCATCTCACCCGCCGCAGCGCGATGGCCGCCGGCCTCGCCACCCTGGCCTTTCCCGCCGCCGCGTTCGCCGCCGACAGCGCCAAGCGGCTGGTGGTCATCGTTCTGCGCGGCGGGATGGACGGCCTCGGCGCCGTCGTCCCCGTGGGCGATCCCGCCTACGTCGCCGCGCGCGGGCCGCTGGCCATGGACGCGGGCGATCTCCTGCCGCTGGACGCCACGTTCCGCCTGCATCCGCGCCTGGCGACGCTGCACGCGCTGTACGGCGCGGGCGATCTCCTTGTGGCGCACGCCGTCGCGACGCCGTACCGCGAGCGCTCCCACTTCGACGCGCAGAACATGCTGGAGACGGGCGGCGCGCGGCCCTACGCGCGGGACTCCGGCTGGCTCAACGCCGCGCTTGGCGCGCTGGGCGGCGCGGCGAAGGGCGGCCGCCGGGAGCTCGGGCTCGCGATCGCCGCGCAGGCGCCGCTGCTGCTGCGCGGCACGGCGAGCGTGGCCACGTGGTCGCCCTCCCCCATGCCCGACGCCGACGCCGACACGCTGGCCCGCCTCATGGACCTGTACGCCGCCCGCGACCCCGCCCTAGCCGGCGCGCTCGACAGCGCCATCACCGCCAACGCCATCGCCGCGGACGCCGGCGGCATGACCGGCGGCATGCGCGGCGGGGGCCGCGCGCTGGCGCCGCTGGCGAAAGCCGCCGCCGGATTTCTCAGGCGCCCGGACGGCCCCGTCGCCGCAGTCATCGAGATGAGCGGCTGGGACACCCACGCCAACCAGGGGACTGCCGCAGGCGCGCTGGCCAACAGCCTCGCGCTGCTGGACGGCGGCGTCGCCGCGCTCAAGGCCGATCTCGGCCCCGTCTGGGCGGACACCGTGATGGTGATCGCCACCGAGTTCGGCCGCACCGTCTCGCCCAACGGCAATCGCGGCACGGACCACGGCACGGCGTCGGCCCTCTTCCTCGCCGGCGGCGCGGTGGCGGGCGGGCGTGTCGTCGCCGACTGGCCCGGCCTTGCGCCCGGCCAGCGCCACGAGGGCCGCGACCTGCGCGCCACCACCGACGTGCGCGCGGTGCTGAAGGGCGTCCTCGCCGACCACCTCGGCGCCAGCGGGACCACGATCTTTCCCGACAGCACGGGCGTGGCGGCGATGGGCGGCCTCATCCGGGCGTAGCATCTGGCGAAAGCGGCCGCTAAACTCTCCGTAAGCGGAGAGATGGACATGGCGCGCGCGTTCAAATTCCTGATCCTGTTCCTCGTGGCGGTGGCGATGGCGCTGCCGGTGCTGGCCCAGCCGGCGTGGGCGCAGGCCCAGACCCGCGTCGCGCTGGTGATCGCCAATGGCGCCTACCAATCCGTCCCCGTGCTCGCCAACCCCGCCAAGGACGGCGCATTGATCGTCCAATCCCTGAAGAAGGCGGGCTTTCAGGTCAGCGAGCTGAAAAAGGATCTCACCAAGGCACAGTTCGACGCCGCGCTGCGGGACTTCAAACGCGCCGCCGACGCCGCCGACATCGCCCTCGTCTACTACGCCGGCCACGGCATCGAGCTGGAGGAGCAGAACTGGCTGCTGCCCGTCGATGCGCGCATCGCCGACCCGGCCGACGCCCTCACGGAGGGCGTCTCGCTGGCGACGGTGCTGCGTTACGTGCAGGGCGCGCGGCGCCTGCGGGTGGTGGTGCTCGACGCGTGCCGCAACAATCCGTTCGCCATGCGGCTCGCCTCTCCCACGCGGACGGTCTCGCGCGGCCTGCGCCCCGTGGACGGCCTGCCGGCGGATACGCTGGTGGCGTATTCCGCAAGCTTCGGACAAGTGGCCGCAGACGGACAGGGCGCGGAGAACAGCCCGTTCGCGCAAGCCCTGGCCCGGCGCCTCGTGGAGCCTGGACTTGAAGTGCGCTTCCTGTTCGCGAGCGTCCACGACGACGTCATCGCCGCCAACGCCGCAAGCCCGATCGCCGCGATCCGCAGCCAACGGCCGTGGATCGGCTCGGCGCTGTCGTCGGAGCAGGTCTACTTCGTGCCGCCCGTGTCGAACGGATCGACCGCCACGCTCACCGTGCTGGGAGCCAACGTGCGCGCCAGCGATCTCGGCGCGGAAGTGGAGGCGTTCGACGCGGCGGCGCGCGCCAACGATCCGCAGGTCTGGCGCACGTTCCTGGCGGCGTTTCCCGACGCGCGCCTGAAGGGCGTGGCGCAGCAGGCGCTGTCCAGCCTTGAACGGCCGGTGGTGGCCGCGCCGGGCGCCGACCCGCTCGCCGCCGTCCGCCAGGCGCTGGCGTCGATCTCGGCGCAGGAGTGGAGCGCCGCGGAGGGCTCGGTGCTCGTGCAGCGCGTGGTGGGCGCAAGCTCCCGCGAGGCGCTGGAACGGCTCGCCGCCCTCGGCGACGCGCGGGCGCAGACGGTCGCGGGGCTCGCCTACAACGGCGGCTATTCGGGCTTCGAGGTCAGCACCAAGGCCGGCCGCCTGATCCAGGACGCCGCCGCGCAGGGCAACGCGCGCGCGCAGGAAGCGCTGGGCTCGTTCTACTTCGCGGGCGCCCACGGCCTGCCGAAGGACGACGTGCAGGCCGTGCGCTACTTCCGCCTCTCGGCCGCGCAGGGCAACGCCAGCGGTCAGAACAGCCTCGGCGCCATGTACGACGGCGGCGTCGGCGGTCTCCCGCGGGACCAGGTGGAGGCCGTGCGCCTGTTCCGGCTGGCCGCCGCGCAGGGCACGCCCGGGGCGCAGGCCAACCTCGCGATCATGTATCACTCCGGCGCGGGCGGCCTCGCCAAGGACCTCGTGGAGGCGCTGCGGCTCTACCGCCTCGCGGCGGCGCAGGGGAACGGCGTAGGCCAGGCGGGTCTGGCCAGCATGCACGAGTACGGCGCCGGCGGCGCCACGCTCGACAAGGCGGAAGCGTTGCGCCTCTACCGGCTCGCCGCGCGGCAGGGCAACGCCTTCGCCCAGCAACAGCTCGACCGCCTCGGCGAGAGCCGCTGACGCTGCGCGACGGCGCCTTGTTCGCGCCCCAAGCGCGCGCTACCGACGCCGCGATGCAACGCCTTGCGGTTCCCCTGCTCGCCCTCGTCGGCGCGCTTCTCGCTGCGCCGGCGCCCGCGCACGCGGAGCGTTTCGCGCTCGAATACGAAGGCGCCTGGCTCGGCGTCGCTTCGCTGGGGACGGCGCGCCTCGACATGGCCGTGGGCGACACGCTCTACGACGCCACCGCCACCGTGAAATCCGGCGGCCTCCTGCGGCTGTTCGAAAAGACCGATCTGCTCGCCGCCGCCAGCGGCGTGCTGACGCCTGCCGGACCGCGCTGGCGCCGCTACGATCTCGATCACTCCTATTCCCGCAAGCGCCGCGTCACCTCGCTGCGGCTGTCCGAGGACGACGCCTTCCGCGCGCTGATCACGCCCAACTACCGCGTGTGGGGCGACCCGCCGGCCTCCGACGCCGACAAGCGCGCAAGCCGCGACCCGCTGTCGTCGATGATCGCCATGGCGATGGACGTGGCCCGGACCCAACGCTGCGCCGGCGCCTACCCCACCTTCGACGGCCGCTTCCGGTACGATCTCGTGCTCTCCGGCGGGACGCGCGCCAACCATGACCGCGGCGGCTACGACGGGCCGGTGCTCAAGTGCCGGATGCGCTACGTGCAGGTCGCCGGCTACGACACGCGCAACGAGAACGAGCGCCGCCGGCTGCCCGAGGGCGAGATCTGGTTCGCGCTGGTGCCGGAGTCCAACGTCGCCCCGCCGGTGCGCGTGGCCATGCCCGCCCCGGTGGGATCGGCCGTCATCAGCCTGAAAAAGTGGACGCGCGCGTACGTGACGGTGCTGGAGCCCGACATCGAGCGCCCCGCCACCGCCCGCGACCCCTGAACCCGCCGCCGAACCCGCCGCCGCTGCCATTGACAACCGCCCCCCGGCGCGGCACTTCCCCCGCCCTACCCCGTGCCCAGATGGCGGAATTGGTAGACGCACCAGTTTCAGGTACTGGCGAGTAACATCGTGGAGGTTCGAGTCCTCTTCTGGGCACCAT
>JANRIM010000043.1:0-7781 GCA_033764865.1 Hyphomonadaceae bacterium
GCCGCGGTCGCGGAGCCAGTTTTTCAGGTCCTCCACGGTTTCGAGCGCGTCGGGGTGGTCGGCGCGGCGGGGGGCGACGGCGTAGCGGCGCTCGTAGGCGGCGAGCCCTTCCAGGATCGCGCAGTGGGCGGCGGCGCCGCGCCGCTGCGGCCGGCTTTCGGGGACCTCGCGCAGCGGGTTGTCGGGCCGCTCCCAGCGCCAGGCCGGCGGGTCGGTCAACAAGAGCTTGAGGCCCGAGCCGCTGACGCCGGGGTCGGCGAGGTAGTCCGCCAGCGGGAGGTCCAGGTAAACGCCCGGCTCAAGCCGCGGGCGGGAGAAGCCGTCAGCCACCGGAAGCCTCCTGGTCCACGGGAAGGACGCTTAGGTGGAACGTCGAATGGCACGTCCAGAGCACGCGAAAGCGCCACTGTGCGCCGTTGGCGCGCGAGACCCGCCACTCCTCATTTCCTTTGGCCAGGCCTTCCTCCCGTGCGCAGTCGTCGACCAACGCCGAGACGACCCGCAACAACGCCCCCAAAGGGGTGTACGCGGACGACCTGCAGGCCTCGCTCTCGTCGTGGTGTTCCGGACACACCAGGAAGTCCTGCGGGCGAACGTATTCGTCAGCCACGGGCGGCCTCCGTTTCGCTTTCGACGCGGAACCGTTCGACGAGAAGCCACACGCGCTCGCCGTCGCCTCCGCGGACCCGCCGTCGGCGTCCGTATCCGACCACACGCGGAACTCCTGCAGCGGCGGCTCAAGGTTGGGTTGCTCAACCACGGGCGCCTCCGAAAAGCAGGATGAAACCGAGGAGGGCGCACGCGGCGGCGAAAGCCAGCGCGGCGCAAAAGGAGACGGCGTCCCAGAAGGGCGCGTGTCGGCGCGCTTCCTTCTCCCGCAAGTCCGCGACGGCGGCGCCCCAGCAGCAGAGCTCGAAGAGCTCTTCCGTGTCCGGAAGGGACAGGCTCTCGGCCATCACGCGGCCGCTCGCGGCGGCGCGGCCAAGGCGGCCGGACCAGTAGCGGAAGCGCCGCGCGATCTCGGCGTAGCCGCCGAGCGGTGCGGTGTCGTTGGCGCTTTCCGGCGGCCAGGGCGGCAGCGGGTCCAGATAGGCGCGCTCTGCGCCGGCCGCGGAGGCAGGCGAGAGGTCGATTTTCGCCGCCGGAATAAAAATCTCGGGGCCGTCCTTAGGGCGGTTGGTCACGGCGCGGACCCTCCGGGTTGAGACGGTCCGTGTGCGGACCGGCCTTTGGCGCGGCAGTCGGGGCAGCTGCAGGCGCCGCTCTCGTAGGCGGCGGCCGCGGCCAGAAACGCCGCGCCGGTGTCCAGCACCGCGCAAAGCTCCGCGACCTGTCTGCGGTCCAAGTCGTCGAGCTTCGACCGGTCCGTTTCCAGAAACGCTTGCGCCAGCAACGGCAGCCGCCCACCCGTGGCGTTGCGCAGCGCGTAGGCGGCGGCGAGGCAGGCGGCGAGGTCGGCGGTGACGATCCGGCTGAACGCCTCGTCCGTGGGGGTCGGGCGCGGGGTCACGGGGCGCGCGCCCCGCGGCGCGGTTCCGGCCAAGCCTGGAGCGCGGCGTCGTAGGTGGCGGCGGCGGCGGCGACGTGCAGGGCGTTGACGCCGTTGCTGAGCGCGGCGAGCGCGTCCGCGTCGCCGGCCTCGGCCCGCTCCAGCACGCCCTCCAGGTGGTCGCGGGCGCGGGCGAAGGTGACGAGCGCCGTGCCCGGCCACTCCTCGGCTTGCGTCGCCACCCGCGTCGCGTGCCGGGCGAGCGGCTCCGGCCAGTCGACGGCGGCGGCGAGCAGCGCGGCGAGCACGCCTTGGCATGCGGCGCGGTAACGGGACGCTTCGAGCGCGTCGATGACGGCGTCGAGCGCGTGGGTCTCAGTAGCGATCAAGTGGAGCCCTCCCCGCCGCGGGCGACGCGGCGTGAGCGGAAGTTGGGATAGTTCCAACTTATCGTCAACTCGTTTGTTGGGTTTTTTCCAACGTTGCGCGCCGGCGCTTCGGTGACCTACGTTCGACGAGGTTTTTGAGTGGGGCTCTCAGTGCTGCGGGCGTTTGCGGCGGTGTTGGGCGGGGCGGTGGTCGTGGCCGCACTCGTGCTCGTGGGCGTCGCCTGGCAGCGCGCGCAGGCGGCGTCCGTCAAGGCCGGGGTCTCGATCGTCGACGGCGACACGTTCGACTACGGCGGCAAGCGGTTTCGCGTGTTTGAGCTCGACGCGCCCGACCAGAAGCCGCACGCCAAGTGCGACGCGGAGGCCGCACTTTACGCCGCCTCGAAAGCGCACGCCCAGCGCCTGGTGGCGGTCGCGCAGAGCGCGGAAATCCGGCCGACCGGGCGCGTTCAGCCGGCCACCGAGCGCTACCGGGAGCGCGTCGAGGCGCGGCTCTTTCTCGACGGCCGCAACTTCACGGACTTGATGGTCGAGCACGGGCACGGCAAGTACACCGGCGCCGGCGGGTGGTGCGAAACGCCTACGGGCGGCTAAGGTTTTCGCCGGCGGGCGCGGGGCGCCTGCGATGGGGGCGTCGCCTCGTAGACGGGCTCGTGGCGCTCGCCGAGGGCGCGCAGCACGGCGACAGCATCCTGCATTTTGTGGGCGGGCACCTGGCGCAGCGCTTCGAGCGCTTCGAGGTTGTTGGCCGGGTCGGTCGGGTCCACCTGCACAAGCCACCACGGTTCGACGTCAAGCGCCGCAGAAATAGCCGCAAGGTGCGTCGCGTTCCAGCGCTGCTGGCCGCGTTCGAGTTTGGAGACGTCCCCCTTGTGTACGCCGAGCGCTACGGCCAACCGCTCCTGCGTCCACCCACGCTGCAGCCGCCACTCGCGCAGAAACCAGGTTGGTGCGTCGGGCATGGGCCTCTTGTTGGCGGTCCTCCAACCGTTGTCGTGAGGGTTATCTCCAACAGGGGCTTGACTTAGGAGTTGGGAATGCTCCAACCCTAGTCGACCGTGTTAGCCGATTTACCCCCACCGCCCCCGGACGAGGCGCCGAGCCCGCTGCAGGAGAGCCCACTGACGCGCTACGCGCGTTCTGTCGAGGGGGGCTACGCCGGGGTCGGCCGGGCCTGCGGGATCAGCCGGGGCGACGTGCACAACTACGCCCACGGCCTGCGCGGCTTCTCCGTCGACCGGGCGCTGCTGCTGTCGGCGGTCACCGGGCTTTCGCTGGACGAGCTCTTCGAGCCGTTCAAGCGCCGCCGCGAGGCCCCGCCCGACACCTCCTAACCCGCCGCCGGCGCACACGTTTTGTTGGGGTGTCTCCAAGGGAAGCAAAAGCGCCTGGAGGCACAAGGGAATGAACGATCGGAAGGGCGGGCGCGGCGCGGAGCCGGCGGCCGAGCTGGGTCTGTTTGCGTCGTTGGCGGCGGCGGGGGTGCTGCTCCTGGAGCCGCCGCCGGACGTGCCGCGGGTCGGGTTTCTTGTCCGCGGGCGGGTGACGCCGGCGGGGCGGGCCTGGCTCCTGGAGCAGGCGGGGGCCGCGCCGTGAGCCTACACGAGGAGGACCTGCGCTTGCTGCGCCTGGTGCGCGCGACGCGGGCCCGCCGCGACGGGTGGGCGCCGCCGCCGTGCAACGTGACGCTTCTCCAGCTCGCGGCGCTGCGGCGGGCGGGGCTGCTCGAGATTTTGGGGGAGGGGGCGGTGCACGTGCGGCTGACGGCGCAGGGCCTCGCCGCGCTGGCCGCAGGGCCGCTGCGGTGATCGCGGTCGCTTTGCCCGAGACGGCCTCGCCCGAGACCGACCGGCGCCTGGCGCGCGGGGCGGCCGCGCTGCTGGCCTTCGGGCTCGACCTCGCGCCGGAGGTGTTTTTCCGCGCCACCCGCGGCGGGGCGGCGGAGAGCGAGGCGCGGCAGCTTCTGCTCGCGGTGCTGCGCCGGGCGCTCGGCGAAAAGGTCTCGATCGCGCGGCTCGCCAGCGCCTTGGGCCGGGACCGGACGACCGCGGCGCACGCGCTCCACAAGATCGAGGCGCTGGCGGAGGAGGAGCCGGGGCTCGACGCGTTTCTCGACGCTTACGCGGCGCTCACGCGCGAGCTGGTGCGGATCTCGGGGTTCACCCGCGCGGAGCTTGACGCCCGCGCCAAAGAGGGAGGGCGGCGGTGAGCGAAGACTTAAACCCCTTGGCGCGCAACGCGACCTTTTACAGGCGTTTGCGACGCTGGCGCCGGCTCGCCGCCAAAGCGCAGGGCGGGCTTTGCCACCACTGCAAGGTGGTGCTCGCGCCGCCGAGCTCGGGCGTCGCCAACGCGTGCACGGCCGACCACCTGGTCGCGCTCGCCGACGGCGGCAAGCACGCCCGCGCCAACGTGGTCGCCGCCTGCTTCGCCTGCAACAACGCGCGCGGCAGCGAGAAGGCCCGCGCGGCGGCGGAAGCGCGGCTCAGCGCCCGCAAGCGTCCGAGTGCGGACGGTCCGCGCGAGCGCGTGCTGTGAGCGCGACGGAAGCCCCCAAAGCCGTAACGGTCGCGGTGCGCAAGGACGCGCTGACCGCGCTGGCGCAGGCCGGCGCCGACCTGGAGTGCGTGGCGGCCGCGTTCGGCGTCGACCCCAACGAGTTGGAGCGCTGGGCGCTCAACGTGGGCCTGCGCAAGCGGCAGGGCGCCGACCCGAGCCCGGACCCACGCACACCGCGCCGCCGCGACGCCGTGCTGGCCCGGTTGCGCGCGGGCGAAAGCGTGAGCGCGGTCGCCGCCGCTTGCGCGGTGCGCTTCTGGGTCGTGAAGCGGATCGCGCAGCAAGAGGGCCTGGCCCCGTGAGCGCGCCCTTCCACACGCAGGCGCCGGTGGGCGCGAGCGCGCGCGTGCTGGCCGCCGTTTGGCGGTCGTGCGGGTGTGCGGACTGTCGAAGGCGGCTTGAGGCGCCAGGGCGCACGGCGGCGCTCGTTTCAGAAGAGCCCGGCGCCGGCTTGCCACGGGTTTCGCGGACCCGTGGCAGCGACGCCCGCACACCGGACCGCGCGGACGAAGAGGCGCTGCAGCGCCAGGTGGCGGCCTTTCTCGACGCGCGCCTGCCGCCCGACTGTCGCCACACGCACCTCGCCTCCGGGGGCCTCCGCTCCAAGGCGGTCGCCGGCAAGCTGAAGGCCGCCGGGGTGCGCCGCGGCGCGCCCGACCACGTGATCGTCGCGCCCCACGCGCTCTGCGGCCAGGGCGCCACCGTTTGGCTTGAGCTCAAGTCCGAGGACGGACGGCTGAGCGAGGACCAGAAGGCCTGGCGCGCCGCGCTCACGCCTTGCGTGGGCGTTTTCTACGCCGTCGTGCGCGACCTCGCCGACGTCGCCCGCGTGCTCGACGCCGCCGGCGTCCAGCTCCTTCCACCGCCCTTCGCGGGGCTTTCCCAACAGCAAGAAAAAGCCCCGGCGCGCGAACGCCGGGGCTTCTAGAAGGGTGGGGTCTCGAGTGAAACCGTCAGTGTACCGATTTGCGCCTGGGTGCAAGGCGCGGGGCCGTGAGGTCCGGATTTACAAGCGGCCGCTCGAGCAACTGCGCCGTCTGCGCCGAGGGCGCCGCAGCCTTCGGAGCCAGGGCGTGTTCTTCTCCGTCGCGTTCGAGGTGGCCGGCGTCGGCGGCCTCTGGCGCGGCAGCGAGGCAAGCCTCGCGCGGGCGGCGCGGTGCACACCCGCCGACGTCGCCGAACTGAAAGGCGCCGGCTGGCTCAGGCCGACCTCGCACAGCGTGGCGCTTGTGGGCCTTGCAAGACGCGCTGTGAGGGCCGCGCCGTGACGGACCTCCCCGAACCCCTGACGCCGCCCGACTGCGACCTGCGGGCGTTCCGCTACTTCGAACTCGACGCGCAACGTCTCGAGGACAGCGACTTTATGGCGATCACGTCCGGCGACGAGTTCAAGGCCGGCGTCCGGCTCTGGATCAAGGCCTGGCGGCAGGTGCCGGCGGCAAGCCTGCCCGACGACGATCGCGTTCTCGCCCACCTCGCTGGCGTCGCTCCGGAGGCCTGGCCCGCGCTGCGCACTGGCGCGCTCCACGGCTTCGTCAAGTGCAGCGACGGGCGCCTTTACCACCCGACGCTTGCGGAGAAAGCGCGCGAGGCGTGGGCCTCGCGCGAGCGCCAAAAGGAGCGCGCGAACAAGCGCTGGAGCGCCGAAAAGCCTTCGAAACCACCGAACGGGCGCGCCGAAAAACCCAAGGGCCGCAAGGCTTCCAGCGCCCGCGATGCCGTGGCAATGCCACGGCACTGCCGCGGCATTGCCACCGCAATGCCAATAGAGAGGGAGAGGGAAAGGGAGAAAGAGAAGGAAGTAGTTCTCTCCCCACCACCTTTGGAATTCAAAACCAGGGAGGAGACCCCGCCGCCGCAGCCGTGTGCGCGTGCGCGCGACCCGGCCGCGGGCTGCGGCGGCGGCGCGTCGCCCGAGGTTTGGAAAAATCGGCTTTCGGAGGGGATCGCGGCGCTCAACGGCGCGGCGAACCAGACCACCGGGGGCCTCGCGAGCTGGGCGGCGCTGAAACGCCTGACCGAACCGCCCCCCGACGCGGCCACGGGCCCGCCCTGCGACTGGGACGCCGACGTGCTGCCGGCGATCGCCGCTGTCGGCGCACGGCTCCACGGCCGCGGCCAGAAGCTCCGGGCCTGGACGCACCCCGCGATCGCCGAGGAAGCCCGCGCCAACCGGGACGCCCGAGTGCGAGGCGACGCCGGCGCCGAGCTTTCGTCCGAACACGAACTGTACGTAACCGGAGTGACCGCCCGTGACCGAACCGCACACCGCTCTGGCCCCCGCGCCGGGCCCACTCGCAACTCTCCCGGCGCTCAGCGGCAAGTTCGGCTCGACGCGTGGGCTGAGCTCCTGGCCGAGCGTGGAGAACTGGAGGCCCTGGGACCAGGAGCCGCTGCCGGACGACTTGACGCCTGAGGCGCTGGAGCGCCTCGAGGCTGAGCTCGCGGCCGCGCTGGCGCCGATCTCGGCGGCCGCGCTCGCCGGCCACCTCGAGGAGCTCCGGGCGTTCTACGGCGAGTGGGCGGACCTGAAACCCGCGCTCGCCAAACGCGTGAACGCGCAGTGGCTCGCGCACTTCGACGGCTACCCCGAGCGGCTCTTCGCGCTCGCCTGCTTTCGCTACCGCGAGACGCCAGCCGGCCGCGCGCCGACGCCGGGCGAGCTGAAAGCGCTGGTGGCCGACGAGTTCGGCCGGGCCAGGCACTTGGGCTGGCAGGCGCAGCGCGCACGGGCGCACTTTTCGGAGGCTGGGACGTGAGTTGCGCCCACGCCCGCAACGCTTTCCTAACGCCGCCGCGCGAAACACCGCACTGTGCAACGCGTTTCGCGCCGGAAGCCTGCCCACGCCCTCACCCAGGCCGCGCTTTGGCCGCCGCCGCCCCGTGGCCTGGTGCGGCTCGCGGCCGCGACCGGCCAGCGCCTTTCGCGCGCCACGGCCGGCGGGTCCGGCGCGGTGACGGGGCGGCCAGCGCGCACGCCGGCGCTCGACCCGGTGCTCGCGATCCTCGCGGCCGCGCCGGCGGTGACGCGGCTCCTCGGCCCGCTCGCCTTCGCTCCGGGCCCGGACGTTCCGGCCTGGGCCGAGCTCGACCGGACGGGCGCGCGGCCGCTTCTGCGGCTCCACGCCAAGGCGCTCGCGATCGCCGGCGACCGGATTGTGCGCCAGGCCGACGGACGGGGCCGCGTCACCGCCTGCAGCCTCACCACCGGCGTGCAGCGCTGGTTCTCGCTCGACGACCTGCGGCGCGCCGCCGCAGCCGCGCAGGACGCGCTTTCCGCAGCGGGCGTTGGGCTTTCGTACTTCTGCGAGGTCCGCGCCACGCCGACCGGCGGGGTGGCGACC